>CAZAVX010000041.1:1658-10165 GCA_964488835.1 uncultured Iamiaceae bacterium | reverse complement strand
CCGGGGGTGGTCAGTCCTCCTCGACGATCGGGTCGACGACCTGCTTGCGCTGGTAGTCGTACACGAGCGCCGTGTGGGTGTCGGTGACGTTCGGCTGGTTCGTGATGTGCTCGAAGAGGAACTCGCGCAGGTGGTCGACGTCGGCGACCGCCACCTCGACGATGAAGTCGTCCATGCCGGCCACGGTCGCGACGCCGAGGGTCTCGTCGGCGGCGAGCACGGCGTCGTGGAAGGCGTTCACCGCCTCGGTGGTCTTCGGCTGGAGCCGCACACTGATCAGCACGCGGATCGGTCGGCCGATGGCGGCCAAGTCGACATCGGCGTGCCAGCCCCGGATGACCCCACGCTGCTGGAGCGCCCGCACCCGTTCGAGGCAGGTCGACTCGGCGATGCCGGCCCGCCGGGCGAGCTCTTTGTTCGTGATCCGAGCATTCTTCTGGAGTTCCCGGACCAGCACGATGTCGGTCGGTGAGATCTTCGCCTGTGGCATCGTTCACAGAATATCCCGCGAGGATGTTTCCTTCGCGGCGCAGGTCATTCACCATGGGGGAAGGGACCGACCGGACCGCGCAGGTCCGAGAGCGAGGTGAGCCTGCCATGGCCGACGTGCTGCTCCACCACACGGGTGCCGAGGACACGGGTGCTGAGGAGAGGGGTTCCGAGCCGATCCGGCTGGTGGCCCCTGACGGCACACCGCAGGAGGTCGAGGGGCTCGACCCCACCCCGGTGCTCGACCTCCTCCCCGCCCTCTACGCCGACATGGTGGCGACGAGGGGCCTCGACGAGGAGTTCGTCAACCTCCAACGCCAGGGCGAGATCGCCCTCTACCCGTCGGCTCGGGGTCAGGAGGCCGCCCAGATCGGGTGCGCGTCGGCCCTCCGCGACAGCGACTGGTTGTTCCCCCAGTACCGCGAGCTGGGGGTCTTCCTCCACCGGGGCGTCGACCCGGGCGGGCTCGGGCTCACCTGGCGGGGCACGTGGAACGGCGGGCTCGGGCTCGTCGAGCGCTGCATCGCCCCGATCAGCATCGGCATCGCCACCCAGACCCTCCACGCGGTGGGCGCGGCGATGGCCTCGACGTGGTTGGACGACGACGGCGTCACCGTCGCCTTCGTCGGCGACGGCGGCACGAGCGAGGGCGACTGGCACGAGGCGCTGAACCTCGCCGCCGTACGACAGGCGCCCTGCATCATCTACGTCCAGAACAACGGCTGGGCAATCTCGACACCCACCCGCGACCAGTTCCGGGCGCCGACCCTCGCCGCGCGGGCCGCCGGCTACGGCATGCCCGGGGTGCGTGTCGACGGGAACGACGTCGTGGCCTGCCACCTCGTCGTCGCCGCGGCGGCCGAGCGGGCCCGGCGTGGGGGAGGCCCGACACTCGTCGAGGCGGTCACCTACCGGATGGGTCCGCACACCACCTCCGACGACCCGCGGCGCTACCGCAGCGACGAGGAGGTCGAGCAGTGGAGGGCACGCGATCCCATCGACCGCTGCGAGGCCTACCTCCGCCACCTCGGCCGGTGGGACGACGAGCTGCGCGTCGAGGCCGAGGAGCGGGCCCGCAACCTCCGCCTCGCGCTCCGCGACGCGGTGGTCGATGCGCCTGACGCCCCGGTCGCCGAGGTGTTCGACCACGTGTTCGTCGAGCCGACCCCCGTCCTGGCCGCGCAGCGCGAGGAGCTGCGCCGGGAGCTCGAGCGGGAGGCCTGAGATGAGCGCCACCGAGTCGATCGACCTCACCGACGAGCCCACCGTCGAGTCGCTCACGATGGTGCAGGCCATCGGCGCGGCGCTCGCCGACGCCATGGAGGCCGACGACCGGGTCGTCGTGTTCGGCGAGGACGTCGGCCGGCAGGGCGGCGTGTTCCGGGTGACCGACGGCCTCCAGGAGCGATTCGGCGACCAGCGCTGCTTCGACACGCCGCTCGCCGAATCCTCGATCATCGGCGCGGCGGTCGGCATGGCGCTGCGCGGCTTCCGCCCGGTACCCGAGATCCAGTTCGACGGCTTCACGTTCCCGGCCCTCGACCAGATCGTCACCCACCTCGCCAAGTACCGCACCCGGACCCGCGGGCTCGTGCGCATGCCCGTCACGGTCCGGGTGCCCTCCTTCGGCGGCATCGGCTCGCCCGAGCTGCACTCCGAGTCCACCGAGACCTACTGGGTCCACACCGCAGGCCTGAAGGTCGTCGTCCCTGGCACCCCCGCCGACGCGTACTCGCTGCTCCGCGACAGCATCGAGTGCGACGACCCGGTCATGTACCTCGAACCGAAGCGGCGCTACTGGACGAGCGAGCCGGTCGACCGCTCCACCCGTGGTGCACCGATCGGCACCGCGGCGGTCCGTCGCCGGGGCGACACGGTCACCGTCGTCACCTACGGCGGGCTCGTCGCCACCGCCCTCGAAGCGGCGAACGTCGCCGCCGCCGAGCACGACTGGGACCTCGAGATCATCGACCTGCGGTCGCTCGTCCCCCTCGACTTCGACACCATCGCCGAGTCGGTCACCCGCACCGGTCGGTGCATCGTCTTCCACGAGGCGCCCCGCACGCTCGGCATGGGGGCCGAGATCGCGGCACGGGTGCAGGAGGAGCTGTTCTGGAACCTCGAGGCACCGGTGCTGCGCGCATCGGGGTTCGACACCCCCTACCCGCCGACCCGGCTCGAGGGGCAGTGGCTACCGGGTGTCGACCGGCTGCTCGACACCGTGGAGTGCTCGCTGGAGTACGACCATGTCACCTGACCGCGCGGCCGCGGAGCGAACCGCCCCGGTGGCCGACACCCGCGACTTCCTCCTCGCCGACCTCGGCGAAGGCCTCGAGGAGGCCACCATCGTCAGCTGGCTGGTGCAGGTGGGCGACCTCGTCGAGCTGAACCAGCCGATCTGCGTCGTCGAGACCGCGAAGGCCGAGGTCGAGGTGCCGTCGGCCTTCGCCGGTCGCGTCGTCGCGCTCGGTGGCGACGAAGGCGCCACCATCCCCGTCGGCGGCCTCCTCGCCCGCATCGCTCCGGCCGCCGCGGACGCGCGCGACCCGTCCCCGGCCTCCGGGGTGGTGGATCCCCCTGCCACCCCGGAGCCGGGGACCACGCGCCAGCCCACGCTCGTCGGCTACGGCCACGACCCGAGCATCGACCGGAGCCGACGTTCCGGGCGTGGAACTGTCGCCTCGGGGCGCCATCGCCGGACCGCGCCCCGCAAGCCGATCACCAAGCCGCCGGTGCGCCTCCTCGCCCGGCGCCTCGGTATCGACCTCGACGACCTCGTCCCCGGGTCGGGCCCGGGAGGCGTGGTCACCAGGGCCGACGTCGAGGCCGCAGCCGCCGCCCGCGAGAACGGGAACGGTGAGCGATCGACCGCCGCGGACGCCGAGCGCCAGGTGCCGAGCGCGGCACCCACCGTCGTCCCCGTCACCGGAGTGCGGGCCCGCATCGCCGAGCACCTCGCCCGCTCCCGGGCCGAGATCCCCGACGCCACCGCCTCGGTGGTCGCCGACTGCACCCGGCTGCTCGAGGTCCGCGAGCTGCTCGTCGCACATGCCGAGCGCCGAGGGCTCGACACCCACGTCACCCCCTTCGCGCTCCTCTGTCGTCTCGTCGTGCTGAGCCTGCGCGACGTCCCCGTCCTCAACTCCTCCTTCGACGAGGCGGGCCCCGAGATCCGGCTGCACAACGGGGTGCACCTGGGGATCGGTACCGCCACCGACCGGGGCCTGGTGGTCACGGTCGTGCACGACGCCCACGACCTCGCCGTGCACGACCTCGCCACCGAGCTGGCCCGCCTCGTCGAAGGTGCTCGCGCCGGGTCCCTCACCCCCGCCGAGCTCACCGGCTCGACGTTCACCATCTCGAACTACGGCGCGCTCGGCCTCGACGACGGCGTCCCCATCGTCAACCACCCCGAGGCGGCCATCCTCGGCGTGGGAGCGATCCGACCGCGCCCGCACGTCGTCGACGGCGAGGTCGTCGCCCGTCCCACCGTCCACCTCACGCTCGCGTTCGACCACCGGGTGTGCGACGGTGCCGACGCCGCCCGCTTCCTCACGGGGCTGCGCGAGCTCGTCGAGACGCCCGAGCTCGCCCTCCTCGGGTCGTGAGCGACCCGGGCGACACGGGGGTCGACGGTGCCACACTGGCGGACGTGACCGACTTCGGTGAGATCCACCGGCGGATCGTCGACCCCGATCCGCGCGGCCTCGAGAAGCTCCGGGGACAGGACAAGCTCACGGCCCGCGAGCGCATCGCCGAGCTCGTCGACGAGGGCTCCTTCGTCGAGGACGGCGCCTTCGCCAACGCCGTCGACCCGGCGCTCCCCGCCGACGGCGTCGTCACCGGGCGGGGCACCGTCGACGGCCGGCCGGTCGTCGTCGTCGCCAACGACCCGATGGTGAAGGCTGGTTCGTGGGGCGCCCGAACCGTCGAGAAGATCGTGCGCGCCACCGAAGTCGCCCTCGCCGAACAGGTGCCGGTGATCTGGTTCGTCGACTCGGCGGGCGCCCGCATCACCGACCAGGTCGAGCTGTTCCCCGGGCGTCGCGGTGCCGGCCGCATCTTCTACAACCAGGTCCGCCTCTCGGGGCAGGTGCCCCAGATCTGCTGCCTCTTCGGGCCCTCCGCCGCCGGCGGCGCGTACATCCCCTCGTTCTGCGACGTCGTGTTCATGGTCGACGGCAACGCGTCGATGTACCTCGGCTCGCCCCGGATGGTCGAGATGGTGGTGGGGGAGGTCACCACCCTCGAGGAGCTGGGCGGCGCCCGCATGCACACCTCGGTGTCGGGCTGTGCCGACAACCTCGCGAGCGACGACCTCGACGCGATCGACCAGGCCCGCGCCTACCTCACCTACTTCCCGCAGAACTGGCAGGAGCAGCCGCCGGCCTACGAGCCCGAGGAGCCGGTGCGCACGCTCCGCGCCGACGACATCCCGGCGAAGGAGAGCGTCGCGTTCGACATCCACGCGGTCATCGACGCGCTGGTCGACGCCCACAGCTTCTTCGAGATCAAGCCCGACTTCGCCCGCGAGCTCGTCACCGGGCTCGCCCTCCTCGACGGGCGACCGGTCGGCATCGTCGCGAACAACCCGGCCCACCTCGGCGGTGTCCTGTTCGGCGACTCGGCCGACAAGGCCGCCCGCTTCATCTGGTGCTGCGACGCGTTCAACCTGCCGCTCGTGTTCCTCGCCGACGTGCCCGGGTTCATGGTCGGCACCCAGGTCGAGCGGGCCGGAATCATCCGCCACGGCGCCAAGATGATCACCGCCGTCAGCGAGGCGACGGTCCCGAAGGTGTCGGTCGTGTTGCGCAAGGCCTACGGCGCCGGCCTCTACGCCATGGCCGGGCCCGCGTTCGGCGCCGACGCGACCCTCGCACTCCCCACCGCCCGCATCGCGGTGATGGGGCCAGAGGCCGCGGTGAACGCCGTCTTCGCGAACAAGATCGCCGCGATCGACGACCCCGCGGAGCGGGAGGCCTTCGTCGCCGAGCAGCGCCGCATCTACGAGGCCGACGTCGACCTGCTCCGCCTCGCCTCCGAGCTCGTCGTCGACGCGGTCGTCGAGCCCGAGGACCTCCGCCGCGAGCTGGTGCTGCGCATCGACCACGCCCGCGGGAAGGACCGCACCTTCGCCCACCGTCGCCACGGCATTCCCCCGGTCTGACCCTCCAGGAGCTGCATGTCCCCCTACTTCACCGACGAGCACGATCAGCTGCGCGCCATGGTGCGCGACTTCGCCACCCGCGAGGTCGAGCCGCACGCCGCCGAGTGGGACCGGGCGCGGGCCCTGCCCGTCGAGATCATCCATGCCATGGGCGACCTCGGGCTCTTCTCGATCCCGGTTCCCGAGCCCTACGGCGCCGGCGGCGACCTCACCTCGTTCTGCATCGCGATCGAGGAGCTCGCCCGGGTCGACCAGTCCGTCGCGATCACCCTCGACGTCAGCGTCGGGCTCGCCGCGAGCCCCCTCGCGAAGTACGGCACCGAGGAGCAGAAGGAACGCTGGTTGCCCGACCTGTGCAGCGGCCGGGCCATCGGCGCGTTCGGGCTCACCGAACCCGACGCGGGCAGCGACGCCGGCGGCACCCGCACCACCGCCACCCTCGACGAGGCCACCGGCGAGTGGGTGATCGACGGGGAGAAGGCGTTCATCACGAACTCGGGCACGCCGATCACCTCGATCGTCACCGTCACCGCCCGCACCGGTCCCGGCGAGATCAGCGCGATCGTCGTCCCCGCCGACGCACCCGGGTTCGAGGTGTTGCCCGCCTACGAGAAGATGGGTTGGCACGCCTCGGACACCCACGGCCTGGTGTTCAGCGGGTGCCGGGTGCCCGCCGATCACCTCCTCGGTGAGCGGGGCCGGGGTTTCGCCCAGTTCCTCGACGCGCTCGACGAGGGGCGGGTGGCCATCAGCGCGCTCGCCGTCGGGGTGATCCAGCGATGCGTCGACGACTCGATCGCCTACGCGAACGAACGCCAGGCATTCGGTCGGCCGATCGGCGCGAACCAGGCGGTCGCGTTCCGGATCGCCGACATGCAGGTCGCGCTCGAGGCCGCTCGCTCGCTCACCTATCACGCCGCGTGGCTGCGCGACCAGGGTCGACCGTTCAAGCAGGCGGCAGCGGTCGCCAAGCTGTTCACCTCCGAGGCCGCCATCGCCGCGACCCGCAGCGCGACGCAGGTGTTCGGCGGCACCGGCTTCATGGACGAGACCCCGGTCGCGCGCCACTACCGCGACGCGAAGATCCTCGAGATCGGCGAGGGCACGAGCGAGATCCAGCGGCTCGTCATCAGCCGCGAGCTGGGGCTGCCGGTGCGATGAGCGCGGGGGAGGCCGACCGGGGCGAGGTGCTCTGGACCCCGCCGGACGACGTGTGGGACTCCACCGCCGCCGGACGCTTCGCCCGGCTGCACGGGTTCGACGACTATGCCGCCCTCCACCGATGGTCGGTCACCGACCTCGAGACGTTCTGGGGTGCGGTCACCGCCGAGCTCGGGGTCCGGTGGCACGACCAGCCCGAGCGGGTGCTCGCCGGTGGCGACCGCTCGATGCCGGGTGCTCGCTGGTTCCCCGGCGCCACGCTCAACTACGCCGAGCACGCCCTCGCCGGCGCGCTCGGCCGGGCGGACGAGGTGGCGGTGGTGGCACGGAGCCAGACCCGGCCCGAGAGCGAGCTGACGTGGGGCGAGCTCGCCGCGTCGGTCGCCGCGTGCGCCGAGGGGCTGCGGACGCTCGGGGTGCGCGCGGGCGACGTCGTCGCCGCCTACGCGCCGAACATCCCCGAGACCCTGATCGCGTTCCTCGCCACCGCGTCGATCGGGGCGGTGTGGACGAGCTGTGCACCCGAGTTCGGCACCCGCTCGGTCATCGACCGGCTCGGCCAGCTCGAGCCGGCGGTGCTGCTCGCCATCGACGGGTACCGCTACGGGTCACGGGTGGTCGATCGCCGCGACGAGGTCGCCACCGTGCGTCGCGCCCTGCCCGGGCTGCGCGCCGTGGTGTCGGTGCCGTACCTCGGCGCACACCTGCCCGACAGCGTGGCGTGGGACGAGGTGTGCCGGTCGGGTGACCCGCGCACGCTCTCGTTCGAGCCGGTGCCCGCCGACCACCCCCTCTACGTCCTCTTCAGCTCGGGCACCACCGGGCTCCCGAAGGCGATCGTGCACGGGCACGGCGGCATCACCGTCGAGCACCTCAAGGTGCTCACGTGCCACCAGGACCTCCGCCCCGACGACCGGTTCTGCTGGTTCACCACCACCGGCTGGATGATGTGGAACTACCTGGTGTCGGGGCTCCTCGCGGGCTCGACGATCGTCCTGTTCGACGGCGATCCCGGCCACCCGGACCTCGGCACGCTCTGGCAGCTCGCGGCCGACACCGGCACCACCGTCCTCGGCACCTCGGCCCCGTTCCTGATGGCCTGCCGCAAGGCGGGGATCGAGCCGCCACCTCGTGCGCTGCGGTGGGTCGGGTCCACGGGCGCGCCGCTCCCGGCCGCCGGGTTCCGTTGGGTGCACGACACCGTCGGGGTGCCGGTCAGTTCGATCAGCGGAGGCACCGACGTGTGCACCGCCTTCGTCGGCACCTCGCCGCTCGTGCCGGTGCGGGCGGGGGAGATCTCCTGTGCGCTGCTCGGGTGCGCGGTGGAAGCGTTCGACGCCGAGGGGCACCCCGTCCCGCCGGGCACGACCGGCGAACTCGTCCTCACCGCGCCGATGCCGTCGATGCCGGTGGGGTTCTGGGGCGACCCGACGGGGGCGCGGTACCGGGAGGCGTACTTCGAGCATTTCCCCGGGGTGTGGCGCCACGGCGACTGGATCACCTTCACCGACGACGGCGCGTGCACGATCAGCGGCCGGTCCGACGCCACGCTCAACCGCGGTGGCGTGCGGCTCGGGACGAGCGACTTCTACGCGGTGGTCGAGGAGCTGCCAGAGGTCGTCGACAGCCTCGTCGTGCACCTCGACCCCGGCGAGGGCGGCGCCGCTGGCGACGAGATGGGCGAGGGGAT
>CAZAVX010000041.1:0-1558 GCA_964488835.1 uncultured Iamiaceae bacterium | reverse complement strand
CCGCCTCCCGCGGCTCCCTCGCCGATCCCACCGCCCTCGACTGGTTCACCTGACCAGCCCGACCAGCCCTGACCCTCCCTGGCCTGACCCTCCCTGCCCGTATGGGGAGAGTTATCTCCCGCCGGTGGGACACGATCTTCCCCATACGGCCGGCACGGGCGGGTCGCCCACGAGCGATGGGCGGAGTTTCGTCCTCCTGTGGGACGAAACTCCGCCCATGCAGCTGGGGGTGGGGTGGGAATGGAACCGGGGGTGGGCTGGTTGAGGTAGTTGATACCTCAACCAGTGTGCTCCTCGGACGGAGGAGCGTGGAGGACCGAACCATGAGCACCAACGAGCACGAGGTCGCCTTCGGCCTCGACACCTTCGGCGACGTGACCGAGCGCCTCGACGGCACGATGAAGCCCGCCGCCGAGGTGATCCGCGACGTCGTCGAGCAGGGCGTGCTCGCCGACCAGGTGGGCGTCGACGCGTTCGGTGTCGGCGAGCACCACCGCGACGACTTCGCGGTCACCTCGCCCGACGTCGTCCTCGCCGCCATCGCCGCCCGCACCGAACGGATCCTGCTCGGGTCGGCGGTGACGGTCCTCAGCTCCGACGACCCGGTCCGGGTCTACGAGCGCTTCGCCACCCTCGACGGGATCTCGAAGGGGCGGGCCGAGGTGCAGATCGGACGCGGCTCGTTCACCGAGTCGTTCCCGCTCTTCGGCTACGACCTCGCCGACTACGAGGTCCTCTTCGAGGAGAAGCTCGACCTCTTCGTGCGCCTCCTCGACGAGAAGCCCGTCACCTGGTCCGGCACCACTCGTGCGCCCTTGACCGATCAGCAGGTGTACCCGCTCACCGAGTCGGGGCGGCTGCGCACATGGATCGGTGTCGGCGGCTCGCCCGAGTCGGTGATCCGCGCGGCGCGCCACGGGCTGCCGCTCATGCTCGCGATCATCGGCGGCAACCCGGCTCGCTTCCGGCCCTTCGTCGACCTCTACCACCGGGCGCTCGACGAGTTCGGCCACGAGCGGCTCCCCGTCGCGGTCCACTCGCCCGGCCACATCGCGCCGACCGACGAGCAGGCACGCGAGGAGCTCTACCGCCATTTCAAGGCCAACCGTGACCGCATCGGCGCCGAGCGCGGCTGGGGTCCGATGGGCCCCGACGAGTTCGAGCGAGAGGCCGGTCCCGGCGGGTCGCTCTATGTCGGTTCGCCCGAGACCGTGGCCCGCAAGATCGCACGGACCGTGCAGACGCTCGGCCTCGACCGTTTCGACCTCAAGTACAGCAACGGGCCGTTGCCCCACGAGCACTCGATGCGGGCGATCGAGCTCTACGGCACCGAGGTCATCCCGCGGGTGCGCGAGCTGCTCGCCGAGGCCAAGGAGCCCGTCGGCGCCTGATCTCCGCCCGATCGGGCTGCCGCACAGGGCGTCAGCGCTCCGCGAGGCCGGTCTCGAAGGCGATCACCACCAGCTGTGCCCGGTCGCGGGCGCCGAGCTTGGTCATCGCCCGATTGAGGTGGGTCTTCGCCGTCAGCGGGCTGATGTACAGCTCGGCGCCGATCTCC
>CAZAVX010000040.1:0-23386 GCA_964488835.1 uncultured Iamiaceae bacterium | reverse complement strand
TGAGGTCGGCGTCGATCGCCATCTGCTTGCCGGGCATGGCGTCGAGGGTGAAGCGGGCGCCTACCTCGGCCACGCGGGTCGCGCCGTTGGTGATCACGACGAACTGGATCACCACGAGGATGAGGAACACGACGAGACCGACGACGAGCGAGCCGCCGATCACGAAGTTGCCGAACGCGGCGATCACCTCGCCCGCGTCGCCCTTCCCGAGGATGAGACGGGTGGAGCTGACGTTGAGGCCGAGCCGGAACAGGGTGGCGACGAGGAGCAGCGACGGGAACACCGCGAGCTCGAGGGCCCGGCGGACGTTCAGCGCGGCGAGCAGCAGGAGCACCGCCGCGGCGATGTTCACGGTCAGCAGGAGGTCCAGCAGCCACGTGGGCAGCGGGATCACCATCATCGCCACCACGAAGACCACGGCGGCGGGGAACAGTGTCATTCCGAGGCGTCGATCGCGCACGGCACTCGCTGTCTGTACCGGGCGTCCCTGCCGGTCGAGATCCCGCCGTCCTGGCGAGCTCACTGTCGATCGGCGGAGTGATCGGCGGTCACCCCACCCAGATGAGGACTACGTCGCGTTCTGGGCCGTTCGGCCCGGTCGGCGGAGCCGCCGTCGGGTCCGGTTCGCCGACTCCAGCTCGGAGAGGCTCGGGTCCCAGGTCACCGGCACCTCGAGGAGGTGCTCGCCGGTCACCGACGGGCGCGCCCGCAGGCGGTGCACGAAGGCGAGCACGAGGGCCACACCCTCGAAGAGCTCACGGGGGATCTCGTCGTCGACCCGACAGGTGGCGTAGAGGGCTCGGGCGAGCGGGCGCGACTCCACGATCGGCACCCCCTGCTCGCGGGCCTCGTGACGGATGCGGCGAGCCATCCCGTCGCCGCCCCGGGCCACCACCCGCGGTGCGCCGGTCTCGGGCCGGTAGCGGAGGGCGACCGCGACGTGGGTCGGGTTGGTGACGACGACGTCGGCGTCGCCCACCGAGGCGATCATGCGGTTCCTCGACATCGCCATCCGCACCGACCGCTGGCGGGCCTTCACGTGCGGGTCGCCCTCGGAGTTCCGCATCTCCTGCTTGATCTCCTCCTTCGACATCATCATGTCCTTGGAGGTCTTCCACCGCTGGAAGCCGTAGTCGGCCGCCGCGATGGCGAGGCCGACGAGCGCCGTCACCCGCACGATCGACATCGTGCTGGTCGCCACGTAGGAGATCGCACCGGGCAGCTCGAACTGCATGCCGCCGAGAAGGTCGCGGGCCACCCCGGACAGCATGGGGATGGCCACGAGGCCGACCGCCACCATCTTCGCCACGCCGGTCGCGGCCTGCCACGCCGTCCGCACCGAGAACAGGCGCTTGAACCCGGCGATCGGGTCGAGGCGCTTCAGCTGGGGCTTCACCGGCTTGGCCGACAGGACGAAGCCCACCTGGGCGAGCGTCACGACGAGCGACAGCGCGGCGGTCACGAGGAGGAACGCACCGAGGAGCACGAACACCGAGGTGACGAGGGACCCGGCCACCTCGGTCATCACGCTCGGCTCGGGGCGCAGCATCACCTCGCGCACCCCGCCGATCCCCTCGCGGAGGCGCTCGGCCATCGCTCCGAGCAGCGGCGGCACGATGAACGTCGCCCCGAGCACCGCCACCCAGCCGTAGAGGTCCTGCGACTTCGCGATCTGGCCTTCGCGACGCGCCTCCCGCTTGCGTCGTGGGGTGGGCTTCTCGGTCTTCTGGCTCTTGTCGGCGCCGGCCACCCGTCACCCCCCGAACCAGCCGCGGGGCGCGAGCACGCCCTGTTCGACGATGCGCTCCACCGACCCGGGGAGCACCGAGAGGGTGAGCCCGCCGAGGAAGATGAGCACGAGCACCTTCACGTTGAAGCCGATGACGAGGATGTTGATCTGGGGCGCGGCCCGACTCATCAACCCGAGCGCCACCTCGGCGAGGAACAGGGCGGCGAGCATCGGGAACGCGATCTGCACGGCGGCGACGAAGAACGTCGTCACGTTGTCGACGAGGAACTCGGCGAGCCCGTCGAGCTGGAGTCCCCCGAGGGGCGCGGCGTGGAAGCTCGTCACCAGCCCGTTCACCACGACGAGGTGTCCGTCGACGGCGAAGAGGATCGTGATCGCGACGATCTGGAAGATGCGCCCCATCGGGGTCGACGAGGCGTTGGAGAACGGGTCCCAGAGGGTCGCGCTGCTGAAGGCACCCGCCATGTCGATCATCTGACCCGCGGCCTGCACCGCGGCGAACAGGAGGTACACCGCGAAGCCGAGCGCGAGGCCCACGAGCGCCTGGTAGAGCAAGGCGCCCATGAACGGCACGGTGTCCAACGGGTCGCCGGTGGGCTCGAAGGACGGGGCCATCACCATGGCGAGCGCGGCGCTGATGCCGATCTTCACCCGTACCGGCACGGCGTTCGAGTTGAACGGCGGAGCCACCGCGATCCACGCCCCGGCGCGCACCAGGGCGAAGAAGAAGCCGACGAGCAGCGCAGGATCGATGTCGAGGGCCACGGCGTGCCGCTCAGGTCAACAGGTCGGGGACGAGGTCGAAGAGCATGTGGGTGAACGCGACGGTCTCGCGCATCATCCACGCGCCGCCGACGAGCAGCACGGTGGCCGCGCCGATGAACTTGGGGACGAAGGTCAGCGTCGGTTCCTGGAGCTGGGTCACCGACTGCACGAGCCCGATCCCGAGGCCGAGCCCCAGGGTCGTCATGAGGATCGGGCCGGCGAGCTTCGCCGCGAGCAGCATCGCCTGCAGGCCGATCTGGATCACCATCGAATCGGTCACGGTCGCCTCCTCACCGGTAGCTCTCGAGCAGGGTCCTGGCGACGAGCGACCACCCGTCCACCATCACGAACAGCAGGATCTTGAACGGGAGCGACACGAAGACCGGCGGCAACATCATCATGCCGAGCGACATCAGCACGGCGCTCACGACGAGGTCGATGATCAGGAACGGCACGAAGATCACGAACCCGATGATGAAGGCGCTCTTCAGCTCCGAGAGGATGAACGCCGGGGCCACCGCCACCAGGCTCAGGTCCTCGACCTCCTCGGGCACCTCGGCCCCCGACGCCGCCGCCATGAGCTCGAGCTCGCCCTCACGGGTGTTGGCGAGCAGCCACTCCTTGAGCGGACCGGAGGCCGCTTCGAACGCCTCGCCCTGGGACATCTCGCCCGCGAGCAGCGGCTGGAGGCCCGCCTCGTTCATCGCCGACAGGGTCGGGGCCATCACGAACAGGGTGAGGAACAGCGCGAGGCCCACCACCACCTGGTTGGGCGGCACCATCTGGAGCCCGAGCGCGTTCCGGGTCAGGGAGAGCACGATCACCATGCGGGTGAAGCTCGTCAGCATGATGAGCAGCGACGGAGCCACCGACAGCACGGTGAGGCCGAGGATGATGAGGATGCTCTGGCTCGGCGCCTCGCCCTGGCTCAGGTCGATCGAGATCGTGGCGTTGGGGCCCTCGGGGTCCTCGAGCGGGCCGGACTGACCGGGCTCGGGGATCGTCGGCACCGGCGGCACCGGGATGTCGGGGGACGGGGCCTCCTGGGCCGACGCCGGCCCGGTGAGGACGAGGACGAGCACGACGAGCAGCCCGGCAGCGGCGCCGAGGCGCGCCACCACCCCACGCCACGAGGCGGCGGGTTCGCTGCGTCGCCACCGGCGGATCGGCCGGCTCGACTGGGGAACGGACATGGAGCGCACCTCTGCGGTCGCTCCCGGGGGTCACGACCGGCGGACGGTCGCCTCCCGGAGCGCCTCGAAGATGTTCATCCGTGCCGGCTCGGGAGCGACGGCGACGTCCTGCCGCCCGAGTCCCCGCCATGCCAGAGGCAGACGGGAGCCCGATCGCTCCGCTGGAGGCGCAGTCCGTTCGGCCTCCTCCTGTTCGTAGCGGTCGACGAGCTCGGGGGCCTCTGCGAGCAGGGTCACCGACTGTTCGGTGACCCCGACGATGAGACCACGACCACCCACCCGTACGACGGCGACGGAGGTGTTCCGTCCGATCGTCGTGCGGTCGAGCACGTCGAGGCGGGGCGCGTTCGGCGACTTCCCGAAGCGCAGCCCGCCCTTGTTCCGCAGGTACTTGTGGGCGAGCAGGATGATCGCGACGACCATCCCGAGCGACGCGACGAGCCGGACGAGCAGCTCGGCGACGTTGGTGTCCGCCGCCATCTCAGATGCCGTCGACCCGGTCGACGATCTCGGAGATCCGCAGGCCGAACTCCTCGTCGATCACCACCACCTCGCCGCGGGCGATGAGGGTGCCGTTGACGAGGAGGTCGATCGGGGTGCCGGCCGCCTTGTCGAGCTCGACCACCGATCCGGGGGTCAGCGACAGGAGCTCGGCCACAGTCATCCGCGTGCGCCCGAGCTCGGCGGTGACGTTCATCTCCACGTTCCGCAGCAGGTTCAGCGAACGCGCGCCGGCGGGGTCGACGGTCCGGGCGTCGGCGGCGGACCTCGGTGCGGGCACCTCGGGCAGGTCCATGGGCGACGCCGGCGACGGGTCGGCGCCGGCCTCGGCCGCCCCGTCCCCGGCGTCGGCAGTGGCCGTGGCACCGGCGCCACTCGGGCGCACCGAGATGCCGACGGTCGCGACGTGTTCGGCCCCGAGGAAGAGCCCGGCGGCCACCAGCTCGTGGCCGGGCGAGCCCGAGACGGCGACGCCGTCGAGGCCGGCGAGGCCCGTCCCGACCCGGGTCGCACCCTCGGTCGGCTCGGCGCCGTCGGCGAGCTCGCGGATCACCACGCCGAGCACACCCGGCAGCGCCTCGGGGCTGTCGACGCCGAAGCCCGACAGCAGCGACGGGCTGGCGACGAAGACCAGCTCCTGGGGCGTCTCGGTGTCGAGGGGCACGACCGCGACGAACGCGTCGTCGCCGGTCAGCAGCTCGGCGAGGTCGGTCTGGGCGTCGGCCGGTCCGGCGACGAGGCCGTCGCCGGGGAAGTGGTCGGCGGCCTCGACGACACGGCGGGTCAGCTCGGCGACCGACGTCGCCTCCATGGTCGACGGAGTCATGACGGGGCTCCTGGCATCGGGATCGAATCGGTTCCCACGGTGGCCACCACCTGGCAGGCGAGTCGCTTGCCGGCACGGGCGGGGCGCACCTTGAAGGTCTGGATCCCGTCGACGATCGCGGTGAGCGGCACGTCGACGGGGTGGTCGAGGGTGAGCACGTCGCCCACCTGGAGATCGAGGATCTGCCCGGAGGTGAGGCTCGCGGCGTCGAACTGGACGCTCAGCTCCACCGGCACGTCGAGCAGGCGGGCCTCGATGCGCTGACGGGCCGCCTCGGAATCGGTGCGGCTCACCTGGGCGTGCACCGCGGCCTGGGCGATGGTGTCGAGGATCGGCTGCAGCGCGGCGTAGGGGAAGCAGAGCGAGGCGACGTTCTCCTCCCGCCCCATCTTCACCTCGAACATCACCACCACGGTCATGTCCGACGGTGCGGCGATCTGGGCGAACTGCGGGTTCGACTCGTGCTGGATCACCTCGGGGGTGATCTTGGTGATCGACTCGAACGAGTAGGCGAGCTCGGCGAGCGCCCGGTCCACGACGGTGCGCACGAGGCCGCGCTCGATCTCGCTGAGCGGCCGCTCCGGGCCGGTTCCGACGCCGTGTCCGCCGAGCATCAGGTCGACGATGGTCATCGCGGTCGAGAGCGGCAGCTGGAAGATCGCGACGCCGGGGAGCGGCTCGATCGACAGGATCGAGAGGTGCGACGGGTTGGGGGTGTCGCGCACGTACTCGTCGTAGCTGAGCTGCTCGATCGAGAGCACCGACACCTCGCTCACGACGCGCAGGCTGCTCGAGAGCAGGGTCGTCAGCTGACGGGCGAAGGTCTCGTGGACGATCTGGAGGCTCCGCACGTGGTCACGGCTCAGCTTGTTCGGCCGTCGGAAGTCGAACGAGCGCACCTGGTGCTCGCTCTGCTCGTCGTCGGGGCGTGAAACCGTGGTTGGCACGCCTCGGTGATCGGCCCGCGCGACGTCCCGATGAGGGCCGTTCGGCCCATTTCCGGGGCTCGACCCCGAAGGACTACTGGGTGACGAACTCGGTGAAGTAGACCTCGAGGGCCTTGCCCTCGAGCACCTCGTTCGCCCGCTCGAGCAGCTCGTCCTTCGCCTCGTCGAGCTGCTCGCCACCGACGACGTCGGAGAGTTGCCGGCCGCTGAACAGGGCGATCACCTGGTCGCGCATCCGGTTCTCGTGCTCGGGTGCGAAACGGCTCGGCTCCCCCTTGTGGGCGTCGCCGTGGAGCACCTCGAGGTCCTTGGCGGTGAGGATCGAGACGCCGACCCGCAGGTACCGTCCGCCCGCGAGGTTCACGGTGAGGGGGTCGAGCACGGCGATCTCACCCGGCTCGACCGCAGCGACGGTGGTGGCGGTCGCGTCGGCAGGGGTCGCCGAGCCGCCGCCCATGAAGTAGCCGCCGGCAGCGATGCCCCCGGCGAGCACGAGCGCGGGCAGGAGGTTCGAGCGACCCTTGGGCTCGCCCTTCTTCCCCTTGCCCTTCTTGCCCTTCTTCCCCGCCGCGGCGGTGGCGCCCTGGTCGGCGGGAGCCGCGACGGACGCCTGGTCGGCTCCTGGGACGGCCGGTGGAACCTCGGTCACGGTCACGGCTGATCACCTCCATGTGATGGCGCGGCCCGGGGGCCCGACGTCGGGCCCATCGACAGGACGGCGATGTCCACCCTGCGGTTCTTCGCGCGGCCGGCCGCGGTCGCGTTGTCGCCCAAGGGGCGTTGCTCGGCGTAGCCGCTCGCGGTGAGGCGGTCCGGGGGGAACCCGTAGCTCTGCACGAAGTACTGGAGCACCGAGGTGGCCCGGGCCGTCGACAGCTCCCAGTTCGAGGGGTAGCGGGCGGTCGAGATCGGCACGCTGTCGGTGTGGCCCTCGATGGCCACCTGGTTCGGCAGGCCGAGCAGGGCGTCGGCGAGGCCGTCGAGCACCCGCCGGCCCTCGGCGCGCAGCACGGCCGAGCCCGGCTCGAAGAGCACCTCGTCGCTGACGATCGACACGACGAGCCCGCGCTCCTCGTAGCGGAAGCCCACCACCTCGGCGACGCCGGTGCTCGTCGCGTGGTCGGTGATCACCCGCTCCACCTCCCGCAGCTGCTCGGACTCCGCGGCGCGAGCCGCCTCGGCGAGCTCGGCCTCCTCGAGGGCCTCGACGGCCTGCTCGAGACGCTCGGGGGTCATGATCGGCGACTCGAGCAGCACCCGCTCGAGCTCGACCGACGGGCGCTCGATCCCGTCGAGCACCCCGGCACCGCCCGCGCTCGACACCTCGCCCGAGCCCATGCCGAGCGACGAGGCGAACGACGCGCTGATCTGCTGGAGCTTGAGGAGGTCGGCGTTGCCGATCGACCACATCACGATGAACAGGCCCATCAGCAGGGTGATCATGTCCGCGTAGGGGATCACCCAGGCCTCGTGGTTCTCGTGCTCCTCCTCGTGGGCCACGTGGTGGCCCCGGCCCTTACGCACTCTTCCGCTCCTCCATGCGCTCCGCCCTGGCCTTCGGGGGCAGGTAGGATGTGAGGATGTCGTCGAGCATGCGGGGGTTCGACCCGGCCTGGATCGACAGCACGCCCTCGATGATGAGCTGCTTGTGGGCGATCTCCTCGGCGGAGAGGCGCTTCAGCTTGTTGCCGATCGGCAGGAAGATGCCGTTGGCGGCGAACACGCCCCAGAAGGTGGCGATGAACGCCGCGGCGATGCCCGCGCCCAGGTGGGAGGGGTCGTCGAGCTTACTGAGGGTGGCGATGAGGCCGACGACGGCGCCGATGATGCCGAAGGTGGGCGAGAACACACCGACGCTCGTCATGAACTGGGCCCCGACCTTGTGGCGCTCGCGCATGGCGTTGACCTCGGTCTCCATGACGTCGCGCACCATCTCGGGGTCGCCGCCGTCGATGGCGAACTGGAGGCCGCGGCGCATGAACGGGTCCTCGATCTGCTCGACCTCGTCCTCGAGGGCGAGCAGGCCCTCGCGGCGGGCACGCTCGGCGAAGGCGACGATCGTGTCGATGGAGGCGCTCGGGTCGCCGGTGTCGCCCGGCTTGAAGGCCTTGAGCATCGCCTTGCCCATGTTCTTCACGTCCGCCATGGCGTTCGACATCATGGCGGCGCCGAGGGAGGCGACGATCACGATCAGCAGGGCGGCGGGCACGCCGAAGTAGGCGGCGGGCGACACGCCCTTCAGGAGCGAGCCGACGAAGACGCCGACGAGGACGAGCACCAGCCCGATGAGGGATGCGGGCTCCATGTCAGGTCTCCTCCGACTCGGCGACCAGGCGCAGCGGCGACACCGGTGCGGCGGTCTCGTTCTCGTCCACGCCGGACTCGGCGGTGGCGATGATGCGGGCACGGAAGGCCACGATCCGGTCGATCACCTCGTCGACGGTGTCCGCGACGACGTACTTCGTGCCGTCGACGAGCGTGACCACGGTGTCGGGCGTGATCTCGATCCGCTCGATGAGGTCGGCGTTGATGCCGAACTCCGTTCCGTTCAGTCTCCGAAGGAGGATCATGGAAATCCGTTCCGTTCCGCTCAGCGTCCGTGCGTGGGCACCCGGGTCATCGGACCGAGGGCGCCGGGGATGAGGAAACGGGGGGAAATCGACCCCTCATCCCCGGCGTGAACCTCGTCTCACCCCGGGAGCGTCCCGACCTAGCGCTTGAGGTTCACGACCTCTTGGAGCAGCTCGTCGGAGGTGGTGACGACCCGGGAGTTCGCCTGGAAGCCGCGCTGGGCGACGATCAGATTCGTGAACTCCTGGGCGAGGTCGACGTTCGACATCTCGAGGGTGCCCGTCGACATGAGGCCCCGACCGCCGGCACCGGCGGTGCCGAGCTGGGCGAGACCCGAGTTCATCGTGGCCCGGTAGTTCGAGCCGCCGACCTTCTCGAGGCCCTCGGGGTTCGCGAAGGAGGCGAGTGCCACCTGGCCGATGGCCTTGGTCCGACCGTTGGAGTACGACCCGACGATCAGGCCCTCCTGGGACACGGTGAAGGACTGGAGCGAGCCGGCGGCCGAGCCGTTCTGCTCGAGGATGGCGACGGTGCTGAGGGCGCCGTACTGGGTGACCCGGTTCGGGCCACCCTCGGTGCCGAAGGAGAGGACGAAGTCGCCCATCGGCCCACCGTTCACGTCGACGTCGAAGTCGGAGGTGAGCTCGCCGGTGTCGGGGTCGAAGGTCAAGGTGGTGGTGCCGATGTCCTGGGCGACGCCGTCGTCGTCGGTGTAGGTGATCGTCGCCTCCCACTCGTCGTCACCGGTCTTCTCGAAGGTGACCTGGACCGACCAGGGGTTGCCCTGGGCGTCGAACACCTCGACCGAGTTCGCGATCGTCGTGCCGTCCTCGGCGTCGGAGGGCAGGTTGCCGCCGACGGTCACCCGACCGGTGGCGATCGGCGCGGTGAGGTCGCCGACGGGGATCTGGAGCGGGCCGATCGCGCCGTTGGTGTTCACGTTGCCCGCGGCGTCGGCACCCCAGCCCATGATGAAGCCACCCTCCTGGGTGACGAGGCGGCCGAGGGCGTCGATCGAGAACGAACCGGCGCGGGTGTAGAGCTCCTGGCCCGCCTGCTGGACGACGAAGAACCCGTCGCCCTGGATGGCGAGGTCGGTGGCCCGGCCGGTGCGCTGGAGGGCGCCCTGGCCGAAGTTGGTGGTGATCGCCGCGATGCGCGAGCCGAGGCCCACCTGGGCGGGGTTGGTGCCGCCGAGGTCGTCCTGTGCCGCGCCACCGCCGCGCACCACCTGGCTCAGCACGTCCTGGAACACCGTGGTGCTCGACTTGAAGCCGGTGGTGTTGACGTTGGAGATGTTGTTGCCGACGACGTCCATCATCGTCTGGTGGTTCCGCAGGCCGGAGATGGCCGAGAACATGGATCGGATCATTGGGTGCTCCTTGAGGGTGAGAGGCGCATCCGTGCGGTGGGTGAGTCGGTGGGGTGTGAGATGAGGAAGGGCCCTGGTCAGGCGTCGGCACCGGTGGTCGGGTCGGGGTCGTCGGTGGAGACGTCGTTGGGCTCCTCGACGGGGTCGCCCTCGGCGGACGCCTCCTCCCCCGGCGGATCGGCGGGCGTGGCGGGGGCCTCGTCGGTGCCGATCTGGGTGATCGCGCCGAGGGGAACCTGTTCCCCGCCGACGTTCAGCACGATCCCCTCGGGATCGGTCGTCGCCGAGGTGACGACGCCGGTGCCCGTGGTGCCGTCCATCCGCAGGAAGGTGATCTCCTTGCCGACGAGCCCCCCGGCGGTGTTGAGCGCCATCGCCCAGGTCTGCTCGGAGACCTGGATGGCGATGTGCTCGAGCTTCTCCACCGTCGAGAACTGGGCGCTCTGGGCGAGGAACTGCTGGGGGTCGGCGGGCGAGAGGGGGTCCTGGTACTTCAGCTGCGCCACCATCAGCTTCATGAACGCGTCCTTGTCGATCTCGTTCTTCGACTGCTGCTCGGCGGTCGGGACGCCCCAGGTCTCGGGGGTGGCGACGGGATTCTGGGTGGGGACGACAGGAATCGGCACGGGTGCCTCCGGATCTACAGGGAGAGGTCGAGACGGGACGAGCCGGCGGTCGGCGACGGCCGGACCTCGGCGGACGGTTGCGGGAGCCCGGCGGACCCCGTGTGGTCGGCGGCGCCGGCGAGGGGCGCGAACGTCGGCGCGGCGTCGGCATCTGGCGATCCGCCCTCGTGGCCGGCGCCGAAGGTGTGGTCGCCGACCTCGAGCGAACCGAGATCGATCCCGGAGCGGGCGAGCTCGGCGCGCAGGTCGGGCAACGACGCGGCGAGCACGTCGCGGGTCGCGAGGTTCTCGGCGAGGGCCCGGAGGCTGAGGACGCCGTCCTCGAGCGCCACCTCGAGGTGCACGACACCCAGTTCGGCCGGCCGCAGTTGGAGCGAGAGGCGGTGGCTGCCGTCGGAGAGCTGGCGCAGCGGCCGGACGACGGTGGCGAGCTGCTCCCAGGGGTCGTCGCCATCGGCGAGGAGGGGCTCGGCCGTCGAGGGGCCCGAGGCGGGCGCCGCGACCTCGGTGGCGGGAGCGGCCGTGGTCTGGGCACTCGGCGCCACCGCGGCGGGACCGGCGACGTCGCGAGCTCCCGGCTGTTCGATCGAGGTGTCGTCGGATACCGCCACCCAGCCGGGGACCCGGAGTTCCCCCGCTGCACCGGTGGAGTCCGGTTCGGCTGGCCCCACGTTCGTACCGTCGCTCGCCGCGGTCGAGGAATCGACGGTGGTGCCCGCGGTGGCCCCACCGAGCCCGGCCCCGTCGGTCTCGCCGATGTGGCTCCCGGCCGCGACCGCGGCCAGATCGGGACCGTCGGCGATCGTTCCCTCGGGGGTCGACCCGAACTCCACCGCGGCGGGCTCGGATCCGTCGGCGGTGGCGGCTTCGGTCTTCGCATCGGCGGCCACCGCGGTGACCGCGGCCGGCAGCTCGGCGAGGAGCGGGACGGCGAGGCCCGCGAGCTCACCCTCGGCGGGCTCCTCGGCGGGCTCCTCGGCGGGCTCCTCGGCGTCGTCCTCGACTGCGAAGCCACCACCGGCCTCGACGTCGACGAGCTCGGCGAGCGCCGCCCCGAGCAGTTCGAGGAACGTGGCATCGGCCGAGCTCGCCCCGTCGGAGGACGAATCCGTGGTCGATCCAGTGGTCGAGGACGCCGTACCGGTGGCCGGTTCGGCAGCGGGACAGACGGCAGGCAGGACTTGCATCAGCGCACTCCGTTCATGGCGGCCAACACCTTGGGGACATAGGCCTGGGTCTCGGCGTAGGGCGGGATGCCGCCGTGGCGGGACACCGCCCCGGGGCCGGCGTTGTAGGCGGCGAGCGCGAGCTCGACCGACCCGAACCGGTCGAGCTGGCTGCGGAGGTACCGGGCCGCCCCGTCGACGGCCTGGGCGGGATCGAGGGGGTCGATGCCGAGCCCGGCCGCGGTGCCCGGCATGAACTGCATGAGGCCCTGGGCACCGGCACGGCTCACGGCGCTGGGGTTGAACCCGGACTCCACCTGGGCGACCGCGGCGAGCAGGCGGGGATCGACGCCGTGGCGGACCCCTGCGAGGTTGAAGAGGTTGGCGTAGGGCACGGAGGTGACACTCCCTGCCCCCACCGGCGAGCCGTACGACGCGGCATGGAGACCGGGGAGCGGCGCGACCCCGAGGTTCGCCGGCGTCGCGCCGGTGTAGCGGCGGATCGCGGTGATCGGGCGGTCGATGGGCTCCACCTTCACGACGTCGCCCCGCCGCGGCGCATGCACCATCTGGCCGTTGCCGACGTAGATCGCGACGTGGTTCACCGGCTCGCCGAACGCGAGCACATCACCCGGTTGCGCCTCGGCCAGCGAGGCCACGGGCTGGCCGCCACGGGCCTGGTCCCGGCTGACCCTCGGCAACTCGATGCCGAGGTCGCGGTGGACCCGCTGCACGAACCCCGAGCAGTCGAGCCCCTGGGCGGGGTCGGTGCCGCCCCACAGGTAGGGCACGCCGAGGTACTGCATCGCGGACTCCACGACCGCTCCCCCGCGCCCGAGCGGCGCGGCGAGCTGGCGGGCGCCGAGGATGGGCGAGGAGTACGGCGTGAGGCCGAGCGGCGTGGCGCCAGGGGCGCCCCGCTCGACGAGCAGGTCCATCACCTGGGCGAAATCGGTGCCGCTCTCGGTGGCAGCTGGCTCCGTCGCCACCGGCGGCGGCTCGAAGCGGAGTCGGATGTCGTTGACGCGGGCTTCCACCGCGGCGATCCCGGTACCAGGCATCAGGTCTCCTCCCTCGACTTCAGGGCGAGGCGCGGGGCGACGAGGTCGTCGAGCTCGATCTGCTCCTCGCGGGCCGCCTCGGCGGCGTGGCGCTCACGCATCCGCTCGTCGAGCCGTTCCATCGCCGAGAGCGCGGACGCCGCCTGGGTCCAGGCCTCGAGTCGCTGGTTGACGAGCAACAGGGCGTTCGCCTCGGCGGCACGGGCCGCGAGCACGGCATCGGAGAGGAGGGCGTCACGGTCGCGCGAGCTGCGGAAGTCGCCGGACCGCGACGAACCGCCGCCCGAACGGCGCTCGTCGTAGGTGGCGGCCGCCCGCGACACGTCGGCGCCCGCCTCGAGCAGGCGGCGGCGGGCCGCGAGCAGCTCGGCGCGGGCCTGCTCCTCCTGGATGCGCCGCACGCGCTCCACGTGGGCGAAGCGGAAGTGGTAGCGCTTCACGCGGCCGCTCCCTGCTCGATCCCGAGGACCTCGGCGAGCTGGGCCCAGGCGACGCCGGGCGGCGAGGTCTCGTCGAGGCCCTGGCGGAGGAACGCCTCGATGGCGTCGTGGCGAGCCACCGCCTCGTCGACCACCGGGTTGCTCCCCGGCTGGTACGCGCCGATCTCGATGAGATCCTTCGCGTCGCGGTGTGCGGCGAGCAGGCGGCGCACCTGGGTGGCGAGGGCCTGCTGGTCGGGCGTGGTGATCGCCGGCGCGACGCGGGACACGGAGTCGAGCACGTCGACGGTCGGGAAGTGTCCGGCCGAGGCCAGGCGACGCGAGAGGGCGACGTGGCCGTCGAGGATCGAGCGGGCGGTGTCGCCGATCGGGTCGTTGAGGTCGTCGCCTTCGACGAGCACCGTGTAGATGCCCGTGATGCTCCCGTGCTCGGACGCGCCCGCCCGCTCGAGCAGCTTCGGCATGAGGGCGAACACCGACGGCGGGTAGCCACGGGTCGCAGGCACCTCGCCCGCCGAGAGGCCGATCTCACGCTGGGCCATGGCGAAGCGGGTGAGGCTGTCCATGAGGAGGTTCACGTGGGCGCCCCGGTCGCGGAACCACTCGGCGATGCGGGTGGCGGCGAAGGCGGCACGGAGGCGCACCAGCGCCGGAGCATCGGAGGTGGCGACGACGACCACCGAGCGGGCGAGGCCCTCGGGTCCGAGGTCGCGCTCGATGAACTCGCGCACCTCCCGGCCGCGCTCGCCGATGAGCGCGAGGACCGACACGTCGGCGTCGGTGCCCCGCACGATCATCGACAGCAGGCTCGACTTGCCGACGCCGGAGCCCGCCATGATGCCGATGCGCTGGCCCCGGCCCACCGGCACCAGCGTGTCGAGGACCCGTACGCCCAGGTGCAGCGGTTGGCTGACGGTGGGGCGACGGAGGGGGTGCGGGGGCTCGGACGCGAGCGAGGCGCGCTCGAGGACGGCGAGGCTCCCCCGGTCGTCGAGGGGCTCGCCGAGCCCGTCGATCACACGTCCGAGAAGGGCATCGCCCACGGGGACGGTGAGCGCCCCGCCGGTGGCCTCGACGGGGTCGCCCGCGCGGAGGCCGTGCAGGTCGCCGAGGGGCATGGCGACCGCGCCGTCGGGGCCGATCGCCACCACCTCGCCGAGCATCGAGCGGTCGGGTGGCCCGACCCGCACCGCGTCGCCGATCGCCGCGTCGACGCCGGCGATCTCGAAGGTGAGTCCGACGACGCGGGTCACCCGCCCGACCCGCACCGGGCGGGCGGCGGCGAGCGCTCCGGGCACCCGTGCCAGCAGGTCGCTCATCGGGCGAGTGCCCCCTTGACCCGGTCGAGGGCGGTGTCGAGACGGGCATCGATCCGCGCGGCCCCGACCTCGACGACGGCGCCACCACGCCCGACGCCGGCATCGGCGACCACCTCGATCGCGCGGCCGGGAGCGAGCTCGGCGAGATCGCCGAGGGACTCCACGTCGCTCGGATGGAGACGGGCGAGCACCGCACCGTGTTCGGGGGCGAGCGCGAGCGCACGGCGCAGCGCGTCGCGGCCGGGGTCGGTGGCCACGACGAGCTCACGCTCGAGGACGGCCTCTGCGATCTGGAGGGCGAGGTCGACCACCGTCGACTCGATCGAGGCCAGGCTCACGGTTTCGGCGTCGACGAACCCACGGGCGGCGGCGTCGAGGGCGACGAACGCCGACTCGAGCTCGGCGCGCACCTGGGCGTCGGCGTCGGCGATCGCCGCCGCCCGGCCGTCCTCGTACCCCGCGGCGCGACCTTCGGCCCGACCCACCTCGAAGCCCTCGGCCCGCCCGGCGGCATGTCCTTCGCGGCGGCCCTCGGCGAGGCCCTCCTCCCACGCCGCGGCGCGGATGGCGTCGAGCGGGTCGTTGCCGCCGAGGTTCGGGCGCGCCGCCTCCACGCGAGGCAGCTCGCTCACCGACACGAACGGCATGCGCTGCTCGTCGTCGAGGGTGATGCCCCGCAATACGCGGGCCTGGGTGGTCTCGGTGAGGGCCATGTCAGTCGATGAACTCCTCGCCACCCCGGCTCAGCACGATCTGACCGGCTTCCTCGAGCGCGCGGATCACGCGGACCACCGCGCCCTGGGCCTCCTCGACCGCCTTCAAGCGGACGGGGCCGAGCATCTCGATCTCCTCGGTCAGGTTCTCCGCGGCACGCGACGAGATGTTGTCGAGGATCTTGCGCTTCACCTCGTCGCGCACGCCCTTCAGGGCGAGGGCGAGGTCCTTGGAGTCCACCTGGCGCAGCACCTGCTGCACCGAGCGGTCGTCGAGGGTGACGATGTCCTCGAACACGAACATCAGGCCGCGCACCTCGTCGGCGAGCTCCTCGTCGAAGTTCTCGAGCCCCTCGAAGATCAGGCGCTCGGTCGCCCGGTCCGACCGGTTCAACAGGTCGACCAGGGTCTGGACGCCGCCCACCGACGAGAGGTCGCCCTGGGCGAGCACCGACGAGAGCCGCTTCTCGAGCGAGTTCTCGACCGAGGCGATGATGTCGGGCGAGGTGCGATCCATCGTCGCGACCCGCACGGCGACGTCGCGCTGGAGGTCCTCGGGGAGGCCGCCGAGCACGAGGGCGGCGGCGTCGGCGGGCATGTAGGCGAGCACGAGGGCGATCGTCTGGGGGTGCTCGTCGCGGATGAAGCCGAGCACGAGACGAGGATCGGCCTTGCGCAGGAACTCGAAGGGGGCGCTCACGAGGCTCATGCTGAGGCGGGAGAAGATCTCCTCGGCCTTGCGCTCGCCGAGGCTCGCCGTGAGCAGCTCCATCGCGTAGTCGACACCGCCGACCGCGAAGTGCTGGCGGGCCGACGCGGTGATCGCCAGCTCGTTGAGCACCGACTCGACGACCTCGTCGCTGACGTCGGTCATCCGGGCGACCTCGGACATCAGCTCGGTGACCTCGGACTCCCGCATCGACTTCAGCACCTTCGATGCCCGCTCGGTGCCCATGGCCATCAGCACCACTGCGGCCTTCTGGGGCCCCGTCAACCGGTCGGCCGAACGGATCTCCACCAGGCTCATCGCGTCGCTCCTCGTCGATCACCGAGCCACCCACGCAACAGCTGGGCGACCTCTTCGGGCTGGTTGTCGATCATCTCCGCGACCTCGTGGGCGATGGTCGGCGTGACCTCCTCGGCCACCACCACGGGTGCCGGGGCCGGGGTGCCGACCCCGCCGATCAGCTCGTCGAGCTTCACGAGGTCGAGTCCGGCGTCGGTGTCGCGGCGGGCCTGGTACTCGGCGAGCTCCTCGGGGGTGAGGGTCTCGGTGACCGAGCGCTCGATGGCCCGCATCTCGATCGAGTCGGCGAGGGCGGCGCGGCGCTTCGCGGCCTTGCGGATGCTGCGGTAGCCGAGTGCGAGCACGAGGAGGATGACCACCACGAGCGCCACGGTCTGGTAGAGCTGCATCCGCGCCTGGGCGGCGGCGTCGGCCTCGGCCTCCTCGAGATCGGCGAGCATCTGGTCGGTGACGCTGGTGTCGAAGGGCAGCCGGCTCACGGCGACGACATCGCCGCGCTCGGGACGGATGTCGGCGCCCGCGGCCACCACCTGCTCGATCTGGTCGACCATCTCGGGCGACGACGCGTTCTCGTCGATGAGCACCGCCACCGACATGCGCGACACCTTGCCGGGAGCCCGGTTCGTCGCCTCGATCGTGCGGTTCACGCCGTACACCACGTTGGTCTCGTCGAGGCGGTACTCGGTGCCGGGCGTGTCCCCGCCGGCGGGCTCACCCTCGGGGCCGAGCACGCCGGTGGGTGCCGAGCCGGGACCGGTGTACTCCTCGTTGCGGATCGTCTCGCTGAGCGACACCCGGTCGCCGGGGGTCACCTGACCCTCCTCGTCGGTCCCGGGCTCGCCCCGCACGTCCTCGTAGAGCTCGCGAGTGACGGTCTGCTCGTCGAAATCGAGCTCCGCGGTCACGCTCACCACCGCCTTGCCCGGGCCCACCACCGAGGTGAGCATCGCCTGGAGTTCGTCGGCCACCGACTGCTCGAAGGCGCGGGCCTGGCGCATGTTCATGTCGTTGCCCATGTAGTCGACGGTGCGCTGGCCGGGCGCCGCCAGCACCACGCCATTGGCATCGGCGACGGTGACCGCGGTCGGCTCGAGGCGGTCGACGCTCGAGGCGACGAGGTTCACGATCGCCTGCACCTGGCCGCCGTCGAGCTGGGTGCCGGGACGGGTGCGGACGAGCACCGACGCACTCGCCTCGCGGTCGTTGAGGGCGAACGCGGTCTCGCGGGGAAGGGCGAGGTGGACCGTCGCCGATTCGACGGCGTCGATCGAGCGGATCGTGCGGGCGAGCTCGCCCTCGAGGGCCCGCTGGTAGCCGACGCGCTGGCTGAACTCCGAGGCGGTGATGCCCTGGCCGTCGAGGATCGACCACCCGGCCGAGCCGCCGCTCGGGAGGCCGTCGGCGGAGAGACGCATGCGGGTCTCGTAGAGCTCGCTGCGCGGCACCTGAACGGTGGAGCCGGCGTCGGCGAGCTTGTAGGAGATGCCGTCGGCCGACAGTCGCTCGGTGACCGCGGCGGCGTCGACGGGCTCGAGGTTCGTGTAGAGGGCGGCGTACTCGGACTCACCGGCCAGGCGGGTGAACACCATCACGCCGACGATCACGGCGATCACGGCGCCCGCCATCAGCGCCTTCTGGCCCTTCGTGTAGCCGGCGTTGAGCTCGCTCGCCCGCTCCTTGAACCTCACCAGGTCGAATCCGGCCATCAGATCTGCATCCTCATGATCTCGTTGAAGGACTCAACGGCACGGTTGCGGACCGCGACGGTGAGCTGGGTGGCGAGCTGGGTCGAGGTGGCCATGACCATGTAGTCCTCGACGGCCTGCAGGTCGCCGGTGGCGGCCGCCTGTGCGAGCTGGTCGGTGGCGGCGTGGGCCTGCTGCAGCTCCTCGAGGGCGTTCACCACCTTCGAGCCGAAGTCGATGCCGCGGCGCTCGGTCGCAGCGTCGGTGGTGGGGGCCTGGGGGTTGACCGCCGGCGTGAAGCCGGCGGGCACGAGGCCCGGGGTGGTGGCGACGCCTGCTGGCGGGAGGATGGGCATCAGCGACCGATCTCCAATGCTCGCAGGTACGAGTCGCGGGCCCGCTCGAAGACGGTCACGTTCGCCTGGTAGGCCCGCTGGGCGATGATGAGGTTCGTCATCTGCTCCGAGAGGTCGATGTCGGGGCGGCGCACCATCCCGTTCTCGTCGGCGAGGGGGTGGAACGGGTCGTAGGCGAGGCGACCCTCGGGGTCACCCCCGGCGAGCACGCCCCGCACGGCGACGCCCTCACCGATGCCGCCGTTCTGGTAGCCCCTGGCCCCGGCCACCACGAGGCGCGCCTGGAAGGCCACCTGGTCGGTGGAGCGGACCGTGTTGATGTTCGCCACGTTGTCGGCGGTGGCGTCGATCCAGGTCTTGAAGACATGCATCCCCGACGCGGCGATGCCGAGCGATCCGAACATGGTCATGTCACTGCCCCAAGATCGAGGTGCGGAGGAGGCGGAACTTGCCGTTCATCGCCTCGACGACGAGCTGGTGACGGAGCGCGGTCTCGGTGAGGCCGACGATCTCCTGGTCGATCGACACGTTGTTCCCGTTCATCCGGGTGGGCGCGAGCGAGCGGCTGATGCTCGCCCGCATGGCCGTGGGGTCACCGCGGTCGATGGCGGTGCGCAGCGAGTCCTCGAAGTCGACCCGGTTCGCGAGGTAGCCGGGCGTCTCGATGTTGGCGATGTTGTCCTCGGCGGCCTGGCGGCGCATGGCGAGGCCGTGCAGCGACGCGTGGAGCGCCTGCATCGTGGCGTCGGAGATCCGCATCAGCGGGCTCCTGTCTCACGGGCGAGCGTCGGGCGCATGGGGACACCTCGGGGTCGTCAATCGGACTCGCCGGTCCCTGGCGATCGATCGAGCGCTCCGTGCTCGGGGTCAGGAGTCGGACCTCGCCCCCCGCCGCTGAGCCTTCACCCTCCGAATGAACCAAACGACCCACTCCCCCCCCTCCCATCCCCGCCCGGAGCCCATCCCTCCCGGCCCCTCCTCCGCCCGGGGCCCCTCCCCGCCCGCGGCCCATCCTCCATCCACGGCCCCTCCCCTCCTGTTCGCAGCGCGGCCGCTCAATGGGTGGAGTTGTGCGCGTGAGACGCGAACAACGCCGCCCATGGCCTCCCGGGCATGCAGCCAGGTCACGCGCCTGGATCAGGCCGCCGGAGCGCGGAGGGCCAAGACGGCGGCGAGGCGGGCGACCAATCCGTCGATGTCACGGCCGATCTCGAGTTCCGGGAACCGAACGGTCTGCCAGCCGAGCATGGCGAGATCGAGGTCTCGAACCTTGTCACGGGCCGCCTCGACCACTCCGTCGTGCCAGAACGGGTGATCGACCTCGACCGCGACTCGGTGGAGCGGCCATGCGAGGTCGAGCACCACCGTGCGGCCACCGGGCAGTTCCACCGGCAGGTTCACCTCGAACCCGGTGAGGCCGTGGCGTTCGATGGCCTCGCGGACGAAGATCTCGAGATCGGACCGCGCCGCTCCCCGCCACTCGGGGCGGCCCAGCAACACACGCGACAGGACCAGGGAGCCAGGCCGCCGCGAGTGGCGCAGCCGGCGCATCGTGGCGAAGAGGGTGGTCAGCTTGAAGCGTTCCTCGGCGAGTACCTGTTCGACGACGCTCTCGGTGCGGCGCGGGCCGATGAGTTCCGCGCTGTCGAGCACGGTGCGGGGTGGACTGGTGAGCCGGATGCCGTCGGCGCGTCGCCCTGCGAGGTCGACAGGATCGATGCGACGACAGCGGTGCACGATCACCCCGTCGAGCGCGAGGGTACGGCCGTGCGGAACGAGGATGTGCACGTCGTCCCCGGCCATGCCCCGGAAGCCCCACAGCCGGCCCGCGGTCGTGTGCGACACGGCGGCCTCCTCCTGGATGAGACATGCCGCGGCCATCAGCTGCATCGGGCCGAGAGGATGAGCCGGGGACCGGTAGACCCCGCGGGCCATGGGCACGAGGCGTTGCAGGCCAACCACTCGGGTCGCCTGGGAGGGACTGAACCCGAGATCGGCAATCAAGTTACGCCGGGTCACCACGCCATGGTGGGTGCTCAGCCAGGCGTCGAGACGATCGAGTCGACGATCCGCCATGTTCTTCTCCGCGGGTGGTCAGGCAGTCAGCGGAGGAAGTGCCGGGGAGCGTACCGGCAGGATTTCCCGGCCTCAAGGGCCGCCATGGGCGGCGTTGTGCACGCCTCACGGGGACAACTCCACCCATAGGGACCCATGGCGGCGCGGCACGACGCCCATCAGGCCTCACAGGGGCGGCCGGGTCGGGCGGGTCATGCGTCGTGGTCGATGAGGGAGGGGGGCGGCGGTTCGGGGTCGTGGCCGGGGCGGCGGGTGGTGGTGGCGTGGCGGGCCAGCTCGTCGCCGATAGCTCGTTGGGCCTCGGCGACCCGCTCGGCGGTGGCGTTCACCGCCTCGAGCAGGGCCTGGGCACGTTCGAGCAGGGCCTCGGGCATCGCGCCCGCGCCCTCCGGCGGGGTGAAGCCGCCGATGGCCTGGAACTCGGCCTCGAGGTCGAGGAGCCCGTCGGGATCGACCGCCTTGATCGACTGCTCGATGCGGTCGAGCACCGCGTTCCACACCCGCAGGTCCGGAGGGAGCTCCTCGGGGCCGCTCATCCGGAGACGTCCAGGCCGCCCGTGGTGGCGGTGGCCACCGACGGGTTGGCGGCCAGGGACCGGTAGGCCTCCGCCCAGGTGTCTCGCAGGGGGGCGACGAGCGACCGGGCCTCGTCGACGAGCGCCGCGCTCTTCTTCATGTTCGCCCGGCCCAACAGCTCGGCGAGCCAGGTGTAGAGGTCGCCCATGGCCTCGGCCCCGTCCCAGCGGTCGGGGTCGAGGGCGCTGTGCAGCTCGGCGACGATGTCCTGGGCGTGGCTGAGGGCCTCGTGGGCGCCGGACACGTCCTTGTCGCCGATGGCGGCGGTGGCATCGTCGAGGTCTCGCAACAGGCGGTCATAGAGCATCACGAGGAGCTTCTCGGGCGGCGTCGAGCCGACCCCGTCGGTGACGAACCGGTTGCGGGCTGCGGTGGCGGTGTACATGGGAGTCCGTTCCCCTCTACTTCCCGTTGGCGCCCATGTTGGCCTGGAGGCCGGCGATCTGCCCGGACAACCAGGTGGCCTGGTTGCCGAGCTGACCCATGAGCGATTCGAGTGCGGTGTACTGCTGGCGCAAGCGGAGCTCGCGCTTCTCGAGCCGGATGTCGAACGCCTCGATCTGGCGGTTGAGGTCGCGGATGCGGTTCGTCCGGCTCTGCTCGGCGGTGGTGAGCGTGCCGCTCACGGCGTCGAGGGCCCGGTTGGTGGCGGTGACGAGCCGGCGGGCCGCGCCGGGCGTGTAGGTGACGTCGCCGACGACCTCGTAGCTGGCGGTGGCGGCATCGGCGATCGCCTGGCTCACGGTCACGGTCATGCCGCCGAGTCGTTCGTTGGTGCCGCTGACCGCGAGACGCAGCGTGCCGTCGTCGTTGACGGTGACCGCGGCCTCCTCGCCGCCGATGCGGGCCGACCACTCGCCGTCGACGTTGCGCAGCTCGATCTCGTGCGTGCCCGCCTGGGCGCGCCACCCGGCGGCCTCGTAGGTGATGCCGGCACTCGCCGAGCCGGTCGGCACGAAGAGGCGCTCGACCGCGGCCGGATCGTCGGCGTAGGCCGCCTTGAACTTCGCCTCGTCGAAGGTGAACGTGCCCTCGCGCGTCATCTCGATGCCGACGAGGCCGACCGAGCCGAACGGGTTGTCGGCGACGACGCCGCTCATGGCGCTGGTGAGGCTCTGGGCGAGGGAGCGCGCAGTCGCGTCACCGGTGAGCGAGCTGCGGCGATTGTTCTCGGCGTCATAGCCGGTGCGGAGCTTGATCTCGCCGAGGGCGCCGTTCAGGGCGTCGACGAGCGCCTTGGCCTTGGTCACGAGGCCGTTCACGTCCCGCTCGACCCCGACCGTGACCGGCGAGGTGGTCGTGGACTTGAGGGTGATCGTCGTGTGGTCGACCAGGTCGGTGATCGTGTTACTCGACCGGGTGACGGTGATGCCGCCGACGTCGAGCACGGCGTCCTGGGCCTCGGTGGTGACGACGAACCCGTTGCTCCACCCTCCGGCGCTGACGGCGGAGAAGCCGTTCGCGGTGCCGGTCTCGCTGGAGGTCAGTACGAGGCGGTACTCGCCGGGCGTGACCTGGATGACCGAGGCCTTCACCCCGAGCTCGGTGACGGCGTTGATCTCCTCGACGAGGCCGCCGAGCGTGGTGGCGGTGGTCTCGAGGGTGTGGTCGCCCTTGGTGATGGTGATCGTGCGGCCGCCGAGCTCGGCGTCGAGCCCGGCGAAGGTGTCGGCGCTCGAGCGCTGCATCGCAGTGGCCAGGCTCACGACGTTGAACGAGATCGAGCCCGAGGGCGTGCCGGTGCCGGCGCTCACCGCGACGGCGGAGGAGTCGCTCGAGGTGGCCGTCAGCGCACGCCAGCCGGCGGGGGCAGCCAGGGCCTCGGCGGCGGTCCGCAGCGCCGAAGTCTTGGTACGGATGGAGGCGAAGGCGTCGAGGCCGGCCTGGACCGTCTCGCGACGCTGCTCCATGAGCACCTTCGGGATCGCCTCCACGTCCATCATCGCCTTGATGATCTCGGTGGTGTTGAGCCCGGTGGCCAGTCCGTCGATGTAGCTCATCGTTCGAGGTCCTCGTCGGTCAGGGGCGGGGCCGCGGCGCGGCTCCTGGCACGTCTGGACCATCGGAGGCCGGAACCCGGGAATGAGGGTTCGGCCGATTCCTCCGATGGTTCCTCGCGGGGGTGGAGCAGGCCGAAAACGCCCCGAGGGGTGGGCGGGCGCCGGTGCTCACCCACCCCTCGTCGGGTCGTCTGTCAGCGTGCTGCTGGTCGGGATCAGCCGAGGAGGCGGAGGACCGACTGCGGCAGCGCGTTGGCCTGGCCGAGCATGGCGGTGCCGGCCTGGAGCAGGATCTGGTGACGGGTGAACGACACCATCTCGAGGGCCATGTCGGTGTCCCGGATGCGGGACTCCGAGGCGGCCAGGTTCTCGGTGGTCACCTGCAGGTTGTTGATGGTCGACTCGAACCGGTTCTG
>CAZAVX010000039.1:0-23523 GCA_964488835.1 uncultured Iamiaceae bacterium | reverse complement strand
TCCCGGTGGCCCGAGTCGCACGCCGCGGCGATCGAGCGCTTCAGCAGGACCGCCCAGCCGGAGGCCCTGAACCTGGCGAGGGGGGCGATGGCGGCGACCTGGACGGCGAAGGATCTCGCCGACTGGATGCTGGTCCCTGTCGAGACCCGTCACGGACCGGGGTTCGCCGACCGCGGGCTCGACCGCTACCGACCGACCGTCGACCTCCTCGATCTCGGGCTCTACCTGGCCGACGCCATCGACCACGACCGCTACCGCACCAACCGGATCGCCCTCGGCGCCGAGCTGCCGTCGGTGTGGTTCCCGAGCGACCGTCGCGAGCTCGTCGACCGCCATCTCGCCGCGAGTCGGGCCGGGATGGTCGTGTCCGCCCGGCCGATCGACGACGACGGCGGCGGTCTGTCGGACCACCAGTTCAGTGTGTTCGTCACCGAGCTGCGCGATGCCGCGGCATCGGCGCAGCTCGCCGCGTGGAGCGACGACAACCCCGACGCGTTCCATGCCTCGCTCGCGCTGAGCCACGGCGCGCTCCTCCTCGTCGTGGTGGCCCGCTCGACGGTCATGGGCGTCGAGCATCTCGAGACCGACGAGACACTGCGGCGCTTCGAGTCGCCGTTCACGGCCGCCCTCGCGCAGGCGCCGATCGTGGCCTGACCCCGCCCGCCCCTCGCGCAGGTGCCGATCGTGGCCCGATCCGCCCGCCCGGCGGCATGGGCCAGAGGGACCGGGCCGTTCGGTTCATATAGAAGTTATCGATCTGTAGTGTGATCTCGGCCACTCTTGTGTCGATAGGGAGGGCATGGCCGAGCGCACGATTGGCGACGAACCTACGGGCGACGTCAACGACATCATCGCGCACTCGCTGCTGCAGTACGTCGAGGCGGCGCTCGGTCGCGAGGGCCTCGAACAGCTCGTCGAGCGCCTCCCCGGCACCACCGACGTCGCCGACCTCACCCGAGGCAGCCGGTGGTGGCCGGCGCGGGAGTTCGACGAGCTCGCGGACGCCGCGCGGGAGATCACCGGCGAACCCGAGCTCGGTCGGCGCGTGGGTGAGCAGGCGCTGCGGGGGATCCTCGGCGGGCCGCTCGCCGATCTCCTCCGCAGCAACGAGACGACCGAGGCCGCCTGTGCGGTGATGGCCGACTACTCGACCAAGGTGGTGAAGGGGCGCACGATCACCGTCGTCGAGTCGAGCGACCGTCACGTGCTCCTCGAAGGCCGGTTCACCGAGGACGGCACCCCGAACGCCTTCTCGTGCGGCTTCACCGCCGGCTACTTCGCGTCGCTGCCGATCCTGTTCGACAACCTCGGCACCTGTGTCGAGACCTCGTGCCAGATCCGCGGCGACGACCGCTGCGTGTTCCGCGTCGCCTGGCGACCCGACCCCTCCCGCGTCGAGGTCACCGAGGACGACGGCGTGTTCCTCCGCGGTTCCTCCGCGCTCGCCGAGCTCGAGAACCACCATCTGATGGCGGCCCGGCTCGTCGAGTCCCACCAGATCGACGAGGTGCTCGACCGGGTCGTCGCCTCGGTCAGCGGCACCCTCGGCGCGCCCCAGTACGTGCTCGCGGTCCGCCTCGACGACGGAGCGGGGCGACGGGTCCACCAGGTCGGGTTCGAGGGCGACGGCGCCGAGGTGCTCGCCGACATGCTCGACGCCGGGGAGACGCTCGGCGACGACTGCATGGTCGTCGAGGTCCGCCACGGCGATCGGGTGTTCGGCCACCTCGTCGCGGTCTTCCTGCCGGGGACGACCCGGGCCCCGATCGACCACCGGATGCTGAGCTCCTACGCACGGTTCGCCGGGGCGGCGATCCAGATCGTCGAGGCGCTCGACGCCGCCCGGCGCGACCGCGACACCGCGAGCGCCATGCTCGAACTGGCTTCGGCGCTCGCCGAGTCGACCGGTCACGAGTCGGTGATCGACAACCTCTGCGCCGCCCTGCCAGGAGCGACCGACTGCGACGTCGGCACCGTGTGGATCACCGATCCCGACACCGGCGAGGTGGTCCTCACCCGGGCGATGGACCGGGCGGGGAACCTGCTCGAGGTTCCCGAGCCGCCCGACCGCTTCGACCCCGAGGACTTCCCGATCCCGGGCGGGGTGCTCCTCGAACCGACGCTCGTGGCGCTCGACCAGCCGGCCATCCGTGAGCTGTTCGGCAACGACATCTCCGAGCGTTACGCCGACTCGGCGCTCGTGCCGATCGGGCCGCGGGGCCATCTGCTCGCGGTGGCCGGTGCGACCTTCGAGCGGCCGCTCTCGGAGGCCGAGCGCGCCGGCATCGGGCTGCGCCTCCGCGGTCTCGCCGACCAGGCGGTCATCGCCTTCGAGAACGCGAAGCTCCTCGAGCAGATGCGCCACCAGGCCCTCCACGACGACCTCACCGGGCTCCCCAAGCGCACCCTCGCCGAGGACCGCTGCCGCCAGGCCCTCGCCCGCCGCGAGCGCACCGACGAAGAGATCGCCCTCCTCTTCGTCGACGTCGACGACTTCAAGGACGTCAACGACACCCACGGGCACGCGCTCGGCGACGATCTGCTCCGGGCGGTGGCCGAACGCCTCACCGGCGCGCTGCGGACGTCCGACACCTGTGCCCGGGTCGGCGGCGACGAGTTCGTCGTGATCCTCACGAGCCCCGCCGGCGCGGGTGGCGGCCGCGAGGTGGCCGAGCGGCTCACGCGCTCGTTCGACGTGCCGTTCGTCCTCGACGGTCGCGAGATCCGGGTCACCGCGAGCATCGGCATCGCGTGGGCGGGGCCGGACGTCGACACGTTCGACGAGCTGGTGGCCCGCGCCGACGCCGCGATGTACCAGGCCAAGGCCCTCGGCAAGGGCCGGCTCGTCGCGTCGAGCTGAGCGAGCGCACCGGCACCCACGCCGACCGCCGGCGCGGTGCCATGATGCGGCCATGGACGCCCTCACCGGCCAGACCGTCGAACTGCTGCAGACCCTCATCCGCAACGAGTGCGTGAACGACGGCACCGTCGAGTCGGGCCAGGAGATCCGCAACGCCGAGGTGCTCGCCGGGTTCCTCGAGGGCAGCGGTGTCGACCTCCAGCTGTTCCACGCCGCCCCCGGCCGCACGACCCTCGTCGCCCGGGTGGAGGGCTCGGACCCGTCCGCGCCGAGCCTCTGCCTCAACGGGCACACCGACGTCGTCCCGGTGAGCCCCGACGGCTGGAGCCGCGACCCCTTCGGCGGTGAGCTGGTCGACGGCGAGGTGTGGGGCCGTGGCGCGGTCGACATGTTGAACCTCACCGCGTCGATGGCGGTGGCGCTCCGCCACCTCCTCACTTCCGGCTTCCGCCCGCGCGGCGACCTCGTCTACCTCGCGGTGGCCGACGAGGAGTCGGGGAGCGCGTACGGGGCGCGCTGGATGGCCGAGCACCACGCCGACGTCATCACCACCGACTACGTGCTGACCGAGAACGGCGGGCTCCACGGCGGACCCGAGTCGGCGCCGACGATCGGCGTCACCGTCGGGGAGAAGGGGGTGGCCTGGCGCCGCCTCACCGTGCGCGGCACCCCTGGCCACGGCTCGCAGCCCTTCGGGGCCGACAACGCGCTCGTCAAGGCGGCCGGTGTCGTCCAGCGCCTCGCCGCGTACCGGCCCGCCCCACGCTTCCACGAGCTGTGGCGCGGCCAGGTCGAGAGCCTGCGGTTCGACGACGCGACGAAGGCGGCGCTCCTCGACGAGACCCGCATCGAGGCCACCCTCGACGAGCTCGGCCCCGCCGGCCGGCACCTCTACTCCTGCGTGCACACGACGTTCTCGCCGAACACGGCGGTGAGCCAGACGAAGACCAACGTCATCCCCGACGAGGTCCGCATCGACGTCGACGTGCGCACCTTGCCCGGCGAGGGTCCCGACGAGGTGGCCGCCCACCTCCGTGAGGCGCTCGGCGACCTCGCCGACCACGTGGAGGTCGAGCCGCTGATGAACGACCGGGCGAGCATCAGCCCCACCGACACGCCGCTGTGGGACACCCTCCAGCGTGCGGTGTCCCGCCACTTCCCGAGCTCGAGCCTCCATCCGTCGATCACGGTCGGGTTCACCGACGCCCGAGTTCACCGCGACCTCGGCGCCGTCGCCTACGGGGCCGGCCTCCTGAGCCCCTCGGTCTCCGGGCGCGACTTCGCCATGCGGTTCCACGGCAACGACGAGCGCATCGACGTCGAGTCGCTCGGGCTCACCACCGCCCTGTGGGTCGACGTGGTGCGCGACCTCCTCGGCTGACCCGCCCCGGCCCGCCAGGGCTAGCGTCGAAGCGGATCGACAGGGAGGGCAGGCCATGACCACCACACACGGAGGGCGCCTCGTCGCCATGGCGCTGAAGGCCGCGGGGGTGGAGTGCGTCTTCACCCTCTCGGGCGGTCACGTGATGGCGATCTACGACGGGTGCCTCGACGAGGGCATCAAGGTCGTCGACGTCCGTCACGAGCAGGCGGCGGTGCATGCCGCCGACGCCTGGGCCCGCCTCAACCCGGGCGTGCCCGGCGTGGCGATCCTCACCGCCGGACCTGGAGTCACCGACGGGGTCACCGGCGTCGCGAACGCGTGGCGGGCGAACTCGCCGATCCTCGTGATCGGCGGGCAGGGGCCGTTCGACAACCTCCGCCGCGGCTCGCTCCAGGAGATGGACCACGTGTCGGTCATGCGGCCGATCACCAAGTGGGCCGACGCCTGCTACCAGACCGACCGCCTCGGCGAATACGTCGAGGCCGCGATCCGCACCGCGATGTCGGGGGTGCCCGGTCCCGCGTTCCTCGAGATCCCGATGGACACCCTGGGCGGACCCGTCGATCTCGAGCGCACGCAGGTGCCGCGGTTCCGCGACTACCGGGTCGCCCACGCCGCCCCCGCGGCGCGGGTCGAGGAGGCGGCACGGGTCCTCGCCGGCGCGCAGCGACCCGTGGTGATGGCCGGCACGGCGCTGAAGTGGTCCGAAGGCGGCCCGGCGCTGCGCCGCTTCGTCGAGGCCACCAGCATCCCGTGCTTCACCAACGGCATGGCCCGGGGCCAGCTGCCGATGAGCCACCCGCAGTTCTTCAACCGCACGCGGAAGCAGGCGCTCGGCGAGGCCGACGTCGTCGTCCTCGCCGGCACCCCGCTCGACTTCCGCATGCGCTACGGCGCGGCGATCCCCGCCGGTACCACCATCGTCCAGCTCGACCTCGACGAGACGCTCATCGGCCAGAACCGGTGGACCGACGTCGGCCTGCCCGGCAACCTCGGGGTGAACCTCGACGCGCTCCTCGCCGCGCTCGATGCCGGGGGCCACTCGGTCGACGCGTCGGAATGGTCGGCCACGCTCCGCGCCGCGGAGGACGAGGCGGAGGCGGCCCTCGCCGCCCAGCTCACCAGCGATGAAACCCCCATCGATCCGCTCCGGCTCTGTGCGGAGATCGCCGAGTTCGTCGACACCGACCCGGAGATGATCGTCATCGGCGACGGCGGCGACATCGTCGCCCAGGCCTCGAAGGTGTTGCGGGTCCCCGAGCGCGGCACCTGGATGGACCCCGGGCCGCTCGGCACACTCGGCGTCGGCATGCCGTTCGCGCTCGCGGCCCAGGTCGCCAACCCCGACCGGCGGGTGCTGATCATCTACGGCGACGGGTCCTTCGGGCTCAACGGCTTCGAGTACGACACCGCCGTACGGTTCGGGCTGCCGATCGTCGGCATCGTCGGCAACGACGCCGCGTGGGGGCAGATGATGCGACCCCAGGCGATGCTCTACGGCCGCGAGCGCCTGGTCGCCACCGAGCTGCACTACACCCGCTACGACAAGGTCGTCGAGGCCCTCGGTGGACATGGCGAGCACGTCACCAAGCCCGCCGACATCGGGCCGGCGCTCGAGCGTGCGTTCGCGTCCGGCGCGCCCGCCCTCGTCAACGTGGAGATCCGTCAGGACGTCGACGGTATGAAGGGTTCGACCTACGTGTGAGCACCGTCGCGTGAGCATCGTCGACGTTCGTCGAGCAGGCGGCCCCGTCCCCGACGCGCTCGCGGCGCTCGCCGACCAGGCCGACGCCGAGGGCATCCGCAACGTGCGCGCCGTCATCGACCGGTGGGAGCATGGCGAGGAGCGCTTCGACCGACCCGGGGAGCAGCTGCTCGTGGCGGTCGCCGACGACGAGGTGGTGGGCGTCGGGGGCCTCACGATCTGCCCCACCGTCCCCGGAGCGTTCCGGGTCCGTCGCTTCTACGTCCATCCCGCGTGGCGACGGCGTGGCGTCGCCACCGCACTCGCCTCGGCGCTGCTCGAGTCCTGGCCACCCGAGGTGTCGCTCCTCACCTGCAACGCACAGGCATCGGCGGCCGCCCCGATCTTCTGGGAGTCGATGGGGTTCGAGCCGGTGGACGTGCCGGGCATCACCCACGTACTGCGCCGACGGGACTCGCCGGCGGACTGAGCACCCCGCGCCCGGGTCGCGGTCTCAGTCGAGTGGCTCGAGGGGTCCGAAGTCGAGATCGAGGAGGGGTTCGTCGGTCGGGGCGTCGACGACCTCGGCCCCGAGATCGCGCGGTGGACGTTCGTCGAGCGCCTCGGCGAGACCGAGCATGGCGGCGGCGATCACGACCGCCGGGCCCGAGGTGCGCGGCTGTGGTCGCGGCGGGGGCGGCGGGGAGTTCTCGATGCTCGCCATAGGGGGTCGATGGTACCGACGCCTCATAGCTCCCGACGGTCGTAGCGCCACATGGCGTACGCGACGATCGCCGGGGTGACCACGAGCGTGACGACGGTGGCGCGCACGTAGTCGCTCGCCGGGGCTCCCTCGACGAGGCCCGCGACCGCGGCGAACAGCTGGCTCGGCAGCCACACCTCGAGGGCGGGGACCAGCCCGGCGATCGGCAGCACGATCAAGACCCCGAGGCTCGCGAGCGACACGCCCGGCACGCTGCGCAGCACGGCCGCCATCGCGCCCACCACCGCGACGGCGAACGCGAGGTACAGCGCACCGAGGAACGTACCGAGCACCATGGCGCCGGCGGGCAGGCCCCCGATCAACACGGCGGTGAGCGCCCACGTCACGGCGGTGCCCGCGACGAGCGCACCGACGGCGGTCGCCCCGACCACCACGAAACGGGGGACGAGGAGCCGCCCGGCCCGCTCCACCCGCGTGCGGAGGAACGCGGACACCTCGGGACGGGCATCCAGGGAGAGCGCCGCCGCCGCGACGACCACGACCGCGAGCAACCCGAGCTGGCTGGCGTTGCCGACGAACTGCACGACCCCGTCGACGGGTTCGGGCTCGGGCGCCTCGATCACCATGTCGCCGGTGCCGAAGCGCTCGATGAGCTCGCCGAGGTAGCGCGCGGTCAGCGGACCGAGCACACCGAAGAACACGTAGATGCCGACGAGGACGAGCCAGCGGTGCGTGCGGACCATGCGGAGCAGCTCGAGGCGGAGGAGCGTCATCGCGTCAGCTCCAGGAACGCCGTCTCGAGATCGGCGGCGGGGTTGAACGACACCAGGGCGACGCCGGTCTCGGCGAGGACCGCCGGCATCTCCGCCTCGGCACGCGCCGCGTCCTCGACGACGAGCCGCAGCCGGCCGGGCGCCTGCTCGGCGACCTCGGCGACCCACGGGAGGGCGCGCAGCGCCGCGAGGAGCGCGTCGGCGGGTGGTCGAACGTGGAGCAGGTAGCTGCTCGAGGTGTGGGCGAGCAGCTCGTCGATCGGCCCCTCGTAGAGCAGGCGGCCGCGGTCGATGACACCGACCGTGTCGCACACCTGTTGGACGTCGCCGAGGATGTGGGTCGAGAGGATGACGGTCTTCGTGTGGGCGAGGCGGCCGACGAGGTCGAGCACCTCGCGGCGCCCGGACGGATCGAGCGCGGACGACGGCTCGTCGAGTACGAGCACCTCGGGGTCGCCGACGAGACAGCTCGCGAGCCCGAGCCGTTGCAGCATGCCCCGTGAGAAACCACCGGTGCGGCGGTGCGCAGCGTCGGCGAGCCCGACCTCGGCGAGTACGCGGTCGACCTCGTCACGGGGCCGCGCCGGTGCGACGAGGTGCCGGGCGAGGTCGACGACCTCGTGCGCGGTGAGCCACGGCTCGAACAGCGGGGTGTCGACGAGGATCCCCATCGCCCGGCGAGGGACGTCGAGGCGGAGCGAGCCGGTGGTGGGCCGACGGAGCCCTGCGATGATCGAGAGCATCGTCGTCTTCCCGGCACCGTTCGGCCCGATCAGCCCGTAGGTGGAGCCGCGGGGTACGTGGAGGTCGACCGCGTCGAGGGCCACCGTGTCGCCGTAGCGCTTGGTGAGCCCCTCGGTGCGGATCACCGTCGGCAGGTCGGGAGCGCGCCGCGCGACGGACGGGGGCAGCCGCATGCTCGGTCGCGTCGCCGGAGACGGCGGCGGGGGCGGAGGTTCCGCGACGCCGGACTCCGCGTCGGGAACCCGCCCGGCGACCCAGTAGATGATGATGCCGATCGGGACGCTGACGAAGCAGATGACGAGCGCCCACACCCATTTCGGCCCGGATCGGACCTCGTGGCGGGCGAGATCGACGAGCGCGAACGCGATGAGCCCCAGCGCCACGAGGGCGACGACGGCGAGGACCGCGACGTTGGAGGCCACGGCGCCATCATGACGCCCGACGGCCGTGGCCACGAGGGACCTTGGACCCTTCACCGGTCGCTGATCCTCCCGGACACTGAAAGGGTCGAGAGGAGCAGCGATGCCGTACGACGGTTCCCCCATCGCGTGGTTCACCGAACTCGGCCAGGACGACATCCCCGTGGCCGGAGGGAAGGGCGCCAACCTCGGCGAGCTCACCGCCGCAGGTCTCCCGGTGCCGCCCGGCTTCGTGGTGACCGGCCCCGGCTACCTCGCGGCCATGGACGAGGCCGGGGTGCGTGACGAGTTGAAGGCCCGCTTCGACGAGGCACGTGAGCGTGCGGACGACCCGATGGCCCTCCGCGAGCTCGCCGCCGAGTTGCGCGCCACCGTGTTCGAGGCGGGGATCCCCGCCTCGCTCCGCGCCCGGCTGCACGAGGCGTATGCGTCGCTCGGCGACGACGTGCCCGTCGCGGTCCGCTCGTCGGCGACGGCGGAGGACACGGCGGGAACCTCCTTCGCAGGGATGCACCAGACCTTCCTCAACGTCGTCGGGGAGGAGGCCCTCGCCGAGCGTGTGCTCGAGTGCTGGGCGTCGCTGTTCGGCGAGCGGGTCATCGCCTATCGGGCGAGCCAGGGCCTGACCGAGGAGCCCGTCATTGCCGTCGTCGTCCAGCGCCTCGTCGAGCCCGACGTCGCCGGGGTGATGTTCACCGTCGATCCCGCGTCGGGGGCGCGCGACCGCCTCGTCATCGAGGCCGCGCCCGGGCTCGGCGAGGTCGTCGTGTCGGGCGCCGTGGAACCCGACACCTACGTCGTCGCTCGCGACGGGCTCCGGGTGCTCGATGTCCGGATCGGGCACAAGACCCACAAGCTGGTGTCCGGTCCGGGCGGCACCGTCGAGCGGGTCGACTTCGGCGAGGAGGAGGCCGGCCGTCGGGTGCTCGGCGACGACGAGGTGGTGCGGGTGGCCGACATGGGGGTGCGCGTCGAGGCGCACTACGGCTCACCGCAGGACATCGAGTGGGCGCTTGCGGGCGGCGAGCTGTACATGCTCCAGTCGCGTCCCGTCACCACGCTCGTCGACGCCGAGCACCCCCACGAGGTGCTGCTCAAGGGGCTCCCTGCGTCGAGCGGGCGGGCGAGCGGCCGGGTGCGGGTCCTCACCGATCCCGCCGACGGGCACCTGCTCGAGGCGGGCGAGGTGCTCGTCGCGCCGATGACCAATCCCGACTGGGTGCCGACGATCCGTCGCGCCGCGGCAGTCGTCACCGACGGCGGGGGGATGACCTGCCACGCGGCGATCGTCTCCCGCGAGCTCGGGGTGCCATGCGTCGTCGGCACGCGCTCGGCGACCACCGATCTCCGCACCGGCACGATGGTGACCGTCGACGGTGCCGACGGGGTCGTGCTCGCCGGTGTCGTCGAGGACGCGCGACCGTCGGTCACGGTCACGGGTCAGGCCCCCGCTCAGCCGGCGGTCGCCACGGTCGAGGCGCTCGCCACGAAGCTCTACGTGAACCTCGCCATCGCCGAGAACGCCGAGCGGGTCGCCGCCCTCCCGGTCGACGGCGTCGGCCTCCTGCGGGCCGAGTTCATGGTGACCGATGCCCTCGGCGGCGAGCACCCCCGAGCGCTCATCGCCCGCGGGGCGACGCGCGACTTCCTCGACCGCATGACCGAGCCGCTGACGCGCATCGCCCGCGCGTTCGCCCCGCGGCCGGTCGTCTACCGCACCATCGACTTCCGCAGCAACGAGTTCCGCGGTCTCCGGGGCGGCGAGGAGTTCGAGCCCCACGAGGAGAACCCGATGATCGGCTACCGCGGGTGCTACCGCTACATCCGCGAGCCGGACCTGTTCGCCCTCGAGCTCGAGCTCCTCGCCCGGGTCCGGGAGGAGTCCCCGAACCTGCACGTGATGATCCCGTTCGTGCGGACGGCGTGGGAACTGGAGGCGTGCCTCGAGGCGATCGATGCGAGTCCTCTCGGACGCCAGCGTGGTCTGCTCCGGTGGGTGATGGCCGAGGTGCCGTCGGTCGTCCATCGGATCCCCGAGTACGCGGCGATGGGCATCGACGGCGTGTCGATCGGCTCGAACGACCTCACCCAGCTGATGCTCGGGGTCGACCGTGACTCGGAGGTGTGTGCCGAGCTGTTCGACGAGTCCGACGCCGCGGTGCTCGACGCGATCGAGCGGATCATCACCGCCGCCCACGCGTCGGGGATCACCGCGTCGCTCTGTGGCCAGGCACCCTCGAACCGACCGGAGTTCGCCGAGCACCTCGTGCGCTGGGGCATCGACTCCATCTCGGTCAACGTCGACGCCGTCGAGCAGGCGCGGCGGGTGATCGGGAGCGCGGAGCGACGGATCCTCCTGGCCGCGGCCCGCGCTGCGAACGCCGGGGGCTGACCGGTCAGCGTCGGCGGTCGGCGCGCGCCCAGCGGTGCTTGCCGGCCGCCTTCGCGCGGAGCATCGCCCGATCGGCGTCGTCGAGCACCTGTTCGGGATCGATCGCGTCGTGCGCCGAGTTCCCGACCGCGATGCCGATGCTGATGCCGAGCTCGAACGCCTGGCCGTCGACCACCACCGGCTCGGTGAACGCGTCGACGAGGCGCTGGGCCAGGGCTTCGAGCTCGGCGTCGGACGCGCCGGTGCCGAGCACGGCGAACTCGTCGCCACCCAGACGTGCGACGACGTCGCCCGCCCGCACGTGACGCTCGATGCGACGGGCGGCGATCTCGAGGACCCGGTCGCCGGTCCGGTGGCCGCTCTCGTCGTTCACGACCTTGAAGTCGTCGAGGTCGATGTAGAGGATCCCGAAGAGGGTGTCGGCCCGGGCGGCGCGCAGGGCGCCGAGGCGGTCGAAGAGCGCGACGCGGTTCGCCAGGCCGGTGAGCCCGTCGGTGGACGCCTGCCGTTCGAGGAGCCTCCGCGAGTGGTCGGCTTCGAGCGCGAGCGTGATGAGCCGGCAGATGCGGTCGATGCCCTCGCGGAGGTGGGGCCCGGGAGGGCCCGGCGCGCGGCGCCAGAACACGAGTGCGTCGCGGCGGCCGTGCGACGGTGAGACGGGCACCGCCCACGCGGTGGGGACCCCGATCTCTGCGGCCACCCGGCCCACCGTCGGATCCATGTCGGCGGCGTCCATCGTGACGAAGGCGTCGGTGTCGAGGGCCTTCACCCACGGTGTGTCGTCGAGCGTGGGCAGCGGACCGGACTCGAACCGTGGGGCGCGGGGATGGGCGACGACCGACTCGAACCCCCGACCGTCGTGGCCCCGCCCCACGACGCCGATCGAGTACGGCATCTGCTCGGAGGCGAACTCGATGATGCGGGTGATCGTGGTGTCGACGTCGTCGCCCCGCGCGAGGGAGGCGATCACCTCGTCGAGCTTCGTCGTCGTCTCCGTGGCCCGCACCTGGAGCACGAGCCCGTCGAAGTCGCTCCCACCGGGAACGGCGAGGGCCCGGCAGCTGACGAGGTGCCCGTCGGCATGGCGGATGCGGATCGTGAGCGGCGGCCCGATCCACCCCGTGGAGGGCCGGTCGGGCGCGACGAACTCGTCGAAGGCGCGCAGCGCCCGGTCGAGGGTGTCGGGGTCGAGCACCTCGGTGATGTTCCGGCCGACGTAGTGCTCGGCCGGTGCGCCGAGCAGCTCGCGGACCGTCGAGCTCGTGTAGAGGATCGTGCCGTCCTTCGCGATGACGACATAGGGGTGGTAGGCCGAGTCGACGATCCGGGCGAGGAAGCCCTCGTCGACCGGTCGGCCGACGGGTAGGGGGTCGCCCGCGTCGGTGGTCATGGCCCACAGGATCGCACGACCACCCGCCGTCGGTGCACTCGCGCGGAGAATGACGTCCGCGGCGTCAGCCGAGCGGGGTGATCGTGCTCCGGCTGGCGAGGAACTCCGGGCGGGGCCTGGCCGGACCGAACGGCTCGCCGACGCGGTTCTCGACGCTGTTGTAGACGAAGAACGCGTTGCTCCGCGGGTACGGGGCGAGGTTCACGCCCGAGGCGTGCATCGTGTTGCAGTCGAAGAGCACCACGGATCCGGCCTTCGCCTTCGGGGCGACGATGCCGCCGCGTTCGACGAGGGTTCGGAGGCTCTCGGGGTCCGGTGTCCCGATCTCCTGGCGCTTCAGGGACGAGCGGTAGTGGTCGTCGGGGGTCTCGCCGACGCACGACACGAACGAGTGGTGCGATCCGGGCACGAGCATCAGCGGACCGTTGAACTCGGTGTTGTCGGTGAGCGCCACCGAGGCGCTGACGGCCCGCATCCGCGGCATGCCGTCCTCGACGTGCCAGGTCTCGAAGTCGGAGTGCCAGAAGAAGGGCTGACCGTGCAGCGCCGGCTTGAGGTTGACCCGGCTCTGGTGGATGTAGACGTCGCTCGCGAGCACCTGGTGGGCGACCTCGACGAGGCGGGGGTCCTCGGCGAGGTCGGCGAAGATCTCACTCGTGCGGTGCACGGCGAAGAGCGAGCGCAGCGCGCCGCTGTCGGGTTCGGTGATGGCCTCCTCGCTCGCACGGACCGCCTCGTCGCGACCGAGGGCGCCGAGCTCGTCGAGGCACGCGGCCATCTCGCCCGGAGAGAACAGGTCGTCGAGGACCACGAACCCGTCGCGCTCGAACTCGAGCAGCGCGTCGCGGCTCAGTGGCCCTCGGGTCTCGACGCCGGCAGGGTCGTGGAGCACCGGATCGCGCCGCGGGGAGAGCGACGGGCTGGGGGCGATCCGCGAGGGATAGAGGTCGACGAGCGTGCTCACGCGGGGACCTCCCGGCCCTCGTCGGTGTCGTCCCCCTCCTCCGCCGCGAGCAACGGGTACGTGCCGTCCTCGTCGTGGAGCTCTTGGCCGGTCAGGGGCGGGGTGAACACGCACACGGTGCGCAGGTCGGTGTGGGCGCGCAACACGTGCCGCTCGTGTCCGTCGAGGGTGTAGAGGGTGCCCGGCTCGATCCGGTGGACGGTGCCGTCGGTCAGGTCCTCGAGCTCGCCCTCGCCCTCGATGCAGTACACGGCCTCGACGTGGTTCCGGTACCACATCGTGGTCGTCGTGCCGGCGTGGAGGACGGTGTCGTGGAGGGAGAAGCCCACCCGGTCGTCGGCGAGGAGCAGCCGGCGGCTCACGAACGTGGGGCCTTCGACGGCCCGAGGGGTGCCGTGGGTGTCGGCGAGTCGGCGAACGATCACGAGTGGACCTCCGTGGTGGTCTCGGTGGAGTCGAGCCGGTCGAGCTGGTCGGCCACCACCGCGGTGGCCTCGGCGATGACGTCGAGACCCTCCCCGAGGGTCTCGGACTCGACGGTGAGCGGGGGCAGCAGCTTCAGGACCTCGTCGTCGGGTCCGGCGGTCTCGACGAGCACGCCGCGGTCGAACGACTCCCGGGCGATGCGCGAGGCGACCCGGGGATCGTCGAACGCGATGCCCTTGATCATCCCCCGCCCCCGGACGGTGCCGCCGAGGTCGGGGTGGGCCTCGGCGATGTCGACGAGCCGGTCGCCGATCTCCTGGCCCTTGACCTTCACGTCGTCGGCGAAGGCGTCGGACCGCCAGTGCTCGAGGGCCGCGGTGGCGGTGACGAACGCGGGGTTGTGGCCCCGGAAGGTGCCGTTGTGCTCGCCCGGGCTCCACACGTCGAGCTCGGACCGCATGAGCGTGACCGCGAGCGGCAGGCCGTAGCCGCTCAGCGACTTCGAGAGGCAGATGATGTCGGGCACGATGCCCACCTCGTCGAAGCTGAAGAAGGGTCCCGTACGGCCGCAGCCGACCTGGATGTCGTCGACGGCGAGGAGGATCCCGTTGCGGGCGCAGACGTCGGCGAGCCGGCGGAGCCAGTCGAAGCCCGCGACGTTGATGCCGCCCTCCGCCTGGACGGTCTCGAGGATGACGAGGGCGGGCAACTCGACCCCGGACCCACCGTCGTCGAGGAACGCCTCGACGTAGTCGACGCTGTCGATCGGACCGTCGAAGAAGCCGTCGAAGGGCATCGACACCGCGTTCCCGAGCGGCACCCCTGCGCCCTGGCGCTTCATCGAGTTGCCGGTGATCGCCAGCGACCCGAGCGTCATCCCGTGGAACGCGTTGGTGAAGCTCACGACGGTGTCGCGGCCGGTGGCCTTGCGGGCCAGCTTCAACGCCGCCTCGACGGAGTTGGTGCCGGTGGGCCCCGGGAACATCACCTTGTGGTCGAGCCCGCGGGGCGCGAGGACCGTGTCGCGGAAGGCCTCGATGAACCGGGCCTTCGCCGCGGTGTGCATGTCGAGGCTGTGGGTGACGCCGTCGGCGGCGAGGTAGTCGATGAGCGCCGACTTCATCGGTTCGGGGTTGTGCCCGTAGTTCAACGATCCCGCACCGGCGAAGAAGTCGATGTAGCGGCGTCCCTCGGTGTCCCAGAGGTGGTCGCCCTTCGCGCGCTCGAACACGGTGGGCCAGGAGCGGCAGTAGCTGCGCACCTCGGATTCGTGGGTGGTGAAGATGTCGGTCACGGGGTTCCTTCCCGTCGTGGTCGGGTGGTCGTGGGCGCTCGCGGCGGGGAGAGCGGGGCGATGACGAGCAGGTGCTCGGGCTCGTGCTCGCCGGCCTCGGTGGGGAAGTGGTGGATCGGGATCCACGGCGCCTCCTCGACGGTGGCGTCGAGGTCGGCTGCGACGGCTGCGAACAGACGGCGCGAGGCCTGGTTCGACGGCGTCACCGACGCGGTGAGCCGCGTGGCCCCGCGCGCCGCGCCACGCGCCGCGACCTCGTGGATCAGTCGACGGGCGAGTCCGGCGCCGCGGTGGGAGTCGGCGACGGTCACCTGCCAGATGAACACCTCGTCGGGCGCCGACGGGGGCTGGTAGGCCACCACGAAACCGACGAGCTCGCCGCCGGTGTCGGCGACGACGCTCGTCGCTCCGAAGTGGTGGCCGGCGAGCGCGTACGCGTAGGGCGAGTTCAGGTCGAGGCCGCCGGAATCTCGCGCCAGGCGCCAGAGGCCGGGGGCGTCGTCGGGTCGGGCCGCGCGGACCGTGACGGGTCGGGAGGCGGAGGTGCGGGTTGGTTCGCCGTTGGTCAGCTGCAAGATCTCGAAGAGGTCGACGACGGGGAGGCGACTCGACGCGAGTCGGGGCCGCCAAGGGCTCGCGAGAACCCACGAGCGACCCTATGTGCGCCTTCCCCGCCGGCCCGCGTCTCACACATCGAATCTCGCGATTCGTCGCTGACCAGGGGAGATGGACACCGGGTTATATGCACGATGCATACGATGGGGTGGTGCACGGACGACTCGAGAACCTCCTCGGTGCCCTCGCGGTCTCGCTCTCGGACCAGATCGCCGAGGCGACCACCGAGGTCGTCGGACGAGGCCCCTCGGCACCCGCGGCGCTCCTCTCCCTGTTCCGTCGCCCGCACCAGACGATCGAGTCGCTCCGCGCTCCGCTCGGGCTCTCCCACTCCGCGACCGTGCGTCTCGTCGACCACCTCGAAGCCGACGGGCTCGTCGTGCGAGGCGATGCGGACGACGGTCGTGCCGTCGACCTCGTCCTCACGCCGAAGGGTCGCCGCCGTGCCGTGCGGATCCAGGAACGGCGTCGGGAGGTGGTCCAGCGCACGCTCGCCGGCCTGACCGCGGTCGACCGTCGCACGCTCGAGCCGCTCGTCGCTCGGCTGGTGCGCAACCAGGGCCTCCAGCGCGAGGACCCGAGCCCGGTGTGTCGGCTCTGCGAGGTCGCGGTGTGTCCGTTGCGGCGGTGCCCCGTGCCCGGCGGACGCTGACCGGGCGCAGCTCGTCGCCGGTTCAGATCTCGCCGTAGAACTCGCGCTCGACCACCACCCGGGCTCGACGGGTGACCCGCAGGAACTCGTCGCGCAACCCGGTGGGAGTGGTGTCGAGCGATCGGGCCAGCCGACGCAGCGCGTCGGGATCGGCGGGGAGGGAGTCTCCCGGACCGTTGCGCAACAGGTGCCAACGGCTCCGGACCGTCTCGCAGTAGCGGTACGCGTCGCCGAGGACCGTGGCGTCTCGGCGGGGGAGCGCACCGTGGTCGGCGAGGGCGTCGAGCGCCGCTTCGGTGCCCGCCGCCCGCACCCCGTGGCTGAGCTGGAGGAGCTGGACGGTGAGCTCGATGTCGGCCAACCCGCCCCGGCCGAGCTTCATGTGGAACCGGGGGTCCTCGCCAGCGGGGATCCGCTCGCGCTCCATGCGCGCCTTCACCATGCGGATCTCGCGGAGATCCTCGGTGCTCGGAGGCCGGTCCCAGAGGTGGGCGTCGAGGGCGGCCATCCACCGGGCGGCGAGCTCCGTGTCACCGGCCACCGGGCGGGCCCGCACCATCGCCAGCCGCTCCCAGGGCTGCGACCACCGGCCCCAGTAGCTCACGTACCCATCGATCGAACGGGAGAGCGCGCCCTGGCGCCCCTCCGGCCGTAGGTCGGGGTCGATGTCGTAGAGCTTCTCCGCGGGGGTCGACCCACCGATGAACCGCATCAGCGCGCTGACCGTGCGGTTCGCATCGTCGTCGTCGGCCTCGGTGCCGCTGGTGTCGTGGACGAAGAGGAGGTCGAGGTCGCTGTGGTAGGCGAGCACGCCGCCGCCGAGGCGACCGACTGCGATGACCGCGATCGGCAGCGGCGGGTCGATCGCCGCGATGGCCGCGTCGAGCGTGGCGGTGGCGATGCGGGCGAGGCGGGCGCCGGTGGTGGCGACCGGCACGTCGTCGAGGAGATCGCCGACGGCCACGGCCAGCACCTGGCGGTCCTTCCAGCGGCGGAGGCCGCCCTGGCGTTCGGTGGGTTCGGCCCGCCAGTCGAGGGCGCGGCGCGCCGCGGCGACGAGCTCGGCGTGCCCGGGCAGATCTCGCCGACCGATGGAGGCCAGCTCGGCCACCACCTCGGGGTCGTGGGCCACCGTGCGGCCGAGCCAGCTGGAGGTGCCGAGCAGGATGCACAGCCGGCGCGCCGCCTCGGGTGACTCGCGGAACATCGCCGTGATCCGTGGCCCGCGGATGCGGTCGGTGACGAGGGTGCGGAGCCCGAGGAGTCCCTGGTCGGGGTCGGGTGAGGTCGAGAGCCAGTCGAGGACGAGCGGCAGCATCTGCGCCATGAGCCGCGAGGTGCGGTTGAGGCCCGAGGTGAGCTCGCGGACCGCGGCGCGGGTGCGGTTCGCGTCGGTGAAGCCGAACGCATCGAGGCGCGCGGCCGCGCCGACGGGGGTCAGCGCGCCGGGCACGTCGGCGAAGGCGCCGAGCAGCGGCCGGAAATAGAGGCGTTCGTGGATGGCGCGCACGCGGCTCCGTACCTTCCGGCGCTCGGCATCGAACGCGGCACCGGCCGATGTGTCGGCGCTCGCCCGGAACCCGAGGACCCAGGCGAGACGGTCGAGCTCGGCGTGGTCGTCGGGCAGCGTGTGCACCTGCCGTCCGTCGGCGAGCTGGAGCGCGTGCTCGGCGCGTCGCAGGAACCGGTACGCGGAGGCGAGCCCCTCGGCGTCGTCGCGGTCGACATAGCCCGCCTGTCCCAGCTCTCGGAGCGCGTCGAGGGTGGCGCGCAGCCGGAGGGCGGGGTCGGCGTGGCCGTGGACCAACTGGAGGAGCTGGACCGAGAACTCGACGTCGCGGATGCCGCCCTGACCGAGCTTGAGATCGCGGTCGCCGTCCGGGCGCCGCTCGGCCGCCTCCTCCGAGCGGGCCTTGAGCCGTCGCACCGAGCGGATCTCGTCGGCTCCGAACGCTCGGCCCCACACCGTCTGCTCGGCCGCCCGGTCGAACTCGGCGCCGAGCTCGCGGTCGCCGGCGACGACCCGGGCCTTCAACAACGCTTGGAACTCCCAGGGCTCGGCCCATCGCTCCCAGTACGCGCGGTAGGAGTCGACGGTGCGGACGAGCGCCCCGTCGCGCCCTTCGGGCCGGAGCGCCGTGTCGACCCGGTAGCACCGGCGGGCGAGGTCGACGATGCCACGGGCGTGCCGCACGAGCGGGCCGTCGCCGTTCTCGCCGACGAACATGAGGTCGATGTCGCTCGCGTAGTTGAGCTCGTTCGCGCCGAGCTTGCCCATGCCGACGACGGCGAGCCCGGACGCCCCTGTCAGGGAGGCCGCCGCGTCGAGCACCCGGGCTGCGAGGTGTGAGAGGTCGGCGACGGTCTGTTCCAGCCCGGCACGTCCGGTGAGGTCGCGCGCGGCGATGCGGAGCGTGGCGAAGCGCTGGAGCGCGACGAGCTCGTCGGGAGTGGCAGGGGGCTCCTCGTGGGCAGCCCCCTCGGGCCCACCGTCGGCGCGGTCGTCGAGGCCGGCGAGGACCTCGAGCCCGCGGACGGGGTGGGCGACGAGCAACTCGGTGAGGAACCGGCTGGCCCGGAGCACCGTCACCGTGCTCGCCGCCAGGTCGGGGTCCGCCTCGAGGCGCGATCGGGCGTCGGGGTGTTCGAGCAGGCGGTCGACGGCCACGGCGACGGGCACGGGCAGCGGCCCCAGGTCGTCGATCGTCGCCGGTCGTCCCACGAGGCTCACGCTATGGCGCCGCCCACGCTGCTGCAGGCCCCGGGCGGGGGAGGGGGCGACGGTAGGCTTCCGACGTGACACGACTGCGGATCGCCGCCTGTCAGATCGACGTCGTCGTCGGCGACCTCGACGGCAACGTCGAGCGCATCCTCGCCGCGCTGGCCGAGGCCGACGCAGCCGACTGCGACCTCGCGGTCTTTCCCGAGCTCGCGATCACGGGCTACCCGCCCGACGACCTCCTCCTCAAGCCCGCGTTCGTCGCCGACAACCTCGCCGCCCTCGAACGGGTCGCCGCCGCCACCGGGCGCTGCGCCGCCGTCGTGGGCTTCGTCGACTCGGGCCGCGATCTCGCGAACGCTGCCGCGGTGTGCGCCCACGGCGAGGTGAAGGGCGTCTACCACAAGCGGCTGTTGCCCAATTACTCGGTCTTCGACGAGCAGCGGTACTTCGCCGCCCGCACCCACCCGCCCGACCTCTTCGACATCGCGGGGGTCCGGGTCGGGGTGTCGATCTGCGAGGACGGGTGGGGGCCCACCGGTGCCATCACCGAGGCGGGTGCCGGCGGCGCCGACCTCGTCGTCAACATCAACGCCTCGCCGTACCACGCCGGCAAGCAGGCCGAACGGGAGGCGATGTTCGGCACCCGCGCGGCCGACGCGGCCTGCCCGGTCGTCTACGTGAACATGGTCGGCGGCCAGGACGAGCTCGTCTACGACGGTGCCTCGTTCGTCGTCGGCCCCGACAGCCATCTCGTCGCCCGGGCTCCCCAGTTCGTCGAGCACCTCCTCGTCGTCGAGCTCGAGGTGGTGCCGATGTACCGCACGCGCCTCCTCGACGCCCGCGACCGGGCCACCTCCGCGCCGCTCCGGGTCGTCCCCGTCACCGAGCCCGTCGATCGCAGCGGACCGCTCCCGGTGCCCGACATCGTCCCGCTGCTCGACCCCCTCGACGAGGTGTACGAGGCGCTCGTGCTCGGCACGCGTGACTACGTCCGCAAGAACGGCTTCACCGACGTCGTCATCGGTCTCTCCGGCGGCATCGACAGCGCGCTCGTCGCCACCATCGCCGTCGACGCGCTCGGACCCGCACACGTCCACGGCGTCCTGATGCCGTCGCGCTACTCCTCCGACCACTCGCTCACCGACGCGAAGGCCCTCGCCGAGAACCTCGGCATCGAGCACCGGGTCATCCCGATCGAACCCGCGCACGGCGCGTTCGTCGAGATGCTCGGCGATGCGTTCGCCGGGCTCGCCGAGGACCTCACCGAGGAGAACATCCAGTCGCGCATCCGGGGCGTCACGCTGATGGCGCTCTCGAACAAGTTCGGCTGGATGGTGCTCACCACCGGCAACAAGACCGAGAGCGCGGTGGGCTACACGACCCTCTACGGCGACACCGCCGGCGGGTTCGCCGTCATCAAGGACCTCCTGAAGATGCAGGCGTACGCGCTCGCGCGCCGGCGCAACGAGCGGGCCGGGCGCGAGCTGATCCCCGAGTCCACCCTCACCAAGGCCCCCTCGGCCGAGCTGCGCCCCGACCAGACCGACGAGCAGAGCCTGCCGCCGTACCCGGTGCTCGACCAGATCGTCGAGCTCTACGTCGAACACGACCTCACGGCCCCCGAGCTGGTGGCCAAGGGCTTCGACCCCGCGGTGGTCGAGCGGGCGGTGCGGCTCATCGACCTCGCCGAGTACAAGCGGCGCCAGAGCCCGCCCGGGGTGCGGGTGTCGCGGAAGGCGTTCGGCAAGGACCGCCGCCTCCCCATCACCAACCGCTACCGCTGACCCCGCCCCGGCCCGGGCCGGCTCGGGGCCGTCTCGTCCACCGGGGCGCGCCCGCCCGGCCGCATGGGCGGAGTTCGGTCCCCCTGTGGGACGAGGATCCGCCCATGCGTGGGACGGGACGGGGGATCGAGCGCGGAGAGCGGTCGGGTGGCTACGCTCTGTATTGCATTCCGTGTGTCACGTCATGTAGAACTTTGGGTCGATCGACCTAGGGCGTTCGGCCCAGCGACCCCACGGAGGAAGACGTGCCACGAGTCCATCCTCGGCGCCCCGCGACGGCGCCCCGGTCCCGAGCAGCGGTCGTGCTGCTGTGCGGTGCGCTGCTCGCCACCGCCTGCGAGCTCGAGCCCTTCTCGCCCCCCGAGCCCGAGGCGCTCCCGCCGCTCGCCACGACCACGACCGTCGCCCAAGACCCCCAGGGCGGAGGGGACACGGGTGGGGGAGACGTCCCGGTGGACACCCAGGCGCCGACCTCCACGACCGGAGCACCGACGCCCACGACCGCGGCTCCCACCACGACGACGACCACTGCGCCGACCACGACGACGACCGCGCGCCCGGCGACCACGACGACGACCGTGCGTCCTGCGACCACCACGACGACCGTGCGCCCTGCGACCACCACGACGACGCGACCGGCGCCCACCACCCCCGCCCCGTCGGGCAACGGCATGCCGGTGGTGAACCGCGACCTCATCCCCACCGGGTCGCGGGGACACTCGACGATCCGGGTCCGCAACCGTGACGACGAGATCGGCCGGGTGCAGCGCAACACCGACGACGGCGCGTTCCGGAACGTGTGCGACTTCTCGCACATGAACTTCGACGACCCGATCGTCTTCCCGGGCCAGCAGAACGCGACCCACCTCCACGCCTACTTCGGGAACACCGACGTCGACTACCGCTCGAACGCCCAGTCGATCGCCAGCACCGGCAACTCGACCTGCCGAGGCGGCCTCATCAATCGCAGCGCCTACTGGGTGCCGGCGGTCATCGACACCCGGGACGGTCGGCCGGTCGCGCCGTCGGTCCTGTCCGTCTACTACAAGAGCGGCTGGCACCATCCGCCCGAGGAGATCCGTCCGCATCCGTCGGGCCTCCGGATGATCGCCGGCGACGCCCGCTCCACCTCCCGCCAGGGCAACGTCTGGTACAGCTGCGGCGAGTCGGGACGGTCGCAGTCGTCGATCCCGGCGAACTGTCCGCGAGGCGAGGACGTCATCATGTCGATCTCGTTCCCGCAGTGCTGGGACGGCGTGAACCTCGATTCCCCCGACCACAAGAGCCACATGGCCTACCCCGGCGACCGGGGCTGTCCCCGCTCGCACCCGGTGCCGCTGCCCCACATCACCTTCAACGTCCTCATCCCGGTGCGGAGCGGTGACGACACCAGCCACTGGCGCCTGTCGTCGGACATGTACGGCCCCGACCAGCCGGGTGGCTACTCGGGTCACGCCGACTGGTTCGACGGCTGGGTGCCCGAGTTCCGCGACGAGTGGACGGACAACTGCACCCGCGCGCACGTCAGCTGCCACTCCCACCTGCTCGGCCCCGGCCGCGAGATGTACTGAGCGAGCGCCGCCACCGACACACCCACCGCGCGGGACCCGTCCGACACCGGACCACCGTGCTCGTCCCGAAGGGGATGCGCACAGGGGCCCGGTGTCGTACGCTGTAGAGCCAGAGGACCCGCCAGGGCCTCGGGGGTCGAGTCGAGGGGAGCTTCATGGCCGATCCGTCCAAGCCGCGTCCAGCCTTCGCACCGTGGGACCGTCGCGAACTGCCAGGCGCGTTCACCGTCGACGAGTCGGCCCGGCGGGCCGGCCACTACAAGTGGATCGAGATGAAGCTCTTCGAGGCGCTCGGCGGCTGGATCGCCACCGTGCCCGAGCTCGACGTGAAGATGCGTCTCGGCACCCACTGCTACCACCACGCATGGCACGCCGAGCTCTGGCACAAGCGCCTGCCCGAGCTGCGCGAGATGAACCCCGACCGCCTCGCGGTGCCGCCGAACGACGAGATGGTGCGCTTCGTCGAGGCCCTCACCGAGCCCGAGGCCCCAGAGCTCACCATCGAGAAGCTCGTCGGGGTCTACCGGGTGCTGATCCCGCACAAGATCGCGGCGTACACGTACCACCTCAACAACACGAGCACCATCACCGACGCGCCGACGATCCGCTCGATCAAGTTCATCCTCCAGGACGAGTTCGACGACTGGCGCGACGGCGAGATGCTCATCCAGTCCCTCATCGAGACGCCCGAGCACGTGCGGCGCGCTGCCGAACGTCAGGCCGAGCTCGAGACGATCCTGGTCGCAGCAGGTGGGATCTGCGGCCCCGGAACCATCGGCAGCACCGAGGTCAACGACCCCCAGGAGGTGTCGGCATGAGGAAGATCTTCCCGCCCGAGGACCTGGCCCGCGACTCGCGGTTCAGTCGCGTCAACCGCATGGACCAGTTCGCCGACCCGCGCACCGCGCAGAGCGGCGGCTCGTCCCGTGGCCGGCCCAACGCACGGCTCACCCCCGAGCGCGCCGAGGCCGCCGACGCGGCCCGCAGCCTCATGCACGGCATCTTCGTCGGCGAGATCCAGGCGCTCGAGGGTGCCGGCCGCACCTGCTGGGACTTCGAGACCGGAACCGACGGCGCGCCGTTCGCGCTGAAGCTCGACATGGCCCGCCAGTGCTGGGACGAGGC
>CAZAVX010000038.1:10601-23640 GCA_964488835.1 uncultured Iamiaceae bacterium | reverse complement strand
GGGTCGAGGTAGCCGCGGGTGCCGGCGTAGATCGTGACGACCTGCTCCTCGACCGGCATCGGCGAGTTGAGACCCTGCTTCAGCAACTCGGTGAGGCGGTAGCCACGGTCGAGCTGGGCCTGGGAGACCGCGTCGAGCTCGGAGCCGAGCGAGGCGAACGCCTCGAGCTCCCGGAACTGGGCGAGGTCGCCCTTCATCGTGCCCACCGCGGTCTTCATCGCCTTGATCTGGGCGGCGCCACCGACTCGGGACACCGACTGGCCGACGTTGATGGCCGGCCGGATGCCCGACTTGAACAGGTCGTCCTCGAGGAAGATCTGCCCGTCGGTGATCGAGATCACGTTGGTGGGGATGTAGGCGGAGATGTCGCCGGCCTTGGTCTCGATGACCGGCAGCGCGGTGAGCGATCCGGCGCCGAGCTCGTCGGAGAGCTTGGCGGCCCGCTCGAGCAGGCGGCTGTGCAGGTAGAAGACGTCGCCCGGGTAGGCCTCACGGCCCGGCGGGCGGCGGAGCAGCAGCGACATCTGGCGGTAGGCCTCGGCCTGCTTGGAGAGGTCGTCGTACACGGCGAGGGCGTGATCGCCGCTGTCCATCCAGTGCTGGCCCATGGCGCACCCCGCGTAGGGGGCCAGGTACTTGAACGGCGCGGGATCGGAGGCCGGGGCGACGACGACGACCGTGTAGTCCATCGCGCCGTGGTCGGCGAGGGTGGCGACGGTCTGGGCGACGGTGGACGCCTTCTGGCCGATGGCCACATAGACGCACTTCACGCCGAGACCCTTCTGGTTGAGGATCGTGTCGATCGCCACCGAGGTCTTGCCGGTCTTGCGGTCGCCGATGATGAGCTCGCGCTGGCCCCGGCCGATCGGGATCATGGCGTCGATGGCCTTGATGCCGGTCTGGAGCGGCTCGTGCACGGGCTTGCGGCCCATGATGCCGGGCGCCTGCACCTCCATGCGGCGGGTCTGGGTGTTGGTGAGGGGACCCTTGCCGTCGATGGGCTGGCCGAGGGCGTTCACCACCCGGCCGAGCATGCCGTCGCCGACCGGCACCGACAGGATGTCGCCGGTGGCGCGGACGGTCTGGCCCTCCTCGATCTCGTCGACCTCGCCGAGCACCACCGCACCGATGGAGTCCTCGTCGAGGTTGAGCGCCAGGCCGTACGTGCCGTTCTCGAACTGGAGCAGCTCGTTCACCGCGGCGTTGGGCAGGCCCGACACCCGGGCGATGCCGTCGCCGACCTCGACGATGCGACCCACCTGGGTCGACTCGAGCGTGGGCGCGAAGCCCTCGAGGTTGGCGCGCAGCGCAGCGGTGATGTCGGCGGGGTTGATGGTCAAGTCAGCCATTGGTTCTCGCAGGTCTCTCGGGCTCAGAAGGCTTCGCGGAGCTGGTTGAGGCGGTGACGGACGCTGCCGTCGATGACGGTGTCGCCGATCTGGGTCACGACCCCACCCAGGATGCTGGGGTCGACGATGACCCGGACCGAGACGTCGCGCCCCAGGTTGGCGCTGAGCGCCTCGGCCAGGCGCTGCTGCTGGTCGGGGGTGAGCTCGACGGCCGCGCGCACCATCGCCACCTCGCGGCCGCTCTCGCGGGCGGCGCGGGCGACGAAGGCGTCGACGATGGCCGGGATCTCGTTGGATCGACCCACGCCGACGAGCAGCGAGACGATGGCGACCGTGGTGGGGTCGGCGGCCGAGCCGAGCAGGTCCTCGACGATCTGCTGGCGGCGCGACGCCGGCAGCTGGGGATCGGAGAGGGCGCGCTGGAGCTCGTCGGAGCCTTCGAGCGCCCGGGCGACCCGGAACAGCTCGTCCTCGACACGCTCGGGGTTGCCTTCGACTCGGGTCACCGTGAAGAGGGCGTCGGCGTAGGCTGCCGCCGTCCGTTCATCGGCCATCAGTGCCTCCCGTCAGGGGTCGGTCCGGGGCGGGTCATCAGTTCCGCGACCCGACCTGGTTGATGTACTCGTCGATGAGGGCGCGCTGGGCGTCGGCGTCGATGTTGCCGACGACCCGCTCGGCCGCGCCGAGGGCCAGGGCCGTGACCTCGTTGCGGAGATCGGCGAGGGCCTGGGCCTTGATCGACTCGGCGTCGGCGTTGGCCTTCGCCCGGATCTCGGCGGCCTCGGCCTCGGCGGCCTGGGTGCGCTCGGCACGCAGCGCCTCGGCGGCGGCGCGGGCCTCCTCGATGATGCGGTTCGCCTCACCCCGGGCATCGCCGAGCGACGCCTGGTAGTTGGCCTGCTCGGCGAGCGCGGCCTCCTTCGCCTGCTCGGCGGCCTCGAGGTCGGCGCGGATGCGCTCGGAGCGCTCCTCCATCGCCTTGGCGACGGCGGGGTACGCGAACTTGAGGCCGATGATCAGCAGCAGGACGAAGGCCAGCGAGATCCAGATGAGCTCGACCATGTCGGGGAGCACCGGGTTCGGCGCCTCGACACAGGCCTCGGCGGCCCCCTCGAGCTCGTGGATGATGTCGGCCTCGGAGTGGCCCTCGGCCCGCAGCTCTTCGGCTTCGAGCGCGACTTCGACGACACACGAGCCGATCGACTCGGCGGCGTGGGCGGGAGTGGCGAGCCCGATGCTGGCGAGCACCAGGATCAGCACCCCCGCGATGGCGGTACGGATTCGCACGATGTGCTCCTGTGGGATCAGGCGAACTTGAGAAGGATGAACACCACGAAGCCGATGAGGGCGAGCGCCTCGGCGAAGGCGACGCCGAGGAACATCGTGGTGCGGACCATGCCGGCAGCCTCGGGCTGACGGGCCATGGCCTGGACGGCGTTTCCGACGAGCATGCCGATGCCGATGCCGGGGCCGATGGCGGCGAGGCCGTAGGCCACACCGGCGTAGAGCACCGACTGGGAGGCGATCCAGTCGGCACCGCTGATGTCGGGAACTGCCTGAGCGAGAACGGACAGCATGATGGTGTTGGTCTCCTGGGTGATGGGGTGCTACCTGATACGGAGAAGCGGGCCCGCGACCCGAGGGTCACGGTCGATCGGTGAGCTCAGTGCTCGGGGTGGATGGCACCGCCGATGTACACACCGGACAGCACCACGAAGATGTAGGCCTGCAGGAACGAGGCGAGCGCCTCGAACAGCCACACGCCCAGCAACATGGCGAACGGGAACGGCAGGAAGACGGCGTACCAGTCGCCGACCCAGAGGGCGGCGGACAGCACGGCGAAGGTGGCGAGCAGGATGTGGCCCGCCATCATGTTGGCGAAGAGTCGGACGGCGTGGCTGAAGGGGCGGATGAGGAAGGTCGAGATGAACTCGATCGGCGTGACGAGCACGTAGAGCGCCTTCGGCAGCCCCGGCGGGAAGAGCGTGTTCTTGAAGTAGCCGCCGAGGCCCTGGTGCTTGATGCCCTGGTAGTTGAAGATCACCCAGATCAACAGGGCGAGGAACAGCGGCGTGGCCATGCGACCGGTGGCCGGCATGATGATCGGCGGGATCAACTTCACGATGTTGTTGATGAAGATGAAGAGGAACAGCATCGTGAGGAAGGGGGTCCAGGCGAGACCCGACGGGCCCATGGTCTGGAGCACGATCCCGTTCTTCACGAAGTCGATGATCGACTCGGCGAAGTTCTGCGCGCCCTTCGGGACGAGGGACTTCTTCCGACCGGCGTAGAGGAAGAACCCGACGATGAGCACGACCGACATCAGGTTGATGAGGACGACCTTGTTGATCGCGAACCAGGTGTCCTCGAAGAAGATGTCGGGCCACTCGAAGAGGTGGCTGATCGGTGGGAACGCAACGCCGAACACGGTCGTGGTCACTCCTTGGAGCTCGCGAGGTCAGAGGCCGTTGGCTTGAGACTCGGGTAGGCCAGGGAGGCCGACACGTACTTGGTCTCCCAGAGCAGCAGCCCGAGATGGGTGATGATGAGGGTGAGGCCGAGCGGGACGAGCTCGACCCATGCCAGGTCCTTGATGAGCAGGACCACGGCGGTGATGAGACCGAGGCGGAAGACGTAGCCGAACATCGACACGCCGAGCACGAAGCCGACCGAGATGCGACCCGCCCAGGTGAGCATCGCGGCCGAGAGGGCGAAGTTGGCGAGGACGATGGCGAGGCCGACCGCGGCCGACGCGGCGCCGTCGAGGCCCCAGACGAGACCCGAGAGGAGGAGCAGCGCGGGCGCGGCCCACAGGCCCCGCTTCACCAGGTCGGTGGCGATGTCGGCCTCGGGGGTCGACTCGTCGAAGCGGGTGAGGAGGGTGCTCATGCGATCGCCCCGGTGGAGCCCGAGCTGTCGGTGTCGACCGAGAAGCGGCGTTCGGGGCGCTCGACCTCCCAGCGCGCGGCGCGGCGCCCGGCGGCGGCCCGGGCTTCGCGGCGCTCGGCGTCGACCCGCTCCATCTCGGTGCCGTAGCGCCAGATGGTGAGCCCGACGACCGTGCAGAAGGTGACGAGGCTGAGGGCGATGGTGAGGATCGGGGAGGTGCCGAGCCAGCGGTCGAGGCCGTAGCCCATGAGGCCGAACACCGCGGGGGTGGCGACCAGCTCGAAGGCGATCGACAGACCGTCTCCGTAGTTGGGGTTCGGTTGGCTCGGCTGTGCGTGTGTCACCCGGTGCCCTCGGCTCGGCGCGTCGGTCGAACGCGCTTGTGAACGATTGCGCAATCTACGGACCGGGCGCGAGGGGCGCAAATCCAGCGCCCCGTGAGCCCGGCTGGTCGACGCACGACTGTACGACGTTCAGTCGAGTGCGCGCACGTCCCGGCGCCGGGCGTCAGTCGCCGCTGTCGACCGAGTCGCCGACCGGCACCGGCTCGCCCTTGCGGGCCTGGCGCGCACCGGGGTGGAACAGCGTGTAGAGCGCGAGGGCGAGCGCCCCGACGCCGAAGGGGACGATGGCGTTGCCCTGCCCCGTGAAGGCGGGATAGAGCACGAACCCCGACAACAGCGCGGTCCACGCCCAGAGGATCAGCACGCTGCGCCACTGCCCGTGCCCGAGCCGCACGAGCCGGTGGTGGAGGTGGTCCTTGTCGGCCGCGGCAGGGCTCGCGCCCTTCGCCGCGCGTCGGATGATGGAGAACGCGGTGTCGAGGATGGGGACGCCGAGGATGACGATGGGGATGAAGAGCGGCGCGTAGAAGAAGAACGCCTGGCCGGAGTAGGGGTCGTCGGAGCGGCCGCCGACCGAGATCGTCGACGCGGCCATCAAGAGCCCGAGCATCAGGGCACCGTTGTCGCCCATGAAGATCTTCGCGGGGTGTGCGTTCCAGGGGAGGAAGCCGAGGCACATCCCGGCGACGATGGCGGCCACCATCGGCCCGATGCTGCCGGGGGCGATGATGCCCTCGCTCCGCAGCAGGTCGCTGTAGAGGTAGAACGCCGCGGCCGCGATCAGCACGACCCCGGCGGCGAGGCCGTCGAGGCCGTCGATGTAGTTGATCGCGGTGCCCATGCCGAGCACCCAGACGACGGTGATGACGAAGGAGAGGTCGGGCGAGAGGACGAAGAGGTCGCCAACCCCGAGCGACTCGCCGAACGGCACCCGGAAGTGGAGGATCGTGATGCCGGCGAGGGCGAGGATGCTCGCCGACAGCACCATTCCGGCCATCTTCGCGGGCGCGGAGAGGCCGTCGTGGAGGTACGCCGGACCGGCGGGCGACTTGCGGACCTCGTCGACCGCGCCCACCGCGTGCATGACGAGCACCGCGATGACGAGGCCGAGCGGCTCGGTGCTCGCGCCGAACACGTCGCCGAACGCGGGCATCGCCCATGCAGCGGCCATGCCGGCGAGGAACCCGGCGAGCATCCCGACCCCGCCGAGGGTGGGGGTGGCGACGGTGTGGGAGCGTCGACCGCCCGGCGCGTGCACGAGGTTGCGACGCAGCGCCACCCTCCGCCACAGGCCCGTGGCCACCAGGGTGGCGATCGCCGAGACGGCGAAGACGACGCCGTGGGCGGCGTGGCCGCTCACCGCGACCCGGGGCGGTTCACCCGGGCAGTTCCTCCTGCTCGATCGCGCTGATCTGGTCGACCCGACGCTGGTGCCGGCCACCTTCGAACGGCGTCTCGAGCCAGAGCTTCACGATCTCGTCGGCGAGACCGAACCCGACGATGCGCCCCCCGAGCGACAGGACGTTCGCGTCGTTGTGCTCGCGGGACATGCGGGCGGTGTAGAGGTCGTTGCACAGTGCGGCGCGCACCCCGCGCACCTTGTTCGCCGCGATCTGCTCGCCCTGGCCGCTCCCGCCGATGACGATGCCGCGGTCGGCGCGCCCCGCGACCACCTCCCGACCCACCTGGGCACACACCTCGGGGTAGTCGACGGGCTCCTCGTCGTGATTGCCGAGGTCGTTCACCTCCCAGCCGAGCTCGGCGAGGGTGGTGAGCAGGTGGCGCTTGAGCGGGTATCCGGCGTGGTCGTTCCCGATGGCGACGGTGGGCATGGCGGCGATTGTAGTGACGCGCCGGTACCCCCCTACGATCCGCCCTCGGGAGGATGACCATGGCTGACACTTCGGGTGGGCTCGACCCGCGCACACCGGTCCTCGTGGGGGTGGGACAGCTCGACGTCCCCGCCGACGCCGCCGATCCCACCGTCGAGCCCGTCGACCTCGTCGAGCGGGCGGTCCGGCTCGCGGCCGACGACGCCGGCTCGGCAGCGCTGCTCGCGGCGGTCGATGCGGTGCGCATCGTCGCGATGCTCTCGTGGCGGTACGCCGACCCCGGTGCCCGGGTCGCGGCGCGCATCGGTGCGCCCGACGCCCACACCGCGGTGTCGCCGATGGGCGGCAACAGCCCCCAGATGCTCGTCAACCGCTCGGCGCTCGACATCCTCGCCGGCCGTCACGACGTCGTCGTCATCGCGGGCGCCGAGGCGTGGCGCACCCGCCAGGCGTTCCGTCGCACGGGCGAGAACCCGCCGTGGTCGGTCGACGACCCCGACACGCCGCCCGCCGAGGTCATCGGCACCGAGATGGAGATGAGCCACCCGGCCGAGCAGGCCCGGGGCATCGTCATGCCGATCCACGCGTACCCGATCGTCGAGGTCGCGCTCCGCGCCGCCCTCGGCCTCTCCCCCGCCGAGCACCTCGAACGGATCTCCGAGCTGTGGTCCGGCTTCAGCCGGATCGCCGCCGCCAACCCGCACGCCGCGGTACGTCGGGCGTTCACCGCCGAGGAGTTGCGCACCCCCTCCCCCGACAACCGCTGGGTGGGGTACCCGTACACGAAGTGGATGGTGTCGAACGACCGGGTCGACCAGGCGGCCGCCGTCGTGATGTGCTCGGTCGAGCGGGCCGAGGCCCTCGGCATCCCCCGCGATCGGTGGGTGTTCCCCTGGTCGGGCACCGACACCTCCGAACCCACGATGTCCGAGCGCCACGAGCTGCACCGCTCCCCCGCCATTCGCGTCGGCGGCACCCGGGCGCTCGAGCTCGCCGGCGTGGGCATCGACGACCTCGCCCACGTCGACCTCTACTCCTGCTTCCCCTCCGCGGTGCAGATCGGCGCGGCCGAGCTCGGCCTCGGGCTCGACCGGCAACTCACCGTCACCGGCGGGCTCACCTTCGCCGGCGGGCCCTGGAACAACTACGTCACCCACTCCATCGCGACGATGGTCCGGGTGCTCCGTGACGACCCGGGTTCGATCGGCTTCTGCACCGCGAACGGTGGGCTGATCTCCAAGCACTCCTTCGGCGTGTACTCGACCGAGCCGCCGGCGGGCGGCTTCCGCCACGAGTCGCCCCAGGACGAGGTCGACGCCGCGCCGCACCGCGAGGTGGCGCCGGACCACGAAGGACCGGTCATCGTCGAGGCCTACACGGTGATGCACGGGCGCGACGGCGCGCCGGAGGTCGCCCTCGCCGCGTGCCTGGTGCCCGACGGTCGGCGCACTTGGGCGAGGTCGAGCGACGCCGACCTGATGAACCGGTTCGTCGCCGAGGAGGCCTGCGGGCTGCCCGCCGAGGTCCGCGGCGGCGAGCTGCGCCTCACCTGACCACCCCCGACCGCGCTCGTGCGTCAGTTCGGTGCGGTATGCGCCCCGAACCGACGCATGTTCGCGTGGGCTAGCGGCGGATGCGGGCGTTCAGGGTCTCGAGCACCCGCTCCTTGGCCTTCGGCATCTCGTCGAGGAGGGCGTGGAAGGCCTTGTGGTCGAACGCCGCGAGCACCATCGGGGTGTCGGCGATGACGGTGGCGTTGCGCGGCGTGTGGCCGACGAGGGCCATCTCCCCCACCATCGAGCCCTCGTGCAGGGTGGCGACGTGCTCACCGTTGATGTAGACGCTGGCGTCGCCCTCGACGATGACGTAGCAGCGGTCGCCCATGCGGCCCTGCTCCATCAGCTCGGCACCCGGCTCGGCCTCGACCTCGGTCGCGAGGCCGGCGACACGGGCGAGCTCGTCCTCGCTGAAGTCCTTGAAGAACGCCACGCCCGCCAACCACTCGGCGTCACCCTTGCTCTTCCTACCGAACATTCCTGTGCCCCCTCGAGCCTGCGGGTCGGATCCCGCGTCGCACTGTAGATCAGCCTGGGGTACGTGCGATCAGCATGCGCGGACGGCCGCCGAGGTCGGCCTCCCACCGGGCCGACGCGTAGCCGGCGCGGCGCGCCGCGGCGACGGCCTCGTCGGCCTGGGACGGCGCGAGCTCGACCACCAAGGCGCCGCCCGGTCGCAACCACCCGAGGGCCCCGCGGACGATGTGATCGATCGCCTCGAAGCCCGTCGGGCCCGGGATCAGGGCCTCGGCGGGCTCCCAGTCGGCCACCTCGGGCGGCAATGGATCGTCGGGGGCGACATAGGGCGGGTTCGAGACGACGAGCGCCACGTGACGGGCGAGCGCGGCGGGCAGCGGTTCGAACCACGACCCCTCGACGATGCGCACGCGGGTGGCCGCGCTGCCGAGCCCGGCGAGGTTCGCCCGCGCCACCGCCGCGGCATCGGCGGACCGCTCGACCGCCCACACCTCGAGCCCGTCGCGCTCGACCGCGAGCGACAGCGCGATGGCACCCGAGCCGGTGCCGAGATCGACGACCGGGCCCGTGGCGGCGCGGGGGTCGGCGAGGACGACGCGGTCGAGCTCGGCGAGGGCCTGCTCGACGACCTGTTCGGTCTCGGGGCGGGGGATCAGCACCCGACGGTCGACGAAGAGGTCGAGGGTGCGGAACCCCCATCGACCGACGACGTATTGCAGGGGCTCCCCCGCGAGGCGCCGTTCGAGCATCTGGTCGAAGAAGCCGACACCCCGTTCGGTGGCCGGCTGGTCGAGCTCGTCGAGGTACTCCATGCCGCTCGTCGAGGTGGCCCGCTCGACGATGCGGCGAGCGTCGACCTCGGCCGACGGGAACCCGGCGGCGGTGAGACGGTCGACCGCCTCGGCGAGCAGCTCCCGCCAGTAGGTGAGACGGTCACCCTCACCTGGCCCGTCGGGGACCTGATCAGGCATCGGCCTCGGCGAGGCGACGGGTGCGCTCGTCGGTGACGAGGGCGTCGGACACCTCGTCGAGCTCGCCGGCGAGCACCTTGTCGAGCTTGTACAGCGTGAGGCCGATGCGGTGGTCGGTGACCCGGTTCTCCTTGAAGTTGTAGGTGCGGATCTTCTCGGAGCGGCCGCCGCCCCCGACCTGGTCGCGGCGCTGGCCGGACAGCTCGGCGGCCTGCCGGTCCTGTTCGAGCTTGAGGAGACGGGACCGCAGCACCTGCATGGCCTTCGCCCGGTTCTGGATCTGGCTCTTCTCGTCCTGCATCGACACGACGACCCCGGTGGGCTTGTGGGTGATGCGCACGGCCGAGTCGGTGGTGTTCACCGACTGCCCGCCCGGGCCCGACGACCGGTAGACGTCGATCTGGAGGTCGTTGGGATCGATCTCGACGTCGATCTCCTCGGCCTCGGGCAACACCGTCACGGTGGCCGACGAGGTGTGGATGCGCCCCTGGGACTCGGTGACCGGCACCCGCTGCACCCGATGGGGGCCGCCCTCGTGCTTGAGCCGGCTCCACACCCCCTCGCCCTTCACGAGCACGGTGACCTCGTTGAACCCGCCCATGTCGGAGGGGTCGGATCCGAGCACCTCGAAGCCCCAGCCCATGCGCCCGGCGTACGCCCGGTACATCTCGAACAGGTCGCGGGCGAACAGGTTGGCCTCCTCGCCGCCCTCGGCCCCCCGGATCTCGAGGATCACGTTCTTGTCGTCGTTGGGGTCCTTCGGGAGCATCAGCGCCCGCAGCTCGTCGGTGAGCCGGGCGATGTCGGCCTCGGCGGACTCGACCTCGCCACGCATCTCCTCACGCTCGTCGCCGCTGAGCTCGCGGAGCATCTCGCGGGCCACCTCGAGGTCGCCGGTGCGGCTGCGCAGCTCGCGCGCCCGGGTCACGATGGCCTCGAGCTCGCGGTAGCGCCGGGCCAGTTCGGCGTAGGCGGCCTGGTCGCCGAGCACCGCGGGATCGGCGAGGCGCGCTTCGACGTCGTCGAACTCGCGCTCCAGGGACTCCAGCCGCTCGATCACCGTTCGAGGCTACCTGGGCCACTCGGGGGCGATGTCGAGCACGGTGGCCGGGCGGGCGAGGCGGGCGGCGAGCCGGGCGGTGACGGGCTGCACGTTGCCCGCCGGCAGCACGATGACCAGCTCTGCGTCGGGCGCGTGCCACGCGCGGGTGTCGGCGGCGCGGGGCACGATGTCGAGGTCGGCGCCCTCGGCGGCGACGACGACGACCGGGGTCCCGTCGGCACGGGAGCCCACCGCGGCCGCCACAGCGCGATCGCGCAGCCCGCCGCGGGCCTCGGGGGAGTCGACGGGCTGGAGCTCGCCGAGCCCGACCAGACCGGGCTCCTGGACGAGCTGCCACCGCAGCCACCGCTCGCGGGCCAGCCGGTTCACCGGGTGGGGTGGTGCGTCGGGTGCGCGCAGCGGGGCGACGAGCTCGACGACCCGGTCGAGGGCGTCGGGCCGGCTGAGGTCGGCCTGCATCAGCGCCGACGCCTCCTGGTCGTAGCGACCGACCCCCACCTGGAGCTCGGTGCCACCGTCGGGCGTCGTGGTGACGCGGGCGACCTCGAGACCGCGCAGCTCGCCGATCACCGTGCCGTGCTCGACGACCACCTCGACACCGGCCTGTTCGAGCAGCAACACCTGCTCGGCGGCGTGGGGCGGAGGGACGACGTGCTCGGGGTACGGGGCGGGGTCGACGGCCTCCAGGCCGTCGCGCCCGATCGACCACACCCGCGGGGCCGGGTCGAAGTGGCGGGCCTGGCGGGCCCAGACGCCGAGGTGGCGATCCTCGGCCGGTTCGGCCAGCAGGTCGACCTCCGCAGCGTCGTGGCGGGCCGCCCAGGCCAGCGCCGCGCCCACCGCGGCGGGCCCGCGACCGGGGTCGAACAGGCAGCGGCCGTCGAGGGCGACGGCCGCCCCCGCACCGACCTCGACGACCTGCGACCGGTCGACGGTGAGGCCGAGCGAACGGTCGGCGAGCGCGACGAGCCGCGCCGCGACGAGGCGGGCGGCATCGGAGGCAGCGGGGCCGGCAGACCCGGGTCGGGTGGGCTGGCTCAGCGGTTCTTGCGACGGCCGTAGCGCCGCTCGAAGCGGTCGATGCGTCCGCCGGAGTCGACCAGCTTCTGCTTGCCCGTGTAGAAGGGGTGGCACTCGCTGCAGAGCTCGACCTTCAGCTCGGTGGCGGTGCTGCGGGTGGTGAAGGTGGCACCGCACGAGCAGTGCACCTCGACCTCGTGGTACTCGGGGTGGATGTCGGTCTTCACGGCGCGAACTCCAGGGTCACGGGGGCAGAGCAGTCTGCCAGGATTCGAGTGTTTTCGCTACTCGGTCGCCCTCAGGACGAGCGGTTGGCGAGGTCGGCGAGGAACGCCTCGTTGGTGGGGAACCGCTCCATCTGCTCGGTGAGCATCTCGATGCCAGGAGCGTTGCTGCCGTGCTCGTCGGCCAGCGCCGCCAGCTCCCGCCGCAGCGCCCACACCTGCTGGAGCTCGGGTTCGGTGAACAGGAGTTCCTCGTGGCGGGTGCCCGAGCCCTCGACGTCGATCGCCGGGTAGAGGCGACGGTCGGCGAGGCGTCGGTCGAGGCGCAGCTCCATGTTGCCGGTGCCCTTGAACTCCTCGAAGATCACCTCGTCGAGACGCGAGCCGGTGTCGACCAGGGCGGTGGCGAGGATGGTGAGCGAGCCACCCTCCTCGATGTTGCGCGCCGCACCGAAGAACCGCTTCGGCGGGTAGAGCGCGGCGGCATCGACGCCGCCGGACACGACCCGGCCGCTCTGGGGGGTGCTGAGGTTGTAGGCGCGGGCGAGGCGGGTGATGCCGTCGAGGACGAGGACGACGTCGGCGCCCAGCTCGGCCTGGCGCTTCGCCCGTTCGAGCACCAGCTCGGCGACCTGGGTGTGTTCGTCGGGCGGACGGTCGAACGTGGAGGACGCCACCTCGCCGTTGGTGACCCACCGCTGCATGTCGGTGACCTCCTCGGGCCGCTCGTCGACGAGCAGCACGATGAGCTCGACCTCGGGGTGGTTGACCTCGATCGACCGCACGATCTGCTTGACGATCGTGGTCTTGCCGGCCTTGGGTGGCGAGACGATGAGCCCGCGCTGACCCTTGCCGATGGGGGTGAGCAGATCGACGATGCGGGCGGTCGTGTTCGCCCCGTCGTCGTCGATCTCGAGGCGGAGTCGCTCGTCGGGGAAGAGCGGCGTGAGCTCCTCGAACACCGGGCGGTTGCGCGCCTCTTCGGGCTGACGGCCGTTGACCGTGTCGATGCGCATCAGCGCGGGGTTCTTCTCGTTGCGGGTGGCCGGGCGGCTCGCGCCCTTGATGCGATCGCCCTTGCGCAGCGCGAACTGCCGGGTCTGCTTCACCGAGACGTAGACGTCGTCGGGGGTGGGCAGGTAGCCGTTGACCCGGAGGAACCCGTAGCCCTCGTCGCGCAGGTCGAGGAAGCCCTCGACCTCGACCGGCTCGCCCTGGAACGGTTCGTCGGCCTGCTGGCCGCCGCGGTCGCGTCCCCGGCGCCGGCGCCGGCGGTTGCCCGGCTCGGCCTCCCCCGCGTCGTCGTCGCGGCCG
>CAZAVX010000038.1:0-10501 GCA_964488835.1 uncultured Iamiaceae bacterium | reverse complement strand
GGCCGCCCTGGTCGTCGCGGCCGCCCTGCTGGCCGCCCTGGTCGTCGCGGCCGCCCTGTTGGGCCTGGGAGCGCTCGCCCTTGCCCTTCTCGTCGCCCTTGCGACCCGAGCGGTCACCGTCACCACCCCGACCCCCGGCGGGTCGGTCGCCGTCCGCGCCGTCGTCACCGTCGCCACCGGACGGACCGTCGCCGTCGGCCGGCGCGTCGGAGCCCTCGGACGCGGCATCGGCATCGGCATCGGCGGAAGTGCTGTCGCTCGCCCCGCGCCCCTTCGCACCCGAGCCCTTCTTCGCGTCGTCGGCGGCAGGGGCGTCCTCGGCGTCGCCGGGCACGACGCCCGCGAGCTCGAGGATCAGGTCGATGACGTCGGCCTTCTTCGCCCGGGAGCCGGGCTTGCCTCCCATCGCCTGGGCGATGGTGATCAGTTCGGCACGGTCCTTCTTCTGGAGGGTGGACCGCTCCAGGGCCTGGGGGGCGTCGCTCACCTGCGGCTCGTTTCGTTCGGATGTCGACCACTGACCTGGGGGCGCCCGGCGGAGCAGCGACGGACTGCGACCCCATGTGCCGATCGGCCGAGCCGGGCCCGTGTGGCCACGAAGCTCGCTGCGCCGACGACCCGCTCAGCGTATCCCCCACCGCCCGGGCCTGCGCAATCGGGCCCGACCGTCAATCGTCGAGGAACTCCTCGGCACCGAGGTCGAGGATCTGGGCGGTGTGGCGCTCGGCCATGGCGAGGAACATCTCGTCGCCGCGGTCGTCGGCGCGCACGATCATCGACGCGATGACCGCCATCTGGAGGCCGCTGAAGGCGAAGCGCCGGTAGTCGTCCCAACACTGCTCCCACGAGTACCCGACGACCCCTGCGGCCATCAGCCCCTCGTGGTAGCGCCGCACGAGATCCTCCTCGACCACCCGCCGCACGTCGGGCGGGAGCCCGGCGCCGAGGAAGTAGGAGAGGTCGTCGGTGCCGATGCCGATGGCCGGGGTCTGCCAGTCGACCACGGTGACCTGGGGCGCGCCGTCGGCGCCCGGTCCGAACAGCACGTTGTCGAGTCGCAGGTCGCCGTGCACGAGTGTGAGAGGACCTTCCGCGCGCCGTGCTGCCCATGAGGCGAGCGACCGGCCGAACCGGGTACCGATCTCGCAGACCTCGTCGGAGAGCCGCCCGGCGTAGCGCTCGCAGAAGCCCGGCCAGAGGCTCTGATAGAAGCCGGCGACCGCCGTCGCCCCGTCGGGGCTCGGGACCGAGAGCCAACCGACCTCGCCGAGGGAGGGGTCGCCCCACAGCGGTGCGTGGAGCCCGGGCATCTGGTCGACCACCCGGGCGGCCTCCTCGACCGAGCAGCCCGCGATCTGGTCGCCCTGCACCGCCGGTGCGAGGTCGTCCATCAACAGCACCGAGAGACGGCTCCCCTCGTCGAGCTCGACCCGGTGACAGCGCGGGATGCGCATGTCGACGAGGTGCGCGAGGTCGCGGTAGAAGCGGGCTTCCTTCTCGTAGGTGCCGATGGCCACCCCGGTGCTCCGGCTGGTCTCGTCGGGGCTCGGGAACTTGGCGACGACGGTGGCCGGCGCGTGCGGTTCCTCCACGTCGTAGGTGAGCGTGAAGCGCACGTTGTGGCCGACCTGTCCCGTGCCGACGGGCTCGGCGGTGAACGACACGACGCTCGACTGCGAGATGACGCCCGACTCGCGGAGCGCCTCGGTGAGCCAGGCGGCGTCGACCTGGTCTGGTCCGGTGATCATCTGTCCCTCCCGAGCGGGAACCATACCGGCCTCCTACGATCCGGAGTGTGCTGACTCCCTTCGACGACTTCCCCGTCCACCAGACCCCCGAACCGGTCGCCCACTTCGGTCAGGCGAGCCGCAACGCGTACGACCGCTACTTCTTCAACGGCTACACGGCCGACGGAGAGCTGTTCTTCGCGGTGGCCATGGGCCTGTACCCGAACCGCCACGTCATCGACGCGTCGATCTCGGTGGTGCTCGACGGCCGGCAGCACTCGCTGCACGCGTCCGGCCGGGCGCCGCTCGACCGCCGAGAGACGGCGGTCGGGCCGATCCGCGTCGAGGTGGTCGAGCCCTTCCGCACGCTGCGTGTGGTGGGCGACGACCCCGAGCGTGGATGGTCGGTCGACCTGGTGTTCTCCGCCCGCACCCCGGTGGTCGAGGAGCCGCGCTTCACCCAACGGTCGGCCCAGCTCGTCACCTTCGACTACACGCGCCTCGCCCAGTGGGGGTCGTGGTCGGGCTCGCTCACCGTCGGCGACACCACCGTGTCCCTCGACGGCCTCGAGGTCCTCGGCTGCCGCGATCGGTCGTGGGGCATCCGGCCGGTCGGCGAACGGGAGTCGGGCGGCGCGCCGGTGCCCGGCACGGGCGGCTTCTTCTGGCTCTGGGCCCCGCTCAACTTCGACGACGTCTGCACCCACTTCGACTCCAACGAGTACCCCGACGGTCGCCCGTGGCACCGCTACGGCGCCGTCGTGCCCGTGCTCGAGTCGCCCGACGCGCCGGTGTTCGGCCCGGAGGCCGAGGTCGAGCCGATGCGTCAGGCCGACTGGCACATCGAGTGGGAGTCCGGCACCCGCCGGGCCCGGGCCGCCACCATCGAGCTCTCGCCGTGGCGGGGCGACACCGAGCGCATCGAGCTGACGCCGATCCTCACCTTCCAGATGCTCGGCCTCGGCTACCTGCATCCCGAGTGGAACCACGGCACGTGGCACGGTGAGCTGGCCGTCGACGCCGAGACCTGGACCCTCGCCGACCTCGACCCGCTCGACCACAAGCACCTCCACGTCCAGCAGCTCGTCCGGGCCACCTGGGGCGAGCGCACCGGCATCGGCGTCCTCGAACAGCTCGCGATCGGACCCCACGAGCCGTCGGGCTTCACCGGCCTCCTCGACGGCGCGCCGTGATCGACCTCGGCCTCTCGGCGTGCGCCCGCAAGTGGGCGCGAGCGTCGCCAACCCCGGCATCTGCGTGAAATCCCGGGCGAATCGGCCCGCTTTTCACGCAGTTGTGCGTGTGACGGGGGAGGTGGAGAGGGGTGGAGACGTCTGCGGGCGACCGCTCAGTGGCGGGCGGTGAACTCGCGGACGTAGGCCTGGACCTCGGCGAGGTCGTTCGGCAGATGGTCGAGGTGCTCGGGGCGCTCGAAGAGGTCGGCCAGGTGCGCCGGCAGCGTCGGGTGGGTGCCCGTGGCAGCCTCGACGGCCTCGGGGAACTTCGCGGGGTCGGCGGTGCCGAGCACCACCATCGGCACGGAGCGGTCGACCCGACACGCCTCCGCGGCGGCGACGCCGACCGCGGTGTGGGGATCGACGAGCACCCCGCTCGAGTCGAGCACCCGCGCGATGGTGGCGGCGGTCTCCTCGTCGTCGACGCGGGCGCCGCTGAAGGTCTCGCTGAGGGTCTCGATCACCTCGTGGGGGAAGGTCACGGTGCCCTCGGCACGGAACTCGGCCATGAGCTCGGCGATGCGGTCGCCGTCGCGCCCGGCCAGCTCGAAGAGGAGCCGCTCGAGGTTCGACGACACCTGGATGTCCATCGCCGGGCTGATGGTGGCGTGCACCTCGGTGATGCGCATCGTGCCCGTGTCGAAGAAGCGGGTGAGGATGTCGTTGCGGTTCGAGCCGACGACGAGCTGACGTATGGGCAGCCCCATGCGCTTCGCGCCGTACCCGGAGAAGACGTTCCCGAAGTTGCCGGTGGGCACCGCGAACGACACCGGCCCGCCGCCGAGTCGGCGCTGGGAGGTCACGTAGTAGACGGTCTGGGCCATGATCCGGGCGAAGTTGATCGAGTTCACCGCCGAGAGGCGCTGCTCGGACCGGAACGCCTCGTCGGCGAACATCGCCTTCACGAGGTCCTGGCAGTCGTCGAAGGTGCCGGCGATCGCGACGTTGCGGACGTTCGGCGAGTCGACGGTGGTCATCAGGCGGCGCTGCACCTCCGACACCCGACCCTCGGGGTGGAGGATGACGACGTCGATGGCATCGCGGTCGCGCAGCGCCTCGATGGCCGCCGAGCCGGTGTCGCCCGAGGTGGCGCCGATGATGGTGACCCGTTCGCCACGGTTCGCGAGCTCGTGGTCGAACAGCCGTCCGACGAGCTGGAGGGCGATGTCCTTGAAGGCCAAGGTCGGGCCGTGGAACAGCTCGGCGAGGTAGAGCCCGTCGCCGAGCTCGGTGAGGGGCACGACGTCGGGGTGGCTGAAGGTGGCGTACGCGTCGGCGACGATGGCCTCGAAGGCGTCGCGCTCGATGTCGCCGTCGACGAAGGGCCACATCACGGCGACCGCGACGTCGGTGTAGGCCTCGGCGTCCTCCGGGATGTCGAGGGCCGGCCAGTGGTCGGGGACATAGAGGCCGCCGTCGGTGGCGAGGCCGGCGAGGAGGGTGTCGGCGAAGCCGAGCGCGGGGGCGGCGCCGCGGGTGGAGACGTAGCGCATCGCCATCAGGCGTCGGCTCCCGCCACCACGCGCAGCACGCTCGCCACCCGGTCGACCACCTCGAGCTCGCGGAGGGTGTGGAGCGTGGCCTGCACGTCGCGCTCGACGGCCTCGTGGGTGATGAAGACGAGTCGGGCCTCGTCGCCGAGCCCCTCCTGCTCCATCGACCGGATCGACACGCCGTGGTCGCCGAACACGCCGGCCACCCGGGCGAGCGCTCCGGGGCGGTCGGCCACCTCGAGGTTGATGTAGTACTCCGAGGACAGGTCGTCGATGGGCCGGAGCCGCACCTTCGAGCTGGTGGGCATGGTGCCGGCCCGGCCCCGGCGGAGGTTGAGCGCGGCGTCGATGATGTCGCCGAGCATCGCGCTGGCCGTGGGGTTGCCCCCGGCCCCGCGCCCGTAGAACATCAGCTCACCCACCGCCGCGCCCTCGACGAACACCGCGTTGAAGGAGTCGCGCACCGCGGCGAGCGGATGGTCGGCAGGCACCATCGCCGGATGGACCCGCACCGCCACCTCGGCGTCGTCGTCGGTGCCGAACCGCTCGGCGATGGCGAGCAGCTTCACGACGTAGCCGAGCCGCTCGGCGAAGGCGAGGTCGGCGGGTGTGATGTCGACGATGCCCTCGCGGTACACGTCGCCGGCGACCACCTCGGCGCCGAACGCGATCGAGGCGATGATGGCGGCCTTGGCCGCCGCGTCGTAGCCCTCGATGTCGGCGGTGGGGTCGCGCTCGGCGTAGCCGAGCTCCTGGGCCTCGGCGAGCGCCTCGGCGAAGGTGATGCCCTCCTCGGCCATCTTGCAGAGAACGAAGTTCGTCGTGCCGTTGACGATGCCCATCACCCGCCGGATGTCCTCACCGGCGAGGCTCTCGCGGAGGGGGCGGATGAAGGGGATGCCGCCGGCGACCGACGCTTCGAAGAGCAGGTCGACGCCCGCCTCGCCCGCCGCGGCGAACAGCTCGGCGCCGAGGTTCGCGAGCAGCTCCTTGTTCGCGCTGATCACGGGCTTGCCCGCCCGGAGGGCGTCGAGGATCAGGTGACGGGCCGGTTCGATGCCGCCGATGGTCTCGACGACGAGATCGATGTCGGGGTCGGTGACGACCGACTCGGCGTCGTGGGTGAGCACCCCGTCGGCGAACTCGACCGCACGCTCGCGAGAGAGGTTGTGCACCGCGACCCGGGTGATCTCGAGCGTGACCCCGTGCCGGGCCGCGATCTCGGTGGACCGCTCCCTGACGAGCGACACGAGGGCCGCGCCGACGTTGCCGCAGCCGAGCAGTCCGATGCGCACGGGTCCAGAGCTCATGGGCCCCAACGGTACCGGACCCCTCCCCCACCCCTCGACGCCGTTCCCGACGGCCGCGGGGCTACAGGTCGAGGCGGAGGAGGTCCTCGTAGGTCTCGCGGCGGACGACGAGGCGGGCGTCGCCGTCGCGGACGAACACGACCGGCGGGCGGAGGATCTTGTTGTAGTTCGAGCCCATCGAGTGGCCGTAGGCGCCGGTGACCGGGGTGGCGAGCAGGTCGCCGACGGCGAGGTCGTCGGGGACGTAGCCCTCGCGCACCAGCACGTCGCCCGACTCACAGTGCTTGCCGACGAGGCGGATCTCCCGCGGCCGGTCGGCGGCGACGGCCCGGGGCAGGAAGGTCTCGTAGCCGCTCCCGTAGAGCACCGGGCGCGGGTTGTCGCTCATCCCGCCGTCGACCGACACGTAGGTGCGGATGCCCGGCAGGTGCTTGATCGTGCCGACCGTGTAGACGGTGATGGCCGCGGCCGCGGCGATCGAGCGGCCGGGCTCGGCCAGCAGCGTGGCGTCGATGCCGGCGTCGGCGCACGCCGTGCGCATGACCGCGCCCCACTGGCTGATGGTGGCCGACTCCTCGCCCTCGACGTACGCGACGCCGAGGCCGCCGCCGATCGAGAACTCGGGGAGCCCGAGCCGGTTCACCGTGGGGGCGAGGGCTTCGACCGCCTTGCGGAACGAGTCGACGACGAACACCTGGCTGCCGATGTGGACGTGGAGCCCGACGAGCTCCATCGCCGGTGACCGGTCGGCCCGCTCGATGGCCTCGAGCGCGGCGCCGCTCGCGAGGCCGAACCCGAACTTCGAGTCGTCCTGGCCGGTGCGCACGTACTCGTGGGTGTGGGCCTCGATGCCGGGTGTGAGGCGCAGGAGCACCTTCGGCACCGCGGCCCCGGCGGCGACGAGCGCCTCGATGCGGTCCATCTCGTCGAACGAGTCGACGACGATGCGGCCGATGCCGACCTCGAGCGCCATCGCCAGCTCGGGGTGGCTCTTGTTGTTGCCGTGGAACACCAGCCGGTCGGGCGGCACGTCGGCCGCGAGGGCGACCCGCATCTCACCGCCGGTGGACACGTCGATGCACATGCCCTCCTCGTGGACGAGCCGGGCCATCGCCTTGCAGAGGAACGCCTTCGACGCGTAGGCGACCCCGGGGCCGAACGACGCGACCGCCTCGCGGGCGCGAGCCCGCAGGTGCGCCTCGTCGTAGACGAACACCGGGGTGCCGAACTCGTTCGCGAGGTCGTCGACGCGACACCCGCCGATGGCGAGGTAGCCGTCGGTCTCGACGGTGGCGTTGTCGGGGAGGAGGTGACGGGGCACGGGTCCCCGCGGCCCGGCGGTTGGCGTGGCCGCGCCCGGGCCGGAGTCGGGTGCGCTCACATCTCCTCCGGCGCGTGGACACCGAGCAGGTCGAGCCCGATGGCCAGCCCGACGCGGCTGGCCTCGACGAGCCAGAGACGAGCCTGGGTGAGCGGCGGCTCGACGCTGTCGCCGATGACGTAGCAGTCGTGGTAGAAGCCGTGGAACGCGCCGGCGAGCTCGCGCACCCACGACGCGATGCGGTGCGGGGCCCGCTCGTGGCAGGCGACGGCGACCGTGTCGGACAGCTCCGAGAGCACCCGCAGCACGTCGAGTTCGCGCTCGTGGACGAGCAGGGACAGGTCGACGTCGTCGAGCGGCCGGCGCTCGATGCCGAGCTCGTCGGCCTTGCGGCCGATCGAGTGGATGCGGGCGTGCGCGTACTGCACGTAGTAGACGGGGTTCTCCGCCGCCGCCGACTTCACGACCGCGTAGTCGAAGGTCATGCGGCTGTCGGGCGACTGGAGGAGGTAGGTGAGGCGCGCCGCGTCGGGCCCGACCTCGTCGAGCACGTCGCGCAGCTCGATGATGTCGCCGGCCCGCTTCGAGAGTCGCACCGGCTGGCCGCCGTCGAGCAGGTTGACGAGCTGGGTGATGCGGATGTCGAGCTGGTCGGCGTCGTGGCCGAGCGCCTGGACCGCCGCCTTCATGCGCGGCACGTACCCGTGGTGGTCGGCCCCCCAGACGTCGATGAGGAGGTCGGCCCGCGAGAACTTGTCGCGGTGGTAGGCGATGTCGGGGAGGACGTAGGTGTAGTCGCCGTCGGACTTCACGAGCGGCCGGTCCTTGTCGTCGCCGAACGCGGTGGACCGCAGCCACACCGCGCCGTCCTCGTCGTAGGCCATGTCGCGGGCGCGCAGGTCGTCGAGGGTGGCGTCGATGGCGCCCGACTCGACGAGGCTGCGCTCGCTGAACCAGATGTCGAACCGCACGTTCATGCGGTCGAGGGTCTCGCGGTGCTCGGCGAGCGCCCGCGCCTCGCCCCACTCGAGCGGGTCGGCGTCAGCGGGCATCTCGGCGGCCCACTCGGCGATGTACTCGCCGTGGTAGCCGTCGGCGGGCACCTCGGTGCCGTCGCGGCGGGCGACGAGCGACCGGGCGAAGTTCTGCATCTGGACGCCGCGGTCGTTGATGTAGGTCTCGCGCTGGACGGCGTACCCGCACCGCTCGAGGAGACGGCAGACCGAGTCGCCGTACGCGGCGCCCCGGCCGTGGCCGGCGTGGAGCGGTCCGGTGGGATTGGCGGAGACGAACTCGACGTTCACCGTGGTGCCGGTGCCGAAGGTGTGGCGGCCGTATCCCTCGACGCCCTCGGTGACGACGTCGGCCAGCACCTCGTGGAGCCACGAGTCGTGGAGGTGGAAGTTCACGAACCCCGGCCCGGCGATCTCGGCCTCCCGCACGTGGCGGGGCAGGTCGGCGTTCAGGATCTCGGCCAGGCGTCCGGCGAGCTCGCGGGGGTTCCAACCCGCCTTCTTCGCGGCGGCGAGGGCCACGTTGGTCGACCAGTCGCCGTGCTCGCGGTTGGCCGGTCGCTCGAGGTGCACGCTGTCGGGCAGCGGATCGATCTCGAGGGTCCGCAGCGCACTGCGGACGGCATCGGCCAGGACGTCGCGGATCAACGGAATGCCTCTCTCGGTCGGCAGGGGTGAGTCGGTCGAGTCTAGGTCGGGGCCCCGCCGGCTCCCTGATCGGAATCGACGGGCGCCGGGAGCTCGACGAGGTCGCCGAGGGCGTCGACGAGCTGGGCGAGCCGGGCTTCGAGCGCGGCGACCCGCGCCTCGAGCTCCTCGACACGACCGGCGTTGCGCGCCCCTCCCCCACCTCCGCCACCCGACCCGCCGGCCGCCGCGGCGGCGATGCGCTCGTCGAGGTTGCCCTCGAGCAGCTGGACCCAGCGCGGTTCCTTCTGCCCCGGCATGCGCTCGAGCAACCGCACGAGCGGACGCTCACGGGCGGCGAGCCGGGAGAGCGTGGCCTCCACCTCGGCGGGTGACCCGAAGGGGTGGAGGCGCTCGGTGCGGGCCTTCAGCTCGTTGGTGGTCTGCGCGCCGCGCAGGAGCAGCACGCAGACGAGGGCGGCTTCCGCGGGATCGAGGTGGAGCGCCTCGTCGAGCACCTGGCGGTACTTCGTGGCCCGCTCGCCCGCCCGGGGGTACACCATGCGGGCGAGGCCCTTGGCCTTGAGCGCCATCAGGGTGGTCTCGACGAGCTGCGGTTCGTAGTCGACGACCGGGTCGCGGCTGGTCGTCTGGTTGCACGCGGTGGTGAGCGCCTTCAGCGTCATCGGGTAGGCGTCGGGCGTCGTGACCGCCTTCTCCATCAGGGCGCCGATGACGCGGGCCTGCGGCGCGGTGAGCTCGATCTCGTCAGGTACCTCGACCACCCCGCCAGCGTGCCACACCGCTCGGAGGGGCTCAGCGGACGAGCGCGTCGAGGGCCGGGCGTCACGGATCGCCAGCGCGCTGTACGATGTCGGCCCTCAGGGGGAGGAGGGCGGACCATCGAGACGACGATCACCCGGACGGCCGACCGGTTGCGGTCGATCGCTCTGGAGAGCACCGACCGTCGCGGCTACTTCGCTGCGATGTACGCCCGGGTCACCCGGCGCATCGCCATGGCGATCGAGACCGGCCGCTTCGTCGACGGTGCGCGCATGGACGAGTTCGCCAGCGCCTTCGCCGACTACTACGTGCTCGCCCTCACCGGCGAGGTCGCCCCGCCGCGGTGCTGGGCCGCGGCGTGGGACGTCGCCGACGACCATTCGCTGTTGATCGCCCAGCACCTGCTGCTCGGCATCAACGCCCACGTGAACCACGACCTCGCGCTCACCGTCGTGGAGGTGGCCGCGGCCCGGGGCGACCTCGGATCGATCCGCCCCGACTTCAACGCGGTGAACAGCATCCTCGCCGAGACCTACGACGAGTTGCTCGCCGACCTCGGCCTGGTGTCGCGATGGGCCACTCGCGCCTCGGCCATCGGCGGTGGCGACGCGTTCAACTTCTCGCTCCGCGTCGCACGTGAACAGGCCTGGCGGGCGGCGGTGGCCATGCACACGCTCGACGACCTCGGGCTGCGCTCCTATGAGGCCGAACTCGACCGGCTCGTCACCGTGCTCGCCCACCAGATCACCCGGCCCCCACGCCTGGTCCGTCCCCTCGTCTGGCTGGCGCGGCGCGTCGAGAACGACGACGCCCCGTCGGTCACCCGCCGCCTCCTCGGCGCCGACGCCTGACCGGCACTCGCCCCGGGCCCCGTGGCTGGAGGGGTGCCGGGAGGTGGCATACTGGCTCGTCCACGTTGCCCTCGTAGCTCAGCGGATAGAGCATCGGCCTCCGGAGCCGTGTGCGCAGGTTCGAGTCCTGCCGAGGGCGCC
>CAZAVX010000037.1:0-23724 GCA_964488835.1 uncultured Iamiaceae bacterium | reverse complement strand
TCGGACGCATGGTGCTCGGACGCATGGTGGTCGGCCCCGTGGTGCTCGGCCGCGTGGTGGTCGGACATGTCCCTCCCGGTGGCGCGGTGGGCGCCGGTCGACGCCCGTCCCCGCGACGGGCGAAGGTCATCCTCAGCACGGATCGCTCGTTTGCGGCAAGCCCCCACCCCCGCGGTACGTTGGTCGTGGCAGGAACGGCGGGTCGGCGGGCCATCGCGAGGTGCGGGTTCGGCGCGGCCGGGCGATGATGGAGCCATGACGGGCGTCGTCTTGTTGCTCGTGATCGCGATCGGCCTCGTGTCGCTGATCGCCGTCTGGAACGTCATCGCCGCGGCGCAGGCCCAGCACGAGCGCGACGGCCTCTTCGGCGAGGCCCCTCGCACCCGGCGCCTCGAGATCGAGGCGCTCACCGCGCTCCTCCACGACGAGGGCGACGCCTCGGTCCGCTCGGCCCACGTCGCGATGATCGAGGCCTTCGACCGCCTGGCCTTCGCCGGCACCCCGCTCGCCGCCGCCACCCCCACCGCGGAGTGGGGCTGGTGGACGCTCCGGTTCGAGGACGGAACCGTCCTGCGGGTCCAGGTCGGCGACCCCCGCACGATGAACAAGGTGCGGAGCCTCGTGGCGCGCGAGACCATCGTCGTGCGCCGCGTGCACCCCCTCCCCGACTCGGCGGTGGTCGAGCTCGCGTCGACCCGCCATCGTCCACTCAGAGTGGCACTCCGTCCCTGAAGTTCATATGGTGGGCCCACGTCCGGTGCGCCGGGCGCCCAGGGGGGACACATCACCAACGGGGGGAACCACACCGTGACCGAACGGACCCTGCGCGGGGCCGCCGCACTCGTCGGCGTCCACGACGCAGCTTCGCCGACCGGCGTGCTCGACGACCACGGCAGAGCGCTCGAGGCCCGGATGATCAAGGCGGCTCTCGACGACGCGGGGCTCACCCTCGCGGACGTCGACGGGGTCACCTGCGCGGGTGCGCCGGCCGGTCTCGCGGAGTACCTCGGCATCCACCCGCGCTACTTCGACGGCACCCAGGTCGGCGGATCGAGCTTCGAGCTCCACGTCGAACACGCGGCGGCCGCGATCGCCGCCGGCCTCTGCGAGGTGGTCATCGGCGTGTACGCCGCGACGCCTCGGGGCAACCGTGCCCGGGCCTCCGGTGGCTTCGGCCCGGGGCGCGGCGGCCCACCGGGCGGGATGGGTGCCAACCCCGGCGTGGAATGGGAGCTGCCCTATGGCCTCCGCACCCCGATGGGCGCCTACGCCCTCGCGGCCAGCCGCCACATGTACGAGTACGGCACGACCAGCGAGCAGCTCGCCCAGATCGCCGTCGACACGAGGCGGTGGGCGGCGCTGAACCCGAACGCCCGCTTCCAGGACCCCATCACCATCGACGACGTCCTCGAGTCGCCGATGCAGGCCTCGCCGCTCCACCTGCTCGACTGCTGCCTCGTCACCGATGGCGCCGGGGCGTTCGTCATGACCTCCGCGGAGCGCGCCCGCGACCTCGCGAAGCCGCCGGTCTACGTGCTCGGCGCAGCGAGCGCCGGTGACCACTCGATGATCAGCCAGATGCCCGATCTCACGACGACGGCCGGGGCGATCTCGGGGCCGGCCGCGTTCGCGATGGCCGGCGTCACCCCCGACGACGTCGACCTCCTCATGGGCTACGACAGCTTCACGATCACCGCGCTCTTGCACCTCGAGGACCTCGGCTTCTGCGCGAAGGGGGAGGGCGGGGCGTTCGTCGAAGACGGCAAGCTCGGCCCGGGCGGGTCGCTCCCGATGAACACCAACGGCGGCGGCCTCTCCTACACCCATCCCGGCATGTACGGCATGTTCCTCATCGTCGAGGCGGTGCGCCAGCTGCGCGGCGAGTGTGGCGAGCGCCAGCTCGACGACCCCGAGATCGCGGTCGCCCACGGCTCGGGCGGGCTCCTCTCGACGATGGGAACGCTCGTCCTCGGCACGGAGGCAACACTGTGAAGCTGTTCGAACCGCCCCAGAGCGAACACGGCACTCCCTTCTGGGACGCCACCCGGGAGGAGCGCCTCGTCATCCCCTACAGCGTGGGCACCGGTACGCCGTTCTGGTATCCACGCGAGGTGGCCCCCGACACCCTCGAACCCGCCGTCGAGTGGCGGGAAGCGAGCGGCGAGGGGACGGTCTATGCCGTGTCGGTCCAGCACAAGACGGGCCCCGGCCGCGACCCGGCCGACGGGCCCTACGCGGTGGCGCTCGTCGACCTCCCCGAGGGCGTGCGCATCATGTCGAACGTCGTCGGGTGCGACCCCGAGTCGGTGGCGCCCGGCATGGCGGTGCGGGTCACCTGGCACCCGCTCTCGGACGGGCGGAACATTCCCATGTTCACCCCAGCGGGCGAGGAGGAGCCATCGTGACCGACACCACGACGACGTCGAACCCCGAGCGCGAGCGGTTCATCGAGGCGGTCACCAAGGGCATGTCGCTCGCCTACTGGGCCGAGCGCCAGCCCGAGGTGATGGCCGTGGTGAGCCCCCACGGCGACCGCACCTTCGCCGAGCTGAACGCCAACGCGAACCGTTTGGTCCGCGCCCTGCGCGCCCGCGGCCTGACCGCGGGCGACAGTGCGGCGCTGATGTGTGCGAACCGGCCGCAGTTCCCCGAGGTGATCGCGGCCGTCCAACGCAGCGGCATCCGCCTCACCCCCATCAACTGGCACCTCACCGCGGACGAGGCCGCGTACATCCTCGAGGACTGCGAGGCCAAGGCCTTCGTCGCCGACGCCCGCTTCGCCGAGACCGCCGCGGCCGCGGCGGCCCAGGTGCCGGGCGTCGAGGTGCGCCTCGCCGTGGCGGGCGACATCGACGGCTTCGAGTCCTACGACGCGGCGCTCGCCGCCGAGGACGGCCACGACATCGACGACCCCACCCCCGGCGGCACGATGCTCTACACGTCGGGCACGACGGGTCGACCCAAGGGTGTGAATCGCGACCGAGCGGCGCAGGCCCGCAACCAGGCCACCACCGCCTCCACCGCGGGCTACAAGGCCGGCGAGTCGCGCAACCTGTGCACCGGGCCCCTCTACCACGCGGCACCGCTCGCCTTCTCGCTCACCGCGCCGTTGCTGTCGGGCGCCGGGGTCGTGCTGATGGACGGCTGGGACGCCGAGGAGACCCTCCGGCTCATCGAGGAGCATCGGATCACCCACACCCACATGGTGCCGACGATGTTCCACCGGCTGCTCTCGCTGCCCGAGGAAGTCCGCACCCGTTATGACATCTCGTCGCTCACCTACATCATCCACGGCGCGGCGCCCTGCCCGGTCAGTGTGAAGAAGGCGATGATCGAGTGGGTCGGGCCGATCATCTTCGAGTACTACGCCGCGACCGAGGGTGCGGGCACGTCGGTGCGCAGCGAGGAGTGGCTCACCAAGCCCGGCACGGTCGGCAAGCCACCGACGCCCGACCACGTGCGGATCCTCGACGAGGACGGCAACGACTGTGCGCCGGGTGAGATCGGCACCGTGTACCTCAAGGCGCCGCCCGCCCGGTTCAGCTACTACAAGGACGAGGCGAAGACCGAGAGCAGCTACCGGGGCGACTACTTCACCCTCGGCGACGTCGGCTACCTCGACGAGGACGGCTACCTGTTCCTCACCGACCGCAGCGCGAACCTCATCATCTCCGGCGGGGTGAACGTCTACCCCGCCGAGGTCGAGGAGGCGCTGCTCGGGCACTCGGCGGTCGGCGACGCCGCGGTGATCGGCGTGCCCGACGCCGAGTGGGGCGAACGGGTCGTCGCGGTCGTCGAGCCCCAGCGGGGTGTCGAGCCGAGCGACGCGCTCGCCGCCGAGCTCATCGAGTACTGCCGGGCGAACCTCGCGCACTACAAGTGCCCCCGCCAGGTCGACTTCCGGCCCGAGCTGCCACGCCACGACAACGGCAAGCTCTACAAACGACTGCTTCGAGACGAGTACCGGGCGGCTGCGGCCGCGAACCAGGAGGGTTGAACATGAGTGGGATCTGTGAGGGCCGCGTCGCCATCGTCACCGGAGCCGGCCGCGGCATCGGTCGCGGGCACGCGCTCGAGCTCGCGCGCCAGGGCGCGAAGGTGGTCGTCAACGACATCGGGGGTGCGGTCGACGGCTCGGGCTCCGATGTCGGGCCGGCCCAGCAGGTCGTCGACGAGATCGTCGCCGCGGGCGGCGAGGCGGTCGCCAACACCGACAGCGTCGCCGACTGGGAGGGCGCCCAGCGCCTCGTCAACCAGGCGGTCGAGACCTACGGCAGCCTCGACATCCTTGTCAACAACGCCGGCATCCTCCGCGACCGGATGCTGTTCAACATGACCGAGGAGGAGTGGGACGCGGTCATCGCCGTGCACCTGAAGGGCACGTTCGGGCCGATGCGCTGGGCGGCCGCCTACTGGCGGGAGAAGGCCAAGGCCGGCGAGACGTTCGACGCGAGCGTCGTGAACACCTCGTCGACCTCGGGCCTCTTCGCCAACCCGGGCCAGGCCAATTACGGCGCGGCGAAGTCGGGCATCGCGAGCATGTCGATCATCGCCGCGAAGGAGCTCGGCCGGTACGGCGTCCGGGTGAACGCCATCGCCCCCGGCGCGCGCACCCGCATGACCGAGAACCTCGGCGGCCGCATGAGCGCGCCGGCCGAGGGGGAGTGGGACGAGCGGTCGCCGGACAACATCGCCCCGCTCGTCACCTGGCTCGCCTCCACCGAGGCCAAGGACATCACCGGTCAGGTGTTCATCGTCGGCGGCGGGCGCATCAACGTCGCCGTGAACTGGCAGCGCGGACCGGGCCAGGACAAGGGGGCGCGGTGGGATCCCGCCGAGCTCGGCGGCGTGGTGCCCGCCCTCGTCGAGGAGGCCGGCACCCAGCTGCCCCCGCCCCGCGAGCGCGGCTAGACCCGCGCCGAGCGCCGGCCGCGGCGCTGATCTATGGTGTGACCGAGGTCACGGAGTCCAGGCCGTGACCGGGGGGTGACACTCATGACCGACGACCAGGTCGCGGCCGACGACGGCGTCCGCGCGAGTTCGGGCTTGGCGCGCTACTGGCCGGTGGCGCTGGCTGCGCTGGTGATCGCCGCGGTGGTGGCCATCGGCGCAGTCGTCGCGTCCGGCGGGGACGACGACGACACCGCCGGCGCGGGGACGACCGAGCAGACCGACGGGGGCGAGGGATCCGACGGCACCGACGACACGAGTGGGGACAGCGGCGAGGGCGAGCTCTCCGACGTCGAGGCGTGGCGCGCCGCCGACCCCATGAGCGCACCGGACTGCGATCCCGAGACCGGGCGCATCATGGTGCCGTCGGTCTACGCGCCGAACTGCGTGCCGCTGTGGCCCGAGGGTGGCGACAACGGTGGGGCGACCCACCGTGGGGTGACCGCCGACGAGATCGTGATCGCGGTCTACCAGAGCCAGCAGACCGCTCCCGCGCAGGGCGCCATCGACGCGCTCGGGCTCGACGAGCTCACCGACGAGGAGATCGCCGAGAACCGGACGCGGGTCATCGAGGCGTACAACAACCTCTACGAGACCTACGGGCGGACCGTGCGCTGGGAGCTGCTCGAGGCGTCGGGCGGTCCCGCCGACGAGGCCGCGGCCCGGGCCGACGCGATCCGCGCGGCCGAGGAGATCGGCGCGTTCGCCGTCGTCGGCGGACCGTCGGGCACCAACGCGTTCGTCGAGGAGCTCGTCGACCGCGAGGTGGTGTGCCTCTGCACGAACAGCGCGCCCGCCGAGGCGTACGTGCGGTGGGCGCCCTATGTGTGGGGTGGGTTGATGGCGTCGAGCCAGACCCTCATCCAGTTCGCCGAGTACATCGACGGTCGGCTCGCGGGCGGGGTCGCGGAGTTCGCGGGTGACCCGGCGTTCCGCGAGCGCGAGCGGGTGTTCGGCTCGGTGCGCTACGAGACCGCCGACGGCGCCTACGAGGAGGCGGCGGCGTTCATGCGCGAGCTGCTCGACGAGCGCGGCATCGAGATCGTCGTCGATGTGCCGTACATCTTCGGCGCCGGCGACACCCTCGCCGAGGACGCGGCGAACGCGGTCTCGCGTCTGAAGGAGGCGGGGGTCACCACCGTGATGTTCTCGGGCGACCCGATCATGCCGATCTACCTCACCGGCGCGGCCACCGCGCAGGACTACCACCCCGAGTGGCTGATGTCGGGGCTCACCGGCCTCGACTCCCGCGGCTTCGCCCGCCAGTACGACCAGGAGCAGTGGCGCCACGCGTTCGGGTTGTCGCTCCTCCTGCCGCCGCTCGATCCCGACTACGTCCAGCGCGAGGGGAACCTCGTCTCCTGGTACCACGGGGAGGAGCTCTCCTCGTACCCGGGCATCTACGACTACGGGCGGCTCTTCCAGGGCATCCACCTCGCCGGCCCGATCCTCACCCCGGAGACCTTCGGCGAGGGGCTCTTCGCCTTCGAGCGGGTCCACGGCCACCAGACCGAGTTCGGCGTGTCCTACGGCGAGGGGCTCTGGCCGCTACCGGACTACACCGGCGCCGATGACGTCACCGAGATCTGGTGGGACCCCGACGCGCTCGATCCGACCGAGTCGGGCGAGGTGCGGGGCATGTACCGCTACACGTCGGGCGCCCGCCGGTTCGGCCCGGGTGAGATCGGGGAGCTCGACGGCGACCTGTTCGACCCGGAGGGCACGATCATGGTGTTCGACGAGCGCCCCGAGGGCGACCAGCCGCCGCGGTATTCGCGGCGGACGAGCCGGACGGGCTGAGCTCGCCAGCGGGCCTGTGGTGTGGGCTCAGCTCCAGCCTGAGCCTGCACCACGGGTCATGCCGAACGGTCCGGTCGGCCAGCGGAAGCAGTCGACCATCAGCTGGTCGACCTCCTCGCGGGTGGCGACGCCCTCGGCGACGACCTGGTTCGCCTCGGCGACCATCGCGAAGTACACGCGGTTCGCGACATATCCCCAGTGGCGGGGCTGGTCCTTCACGACGATCGGGTTCTTGCCGGCGCCGGCCGCGAGTCGGACGACCGTGTCGACGGTGTCGTCGGAGGTGGCGCGGGCTCGCACGATCTCGGCGAGCTTCATCACCGGCGCGGGCGAGGCCCAGTGCCATCCGACGACCTTGTCGGGTCGATCGGTGGCCGCGGCCATGGCGGCGATGGGATAGCCGCTCGAGTTCGACGCGAGGATCGTGTCGGCCGGCGCCCGTTGGTCGAGGTCGCGGAAGACGGTGATCTTCAGGTCGATGCGCTCGGGGACCGCCTCGATGATGACGTCGGTGTTCGCGACCTCGTCGAGGTCGCCGCTGAACGTGATGCGGGCGAGGGCGGCGTCGGCCTCCTCGGCGGTGAGCTTGCCGCGCTCGACCGCGCTCTTCACCCCGAAACGTCCGGTGTCGACGGTGGCCCGCCCGGCCTCGAGGGCCTCGGGCGCCACGTCGTAGCAGACGACCTCGTGGCCGGCGATGGCCATCACCTGGGCGATGCCCGAGCCCATCACCCCGGCGCCCATCACTCCGATGCGTTCGTTCGTGCTCATGGTCGTCAGTGTCGCACGCCGTGGCGGCCCGTAGGCTCGGAGTGTTCGTCGAATCGACGTCGAATCGCCGCGGAGGTGGTCGAAAGTGTTCGGTCGCAAGTCCCTCGAGATCCCGAGCCCCGACGAGGCCCTGCCCGGTCGCGCCGAACCGATGGCCGTGTCCGGCCGCCACACCGTGCTCGGCACGTCGATCCTCCCGCCGTTCCCCGAGGGCACCGAGCGCGCCATCGTCGGCCTCGGCTGCTTCTGGGGGGCCGAGCGGGTGTTCTGGCAGCTCGACGGGGTGGTCACGACCGCCGTCGGCTACATCGGCGGGCACACGCCCAACCCCACCTACGAGGAGGTCTGCTCGGGGCGCACCGGCCACACCGAGGCCGTCCTCGTCGTCTTCGACCCCTCGGTGATCTCCTATGAGGGCATCCTCCAGGCGTTCTGGGAGTCCCACGACCCCACGCAGGGCATGCGTCAGGGCAACGACATCGGCACCCAGTACCGCTCGGGGATCTACGTCGTCGACGACCGCCAGCGCGAGGCGGCCGAGCGCTCACGCGACGCGTTCGCCCCGGTGCTCGCCGCAGCGGGGTACGGGCCGATCACCACCGAGATCGTGCCGGCCGGCGAGTTCTACTACGCCGAGGAGTACCACCAGCAGTACCTCGACAAGAACCCCAACGGCTACTGCGGGCTCGGGGGAACGGGTCTGTCCTGCCCCGTCGGTGTCGCCCGGCCCGACGCGTCCTGAGCGCCCGTCGCACGCTCCCACGGTCGCTCAACTCATCCGCACGGCCGCCGACCGAACCTGCACCGGGCGCGCGCCGGGTGCTAGGTTTCATTACGGTTTCGTGACGGAATGCCTGGTTGGAGGGTGATGACGGTTCGACGTGGGGCGAAGCGATGGGCGGGCCTCGCCGTGGTCGCCCTGACCCTGGCCGCGCTCGCCGGTGGGGCGTCGGCCCAGCAGTCCGACGCCGATCTGCGGGCCGAGCGTGAGCGCCTGCGCCAGGAGCGAGCCGCGATGGCCGGCGACCTCGACGTCGCCAAGGCCGAGACCGACGAGGTCCTCGCCGCCCTCGCCGACCTGGAGGCCAACGTCCGGGCCGAGGAGGCGCAACTCGACGACGCGCAACGTCTCGTGGAGGCTGCCGAGGCTCAGGTCGCCGAGGCGCGTGAGGCCGAGGCGCAGGCCCAGGCCCACGTCGACGAGTTGCGCGAGGCGATGGCCCGCATGGCGGTCGATGCCTACGTCAGCCCACCCGCCCAGGACAACCTCTCCATCGTGCTCACCGGCGACCTCGGCACCGCGCCCGAACGTCAGGCGCTGCTCGAGATGAGCGCGTCGAACCGGGCCGATGTCATCGAGCGCTTCCGGGCCGCGGTCGAAGACCTCGAGATCCAGACCCAGACCGCTGAGCGCGCCGAGCAGCGGGCCACCGACGCCCGCGCCGAGGTCGAGGCCCGGCTCGAGTCGGTGGCGGCCGCCCGCGACCAGCAGGCAGAGGTCGCCGCCCAGGTGCAGACCCGCCTCAACGAGCTCCTCGAACAGGAGCGTCAGCTCGAGTCCCAGGAGCAGCGCATCACCGACGAGCTCGCTCGCCGCGAGGCGGAGCGGCGCCAGCGTGAGCTCGCCCGCATCCAGGCCGAACTCGCCCGTGCCTCGGCCCGTCGGGGCCCGGTGAACCTGCCGGGTGGCGGCACGATCCGTCTCGTCAACGTCGGCGGCATCACGGTGAACGCCGAGATCGAGTCCCAGCTGCGGGCGATGCTCCAGCACGCGGCGTCCGACGGCATCATCCTCACCGGCGGCGGCTACCGCGACAGCTCCCAGCAGATCGCCCTGCGCCGTGCGCACTGCGGGTCGTCGCACTACGCGATCTACGAGATGTCGGCGAACTCGTGCCGGCCTCCGACCGCCCGCCCCGGGACCTCGATGCACGAGCGCGGCCTCGCCATCGACTTCGTCGCCAACGGCCGGTCGATCAGCTCGCGGAGCCACGAGGGCTTCCAGTGGCTCGCCCGCCACGCCGCGAGCTACGGGTTCCGCAACCTGCCGTCGGAACCCTGGCACTGGTCGACCACCGGCGGCTGAGCGGGGTAGCGTCGGCCGCCGATGCACCACCACCCGAGAGTCCCCGGCCCCAGGCGGCTCGGGGCGCCGGGGGAGGAGGAGTCGCGATGAGCGAATCACCATCCCTCCGGCACACGCCGCTGCACGATCTCCACCGTGAGCTCAACGGCCGCCTCGTCGACTTCGCGGGGTGGGCGCTGCCGGTGCGCTACGACCCGGGGCCTGTCGCCGAGCACCAGCACACCCGTCTCGCCGCGTCGCTGTTCGACGTCAGCCACATGGGGATCGTCGACGTGGGCGGGCGCCCGATGGCCGAGCTCGCCGCCGCGCTCGAGGGGCTGATGCCCGCCGACCTGGCCGGCCTCGCGCCGGGGGCGCAGCGCTACACGATGCTGACGAACGACCGGGGCGGGATCATCGACGACGTGATGGTGGCCGCCACCGACACGTACTTCTCGTTGGTGCTCAACGCCTCGCGCCGCGAGGTCGACCTCGCCCATCTGCGCGACGCGCTCGGTCCCGACATCGAGGTCGTCGAACGGGTCGACATGGCGATGCTCGCCGTGCAGGGCCCGGAAGCGTCCGCCGCGGTGGTGTCGCTCGCCCCCGGCGCCGAGGAGCTCGGGTTCATGCGCACCGGGGTGTTCGAGATCGACGGTGTCGCGTGTCGGATCTCGCGCTCGGGCTACACGGGCGAGGACGGCTTCGAGCTGCAGGTGCCGGGCGAGCTCGCCGAGTCGGTGGCGCGGGCGTTGCTCGCGCTCCCGCCGATCGAGCCCGCGGGACTCGCGGCGCGCGATTCGCTGCGACTCGAGGCGGGGCTCTGCCTGTACGGCAACGATCTCGACGAGTCGACGACGCCGATCGAGGCCGGGCTGGCCTGGTCGATCCCCGGGCGGCGGCGCTCGGCCGGTGGGTTCCCGGGCGCCGAGGTCATCCTCGCGCAGCTGCGGGACGGTCCGCCGCGCATGCGGGTCGGCCTGCGTGTCGAGGGGCGCCAGCCGGTGCGGGCGGGCACCGAGCTCGTCGATGCCAGTGGCACGGTCGTCGGGCGGGTGTGCAGCGGCGGGTACGGGCCGACCTTCGGCGGGCCGATCGCGCAGGCGTACGTCGTGCCGGCGGTGGGGTCGCCCGAGACGCGCCTCGTGGCGCTCGAGCGTGGCAAGGAGCTGCCGGTGATCGTCACCGCGATGCCGTTCATCACCCGTCGCTACCACCGGGGGAGCGGCGGGTCCTCCGGAGGTGGGACGTCGTGAGGGGTTTCGTCGACCGTCACATCGGGCCGGACGACGCCGAGATCGCCCGCATGCTCGAGGTGATCGGCGTCGAGTCGCTCGACGCGTTGATCGACGAGGCGCTGCCCTCTGTCATTCGGTCCGACGAGCCGCTGCGGCTGCCGCCTCCGGTGTCGGAGGAGGAAGCGCTCGCGGAGCTGCGGGCGATCGCCGAGTCGAATCGGCGGGTGCGGTCCCTGATCGGCATGGGGTACTACGGCACCGTCACACCCGGGGTCATCGCTCGCAACGTGCTCGAGAACCCGGCGTGGTACACCGCGTACACGCCGTACCAGCCCGAGATCTCCCAGGGTCGGCTCGAGGCACTGCTGAACTTCCAGACCATGGTCGCCGACCTCACCGGCATGGAGCTGGCGAACGCGTCGCTCCTCGACGAGGGCACCGCGGCGGCCGAGGCGATGACCATGGCCCGCCGGGTCGGTTCGGCCGGTGGGCGTCGATTCTTCGTCGATTCGACCACCCACCCCCAGACGATCGACGTCGTGCGGACCCGGGCCGAGCCGCTCGGCATCGAGCTGGTGGTCGGTGACCCGCTCGAGGGCGTGCCCGAGGACATCTTCGGCGCGTTGTTGTCGAACCCTCGCACCGATGGTCGGGTCGTCGACCTCGCCCCGGTCATCGAGCGCGTGCACGCGGCGGGTGCCCTCGCGGTGGTGGCGACCGATCTCCTCGCCTGTTGCCTGCTCGTCCCGCCGGGTGAGCAGGGTGCCGACATCGTCGTCGGGTCCTCCCAGCGGTTCGGCGTGCCGATGGGCTACGGCGGGCCGCACGCGGCGTTCGTCGCGACGCGCACCGAGTTCGCTCGGTCCTTGCCGGGCCGACTCGTAGGGGTCTCGGTCGACGCGGCCGGTCGGCCCGCTCTGCGCCTCGCGCTCCAGACCCGCGAGCAGCACATCCGGCGGGAGAAGGCGACGAGCAACATCTGCACCGCCCAGGTGCTGTTGGCGGTCATCGCCGGGTTCTACGCCGTCTACCACGGACCCGAGGGGCTCCGAGCCATCGCCGAACGGGTGCACGGGCTCGCCGTCGACCTGGCCGGCCGGTTGCGCGCCGGTGGGGTCGCGGTGGGCAACGACCACTTCGTCGACACCGTGGTGGCGGTGGCGCCGGGCCGAGCCGCCGAGGTCGTGGCCGCGGCGCTCGATGCGGGGTTCAACCTGCGTCGGCTCGACGACGACCGCGTGGGGATCGCGCTCGACGAGACCTGCGACGTTGCGGTGGTCGCGACAGTGGCCGGCGCCGTCGTCGGTGCCGTGGGGGCCGGGAGCGGGGGCTCGGGCGGTGGTGACGGTGTCGTCGATTCGGCGATTCCCGAGGAGCTGCGCCGACGGTCCGCCTACCTGACCCACCCGGTGTTCTCGTCTCACCGCTCCGAGACGGCGATGCTGCGCTACCTGCGGCGGCTCGCCGACATGGACCTCGCGCTCGACCGGACGATGATCCCGCTCGGGTCGTGCACGATGAAGCTCAACGCCACTTCGGAGATGGTGCCGATCACCTGGCCGGAGTTCGCCGACCTGCACCCCTTCGTCCCCGCCGACCAGGCAGCGGGCTATCGGCGGCTCTTCACCGACCTCGAGACCTGGTTGGCCGAGATCACCGGCTACGACGCGGTGTCGCTGCAGCCCAACGCCGGCTCGCAGGGGGAGTACGCCGGCCTGCTCGCGATCCGCGCCTATCACCGCTCACGGGGGGACGACGCCCGGACCGTGTGCCTGATCCCGTCGTCGGCCCACGGCACGAACGCCGCGTCGGCGGTGCTCGCGGGAATGGACGTGTCGGTGGTGGCGTGCGACGAGCAGGGGAACATCGATCTCACGGACCTCGCCGCGAAGATCGATGTAGCGGGCGACCGGTTGGCCGCGCTGATGGTGACGTACCCGTCCACCCATGGCGTGTATGAGGCGACCATCGCCGAGGTGTGCGACCTGGTGCACGCCGCCGGTGGGCAGGTGTACCTCGACGGGGCGAACCTCAACGCGCTCGTCGGGTTGGCTCGGCCCGGCCGGTTCGGCGCCGACGTCTCCCATCTCAACCTCCACAAGACGTTCTGCATCCCCCATGGTGGCGGTGGTCCGGGTGTCGGTCCGATCGGGGTGCGCGCCCACCTGGCCCCGTTCCTCCCCGGGCACGGGGTGGTGGAGCTCGACGGGCCCGCCTCCGAGGGCCGTGTCGGGCCGGTGGCGTCGGCGCCGTGGGGGTCGGCAGGGATCCTGCCCATCTCGTGGATGTACATCCGCATGATGGGAGCCGAGGGTCTGCGCCGAGCCACCGAGGTGGCCATCCTCAATGCGAACTACCTCGCACGGCGGCTCGGGGCGTCGTTCCCGGTGCTGTACACCGGGCCGGCGGGTCGGGTCGCCCACGAGTGCATCCTCGATACCCGGCCGATGAAGGATGCCGCGGGGGTGAGCGTCGACGACATCGCGAAGCGGTTGATCGACTTCGGATTCCACGCGCCGACCATGTCGTTCCCCGTGGCGGGGACGCTGATGATCGAGCCCACCGAGTCGGAGAACCTCGCCGAGCTCGACCGGTTCTGTGCCGCGATGGGAGCCATCGCCGAAGAGATCGGGGCGATCACCCGTGGCGAGGTGGACGCCGGTGACAGCCCGTTGCGCCACGCCCCCCACACCGCCGTCGATCTCCTCGATCCCGAGTGGGGGCGTGGGTATGCCCCTGCGCTGGGCGGACTCCCCGCTGGGGTCGATCCCCTGGCGAAGTACTGGCCACCGGTCAGTCGCATCGACCAGGCCTTCGGGGACCGCAACATCGTCTGCACCTGTCCCCCCATCGAGGCCTACCAGGGGTGAGTTCGGCCCGCCCGTACCCGGCCAGGCCGGGTGGGCGGTGACCGACTCCGGATCGCTGGCGCTCGGTGGGGCGCCCGGAGGTGTGGGTCCGAGGGGGTGGGCGCCGAGCCGGCCAGGCCGCGGTCGGAACCGCGGGTGGATGCGGTAGACGCCGCGGCTGACCCGTTCGGCGCGGTCGTGTTCGCATTCGTAGCTCATCGCGTCGCTGAGGGCCTTCACCGGGTTGGACGAGGCCATGGCGAAGCCGTAGCGATGGAGGAGAGAGTGGAGCTCGAAGAGCGAGAGGGTGCCGTGGCGGCGGAGGAGCGTGAGGCAGACCGAGCGGAGGCGCCGGCCCCACAACCAGTCGGGGTCGTCGACGACGGGCGGGAGCATGTCACCGTCGATGGTCGGTGGGCGTCGGCCGCGCTTCCATGCGATCGGAGGGTAGAGCTCGTCGCGGATGTCGCCGAGCCGAGTCGTGAGGGAGCGGCGCCGCGTGCTGAGGTCGTCGAGCTGGTCGTCGATCGAGCGCACCTGGGCGACGATCGAGTCGCAGTCGAGCTGGAGGCGAAGGCGCGTCGAGCGGTCGAGGCCGGCCTCCATCCGGTTCAGCAGCATCCGGTTGCTGAGCAGGCGGTTCAAGCGGTGGGCGGAGGGGATGTCCATCGGGTCGTCCTGTCGCGATGGCGGGTGGAGGACGCCCGTGAGCCCGGACCGTCGAGGCACCTCCCATCCTCCCCACCCCCTGTGACACTCACGACCACCTTGGCGTCGATTCGACGTCGATTCGACGCCAACGGGGTGGGGATCGGCGTAGGGGAGGCGGGGGAGGGGGCGGCCCGGTAACTTGCTGGGACCAGCAGCGTTGACCGGCATGACCGCCGCCGTCCGGAGGTGACCCACTCGATGCCACGTTGGCACGTGCACATCGTCCAGATGCGAGCCCGTGACGTGCGCGTCGGGGACGTCGTGGCGAAGGACCCGACCCGCTTCGACGGCTGGTTCCGCGTCCACGAGACCAAGACCCTTCTCGACGGAGCGATCAACATCATCGACAAGTCGAACGAACGCAGCTTCACCGCCGGTCCGTTCGATCTCGTCGGCCTCCAGACCCCCGTCCCGCTGCCAGCCGAGGCCGAACGCAACGTCCAGCGAGAGCAGGCCAGCCGGGAGGCGGCCGCGGCCAACGCTCCCGCCAACGCTGCAGGTGGCAATGCGCCAGACGGCGCCCAGGCCTCACCCGTCGGGACCACGGCCACCACGCCGGAGGGAGCGGCCCGGGAGGCCGCCGCCCGGCAACAGGCGAGCGGCGGCGCACGGGCTCTGCCGGGCTCGTGACCGCCTCGCACCGCATCATCCTCGACACGGATCCGGGCATCGACGACGCGATGGCGATCGCTGTCGCCTGCGCCGCGCCTGAGATCGAGGTCGTCGCCCTCACCACCGTGTTCGGTAACCACCACGTCGAGGTGACGACGGCCAACGCAGTCCGGGTGCTCGACCATCTCGGCCTGCGCGACATCCCGGTCGTGATGGGCGCCGACCGCCCGCTGATCCGGCCGCTCGGGCCTCCTGCCACCTTCGTGCACGGCGAGGACGCACTTGGAGACATCGACCTTCCCTCCCCGTCGCGCCCCTCGCAGCGGTCACCTCGGGCCGCATCCCACATCGTCGAGACCGCCAGGGCCGCGCCGGGCGAGCTCACCGTCGTCGCGATCGGGCCGCTCACAAACCTCGCACTCGCCACGCGCCTCGAGCCCGAGCTGCCCGACCTCCTCGCCGGTGTGGTGGTGATGGGTGGCGCAGCATTCGTCCCCGGCAACATCACGCCGGCCGCGGAGGCGAACATCTGGAACGATCCGGACGCGGCGGAGATCGTGTTCAGTGCGGGGTATCAGGTCACGATGATCGGCCTCGACGTCACCCACCAGCTCGTCGCCGATCTCGAGTGGCTCGACCGCTGTGGCACTCGGGGCACACCAGCTGCCGACCTCGTCCATCGGACCGCGCCGATCTATGTCGAGTTCCACCGACGCACCGACGGTCTCGAGGGGATCCACTGCCACGACGTGGCGACGATCGCCTACCTCCTCCGGCCCGATCTGTTCGAGACCCGGACGCTGCCGGTGCGTGTTGCCACCTCTGGCGTCGCCGCCGGCGCCACCGTCGCTCCCGCCCGACCCCGGGAGGACGACTCCGACCCGGAGTGGGGCACCCGGCGACCCATCGAGGTCGCGACGGGTGTCGACTCCGCAGCCGTCCTCGACCTCGTCGACGAGCACCTGTGTCGCCGCTGAGATCCGCCCGGCTCGCGGTCCTCGGAGGTACCGTGGTCGCATGACTCGGGTCTGTGCTCGGCCGGGCTGTTCGGAGATCGCCGTCTCCACGTTCGTGTTCTCGCCTGCGGAGCTCACCGTGTGGGTGGGCGACCTCACCGACGATCGTCGCTCCGCCGGTCACGACCTGTGCGAGGTCCACGCCGCCCGCCTCAGCGTCCCCCAGGGGTGGACGATGACCGATGGCCGCAGCTCCCGGGTGTCGCTCACCGACACCCAGCCCTCGAGCCCGATGCTCGCCCGGGCGTTCCGGTCAGCCCAGGCGAGCTGACCGCTCACACGCCATAGACGCCGTCGACCGCGAGGGCGACACCTGCAGCGACCGCGCCGATCGTCGCCGCCCAGGCGAACAGGTCGATCAGCCTCTCCTGCGCCGTCCCTGTGGGTACACGGGCAGCTGCGACGGTCACGACGGCGAGTCCGGTGGCTGCGAGCGCCGCAAGGGCGGTCGGGAGCCCCTCGATCGTCGAAGCGCTCATCACCACGAGGGCGAGATCGGGGCGGCAGGTGAACGGGACCGCGACCGGGACCAGGCTCGCCCCCCACCCTCCGAGTGCCGGTTCGGCGGTCGGTGGGCGGCCGAGCGCGTGGCGGATGCCGGCCAAGACGACGACCAGCCCGGTGCCCACGCGCAGCGTCGGTGCACTCACGTCCACGATGTCGAGTACCCACGTCGCGCTGACCGCCAAGAGCGCGAGCACCGCCACCGAGATCACCACACCAACCCCCACGACCGCCTCCGACCCTTGGCGTCGAATCGACGTCGAATCGACCCCGAGGGGCCGGAGGGAGGTGAGGGCGGGGGCGAGGCGGGGCGGGTTGACCACGGCGAGCGCGGCGATGACCACGAGGACGGGTGAGCCGGTCATGGCTGCTCCTGGGCATCGAGGATCGGAAGGACGAGAAGCACGGCCGAGAGCGCGTGCTGCTGGTCGTCCATCTGGGTGACGTCGAACTGGAACCACGCCCCTCGCACCCGATCGGGGTCGGACCACCGGACGGCCTCGGCCTCGGCGACCTGGCGATCTGCGGCCATCCCCGCCACACACAGCGCCCGCTCGGCGATCGGCTCGGCGAGGTGCCCGAGCCGTTCGTCGGCAACCGCGACCTGCCAGAGCCCGGTGAGCTGCTCGCCGAGGGTCCCGAGCCCTGCCCCGAGCGTCCGCCTCCCACGCAGCAGGTACCGGGGGAACGGGTCGACTCGCTGGGACTCCCACCGCACTTGCACGCTGCCGAGCCCGGCCTGCCGCTCGACGTACCCGACCTGATGGTCGTCGAGGGGACGATCCGAGCCCGAGTGCTCGGGCCACCGGGTCGTCACCCACATCCCGTAGGCCGCCCAATGGTCGGGCACGGCCGGGAAGTACCCCTCGGCCTCGTCACGTTCGGTCGCGAGATAGCGCCCGACCCCCACGGCGGGCTCGTCCCACCCCTCTTCGGGGAACGCCTCGTGCAACAAGGCCAGCGCCCAATACACCTCACCCGTGAAGAACGGCGAGTACATCCCGACCGCCGGACGCTGCGCCCGTCGATCCCACGACTCGATCACGGCGCCCGACGGCTCGACGTGCACGAGGAGGAACCGTCCGAGCGCCCGCATCAGCTCGTCGTGCACCGGGTCGCCCGTCGCGAGCCGCCGCTCCGCCAGCCCCGCCACGAGCAGCGCCGCTGCCCCGGTCGTCACCCGGTTCGACGACGGCTCGAGCGCCACCCAGTCGCCGTGCTCGACGAGATTCGCCTGTGCCCACGCCAGACCCCGATCGGCCACCTCGAGTGCGCCGTCGACCCCCGCGGCGTGTGCCTGGTACAGCGACATCAGCACGCCGGCGTGGCGCACCGTGTTGTACCCGCCGAGGTCCTCGTCGGCCGACCGGTCGTACCGGTAGAGCCACGTCCCGTCGGACCGCTGGTTGCGGGCGAACCATCCCACGGCCTCCTCGGCGGTCTCCGCCAGGACCGCCCGCGAGACCGGCGGACACCGCTCGGGCAGTGCGATCACCACCCGGACTCCGCCGAACACCACCACCCAGGAGACCAGCGCCGCGATCACGCGTCGAGACACGGCACCGGCGGGCATCCCGCGACCATAGGTGGGCTCTACCCTCACGTCATGCACCGTTGGGGACCGAGGCTCGTGACCGTCGTCGTCGTCGCCCTGATGCTCGCGCCGTCGGTCAGCGTCCGGCCGAGCGACGACTTCCCGCTCTCCACGTACCCGATGTTCGCCGTCGACCGCGGCCGTCGCAGCGCGTTCTCCACCGCCGTCGGTGTCACGGATGACGGCACGCGCCTCCGCCTCTCACCCCACCTCCTCGCGGGCACCGAGGAGCCGATCCTCGCCGTGCGGATCGCGCGCCAGATGACCAACCGCGACCCCGACGGCTGGTGCCTCGAGATCGCGACCCGCGTCGCCCGCTCGAACCCTGGCCCCACCGACGACCCGGTCGTCGAGATCGAGGTCGTCACCGAGACCCACGACGTCATCGCGACCCTGCTCGACGACGCGCCGCCGGTCGGGGTCCTCACCCATGCCACCTGCGAGGTGCCGGGAGCGTGACGACTCGTCTCCGACCGACGCCCCGCGGGCTGCTGACCCCCGCACCGCCAGAACGGCTCGCCGCGCTGCGGGTGCTCGTCTGCGGATTCGGACTCGGCTACCTGCTCGTGCGCCTGCCCCACCTCCTCGACGTGATCCGCCTCGCGGCCGACGCGCCGGATCGGTTCGACCCCGTCGGTCCCCTCCTGCTCCTCGACGGCCCCGTCGACGAGTCCCTCGCGCTCGTGGTCCTCCTCGCCACCCTCGTGGCGGGCGTCGCCGCGCTCGCGGGGTGGCGGTGGCGGGCCACCGGCCCCTCGTTCGCGCTCGGCGTCCTGCTCGTCGCCTCCTACCGCAACTCGTGGGGGCAGATCTTCCACACCGAGAACCTGCTCGTCCTCCACCTCGGCGTGCTCGCGGCCGCCCCGTCCGCCGACGCCTGGTCGCTCGACTCCCGCCGGCGCCGCGGCCAAACGACTGCCGAGTCCGATGGCCCCGAGGAGCTTCACGCCGTGCGCTACGGCTGGCCCGCCCAGCTGATGGTGGTGATCGTCGTCGTGGCCTACCTCGTCGCCGGGTGGGCGAAGCTCCGGGCGTCGGGGTTCGGGTGGGCGAGCGGCGACGCGCTCCGCAACCTCGTCGCCCACGACGCGCTGCGCAAGGAAGTCGTCGGTGGCTCCGCCTCACCGATCGCCCGGTTCGCCCTCCGCCAGGGGTGGATCTTCGCGCCGATGGCCGTCCTCAGCCTCGCCGCCGAGCTCCTCGCACCCGTCGCGCTCCTCGGCGGCCGCATCCGCGTCGCATGGGTCGCGGTCGCCTGGCTGTTCCACCTCGGCGTGCTCGCGGTGATGGGGATCATGTTCCCCTACCAGGTGTTCGGGGTCGCGTTCGCCGCGTTCGTCACCGTCGAGTCGCTGTCGGGGAGAACCCGCGCGAACCTGAGCAGATGGACAGCGCGACGAACCTCGTGATCGGCATCCCCCGCGAGGTGAAGGACGACGAGAACCGAGTGGCGATGACCCCCGACGGCGTGCGCGAGGCGGTCAGCGCGGGCCTCTCGGTGCTCGTCGAGTCGGGGGCCGGCGAGGGTTCGGCGATCACCGACGACGAGTACCGCTCCGCCGGCGCGAGGATCGTCGACGTCGACGAGGTCTGGGGCGCGTCAGGACTCGTCTGCAAGGTGAAGGAACCGCAGCCCGAGGAGCACCACCACCTGCGGCCCGGCCTCGTGCTGTTCACCTATCTCCACCTCGCCGCGTATCCCGACGTGGCCGAGGTGCTCCTCGAGCGTCGCGTCACCGCGTTCGCGTACGAGACCGTGCAGCTCCCCTCCGGGGTCCTCCCGCTGCTCGCACCGATGAGCGAGGTCGCCGGCCGCATGTCGGTCCAGGTCGGCGCCCACCTCCTCGAACGCCATCAGGGCGGCCGAGGCGTGCTGCTCGGCGGCGTCCCCGGCGTTCGCCCCGCCCGTGTCGTCGTGCTCGGCGCCGGCAACGTCGGGTGGAACGCGGCCTGGCTCGCCGCCGGCCTCGAAGCCGACGTCACCCTGCTCGACAAGAACCTCGAACGGCTGCGCTTCGTCGACCAGATGCATCGCGGGCGGATCACGACCCTCGCCTCGAACCGCGGCGCGGTCGAACGGGCGGTCGCCGAAGCCGACCTCGTGATCGGCGCCGTCCTCGTGGCGGGGGGCCGCGCCCCCACGGTCGTGACCGAGGACATGGTGCGGGGCATGAAGCCGGGAGCGGTGCTGATCGACATCGCCATCGACCAGGGCGGTTGCATCGAGACCTCGACCGAGACTACCCACACGCACCCCACCTACGAGCGACACGGCGTCGTGCACTACGCCGTCGGCAACATGCCCGGGGCGGTCCCCACCACCTCCACCCACGCGCTCACCAACGCGACGCTGCCCTACATCGTCGACCTGGCCCTCGCCGGCTCGCAGGCCGCCGTGGCGGCCGACCCGACCCTCGCCGCGGGGTGCAACGTCCACGACGGGCACGTCACCAACGCCGCGGTGGCCGAGGCCCTCGGACGCGCCCACACCCCGGTCACGGACGCCTTCGCCGCCACCTGAGCCCCGACGCCGTCAGCCGAGCCCGAGGTGGCGGCGAACGAGCGCGTCGGCAGCCTCGAGGTCGTCGGCGCGGATCAGATCGACGAGACCCGCCTCGAACGCCGCCTGCCACCCCGGGTGGCTCGTCGAACGCCCCGCCTCGACGAGCTCGCGCCGGAGCCGGCCGAGCACCTCGGCGGCACGCGCCGCGACCGGTAGGAGGTCGCGCTCGATCTCCCCGGCGAGCCAGCGGGCGACGACCGGGCTCTGCCCGCCGGTCGTCACCGCGACCCTGATCCCACCCGCCTCGACCTCGCCGGGTACGAGCAGGGAGCCCGCCGTCTGGTCGCCGGCGTGGTTGACGAGCGCACCGACCGCTTCGGCGTCCGCGACCACCGCGGCATCGACGACCGGGTCGTCGGTGGCGGCTACGACGACGACCATCCCCTCGACGTCGGCAGGCTCGTAGGCCCGGGCGAGCCAGCGGACGGCGAGCTCCTGGAGCTCGGCCGAGGCCTCCGGCGCGACCACCGTGACGACCGCTCCTGCTGCGGCGAGCCGTGCGGCGCGCCGGGTGGCCACGCGGCCCCCGCCGACGACCAACGCCGGCCGGCCCGCGACGTGGAGACCGACCATCAGCGGCGGGTGGCGTCGTTCCCCGGGCCGATCCGGCTCCTCGCTCACCCGCTCATCCTCTCACCGACGCTGGCAGGTCCGGCACCACGTCGTCGTCCGCCCGTCGATCACCCGGCGGGCGAGCAGCTCGCCACACCGCTCGCACGGCTCCCCCCAACGGCCGTAGCACTTGAGGTGGAGCTGGTTGGTGCCGGTGCTGCCGTCGGGCGTCCGGTAGTCCCGCAGCGTGGTCCCACCGTGCTCGACCCCGGCGCGGAGCACGTCGACGAGGGCAGCGTGGAGGTGGGCGGCTCGGGCTCGGGAGAGGGTGCGGGCCCCCGGGTCGATCCCCGCGAGCCAGAGCGCCTCGTCGGCGTAGATGTTGCCGACGCCGGCCACCGGCCGTTGGCTCAACAGCTGGGTCTTCAGCCGGGCCCGGCTGCGGCGCAACGCCTGCCAGAGGTGGTCGGGCTCGAACCCGTCGTCGAGTGGCTCGGGCCCGAGTGCGGCGAGCGTGGGGAGGGCGCCGTAGTCACCTGCCGGCACCACGGCGACCCGACCGAACCGGCGGACGTCGTGCAGGTGGAGCATCTCGTCCCCGAACGACCACCAGGCGCGCACGTAGGGCGTCGTGGGGTCGTCGGACGAGCCGTCGTGGGGCACGACCTCGAGGCGGCCCGTCATCCCGAGGTGGACGACGAGCTCGTGTCCGCTGTCGAGCTCGAACAGCAGGTACTTGCCGCGCCGGACCAGCCCGACGACGGTGCTCCCGGCAGCCTCGACGGCCGTCGCGAACTTCGCCGACGGGTGACCACCGGCGGCGACGATGCGGCGACCGAGGACCAGCGGCTCGAGCTGGCGGCGGACTGTCTCGACCTCGGGGAGCTCGGGCACGGCGCGGCGGGGTCAGCGGGGCTTGACCCAGGAGGTCCAGGCCCGGCCGTCCCAGTAGCGGAGTTGGGTGGGGTCGCCCGTGGGATCGGGATACCACCCCCGCTCGGCCACCGAGGTCGACGTGAGCCCGACCGCAGCCGCCCCAGCGCCCGACCCGGCCCGGCCCGACGCCCCGCTGCCGTCACCGCTCGAGCCCTCCCACGGCGGGAGGCCTTCGAGGCGCCGGAGCGTGTTGATGCGCTCGGAGAGCGGGGGATGGGTGTTGAACAGGCTGTTGAGCTTCGCCTGCTCGTGGCCGTCCTCCCGGTCGAGCGGCGACTCGATCCACAGGTGGGCGGTCGCGTGCGACGCGTGGTGGACGACGGCCTTGTTGTCGGCCAGCTTCTCGAGGGCCATCCGCAGCCCGGTGGGGTAGCGGGTGAGCTCGACGGCGGTCGCGTCGGCGAGCGACTCGCGGCTGCGACTGACCGCCGCCCGGATGAGCCCCGCGGCGATGGGGGCGAGCACGACGACGACGAGCAGCCCGATGAGGGCGATGGGGTTGCCCTGGTTGTTGTTGTTCCGGCTGCGACCGCCGCCGAACCACAGGAGCCGCCAGAACAGGTCGGTGATGATGGCGATGGCCCCGGCGGTGGCCACGGCGATGGTGGTGACCCGGATGTCGTAGTTGCGGATGTGGGCGAGCTCGTGGGCGATGACACCTTCGAGCTCGGTGCGGGTCATGGTCTCCATGAGCCCGGTGGTGACCGCGACGGCGGCGTTCTCGGGGTTGCGACCGGTGGCGAAGGCGTTCGGCGCCGGGTCGTGCACGACGTAGACCCGGGGCTTGGGGATGCCGGCCGCGATGGCCATGCCCTCGACGAGGTTGTGGAGCTGGGGGTACTCCTCGATCGACGCCGGCTGGGCGCGCGTCGCGGCGAGGGCGACGGCATCGGACTTCCAGTAGGCGCCGAAGGTCATGACCCCGGCGATCACGACGCCGACGACGACGCCGCCGATGCCCGCCTGGAGGCTGAGGGTCATCGCGACCGCGACGATGACGAGCAGGGCGAAGCTGGCCGCGAGCAGCAGCCAGCTCATCCGTCGGTTGCGGGCGATCAGCTCGTACATCGGCTTCCGTGGTCGGGGGTCGACGATCAGCGGGGCGTCGACCGACACGGTACCCGGCCGTTCCGGGCTCCCGACCTCGCTCCGGCAGGAGAAGGACTTCCGGGGGTTCGGCACGCCACGTGTACCGAACCCCCGGAGATCTCGACCGGATCCGGTGGCGGAAACCGGTGGATCGGGCGGCGAGGGTGTCGAAGCTCCGACCGGTCGAGAGACTGTGGAGACCCGCACCGCAGTGCGGCCTCTGTGGTCGTGATCGCCGTGCCTCGCGCCGGGGATACGGGCGCGTGACGAAATTCTCAGGTCAGCCCTGACCGCCGCCCTGGTTCCCGCCGGGACCGCCGCCCTGACCGCCGCCGGGATTACCGGACTGGCCGGGTGCGGTGGCGCTCGGGGTGTCGCCGGTTTGGCCGGGTGCGGTGGCGCTCGGGGTGTCGCCGGTGTGGCCGGGTGCGGTGGCGCTCGGGGTGTCGCCGGTTTGGCCGGGTGCGGTGGCGC
>CAZAVX010000036.1:6944-25275 GCA_964488835.1 uncultured Iamiaceae bacterium | reverse complement strand
GGCGACGAGGGAGAAGGCGAGGAGCGCAGCGCCGACCAGTGCGAGCGCGCGGCGAACGGGGTTCTGGCACGTCATGGCGGACAGTCTGTCGCATCGACGGGACCGCACGCGGAGATGCCGGGGGTGATGGGCCGAATGACCCATGCCCGCGTAGGGTGGGTCGCCATGGTGCGACGCTCGCGGCGGTTCGGCCGTTCGGCCCTGGCGATCCTCGCCGTCCTCGTTGTCGTGGCGTCCGCGTGCGGAACCGACGAACAGCCGCCCGCGGGCCGCGCCCTGTCCTCCACGGCCCCGCCGACCGATACGAGGGCAACCGACTCGAGCGACACCTCGGTCGACACCGGCACCGACGCCAGCCCCGATCCCCAGACCACCGCGACGACCTCCCCGGCGGTCCCGACGACGAGCGCGCCGACGACGACCACCACCACCACCGCACCGGCGCCGCCCGACCGTCCACCAGCGCTTCCCGCCGACCCGGTCGCGGTGGCGGCCCGCCTCGTCGAGGCCGAGCGGGCGGTGCGCGATCCCGCCACGCCGCCGAGCGAGCTCGCCGAGCAGGCGCACGTCGCCCAGTACGCGTACCGCATGCTCGCCGCCCAGCCCGAGCACGATGCCGCGGTCCGCGCCGTCGTGCCGCCCGATCTCCTCGCCGCATTCGACGCGAACATCGCGGCCCGTCGCGAGCTGCGGGGCATGCACACCCACCTGCTCGAGACCTTGCCGGCCTGGCGAATCGTCGATCCCATCCCATACGACGAGCTGGTCGGCTACTACCAGGAGGCCGAAGCCGAGTTCGGTGTGCCGTGGGAGTACCTCGCCGCCGTCCACCTCGTGGAGACCGCGGTCGGGCGGGTCGACGGGCTCAGCGTCGCCGGTGCCCAGGGCCCGATGCAGTTCATGCCCGGCACCTGGGAGGCCTTCGGCGACGGCGGCGACGTGCACGACCACCGCGACGCCATCCGCGGTGCCGCCCGCTACCTCCGCCACAGCGGCGCGCCCACCGACATGCGGGCAGCGCTCTTCGCGTACAACCGCCACTACAACTACGTGCGGGCCATCGAGCACTACGCCTCGGTCATCCGCTCCCACCCGCTCGCCTTCCGCGGCTACTACCACTGGCAGGTCTACGTCCTGACCGTGCACGGCGACGTCGTCATGCCCGTCGGCTACGAGGAGCACGAGCGCGTCCCGGTCGAGGTGTACCTCGCGCGTCTCGACAGGTGACCTGACACGCCGGTCGAACGACGGGGGCCTCCGCCTCGTCTACGGTCCTTTCGATGGGGAGACCGTTGGACCGAACCTCGACCTCACGCGGCCCGCGACCACTGACCTCCAGGTCGGAGGGTGGTCGCCGTGGCCGATGAACCGGAGATCACGCCGGGCCCACCACCCCCGACGAACGGCGTCACCGGCCCCGGGAGCGGGAGTTACATCGAGCCGAGCGACTCGTCCGGCGGCTTCGACCAGCTCACCCGCGGCATCGGCGGCCTGAAGTCGCGGCGCACCGCGCTGCGCGTCGGCGGCGCGGCGTTGGTCGCCGCCGCGGCCGCGTGGTTCGTGTGGGGTCGCCGCGGCGAGTCGAACTGCACCACCGGATCCCAGTGCGGCGAGCGCCACTACTGCGACGAGGAGGAGACCTGTCTCTGCACGCTGAGCGCCGAGGGCGACCTGCGGTGCGGTCAGCTGCCTGCCTACTGCAATCTGCCGCTCTGCACGACGAGCGCCGACTGCGCCCATCTCGGTGAGGGCTGGTTCTGCGACACCCCGCACAGCGGCTGCTGCACCGACCCGCCCCGCGAGCTCTCGAGGTGCATCGCGCCGTGCGGTACCCAGTACCCGCCCCCGCCCACCACGACGACCACCACCACCGAGCCCGGCGACACCACCGAGGAACCTGAGCCTGAGGAGCCCGCCGACGACGGCGAGCCCGCCCACCTCCGTCGGACCGTCAACCAGGAGGACGGCCTCCTCTTCTTCAGCCGGTTCGAGGACGGTTCGGGCACCTACTACTTCGGGGAGGTCGGGCCGCGCGACACCCTCGAACTCACCCACGTCGTCTTCGAGGACGCCGACGGCACGACCTCCTCGGTCGTGTTCGACGAGAACCTGCTCCCGATCAGCTGGATGGCGCCGCGGCTGTCGATCGCCGCACGGTCCGAGGAGCGCAACACCCCGCTCGACCCGAGCGACGCGCTGCACGCGGTCATCATCGACGCCGAGGAGTCCGTCCACCGCATCGACCTCACGCCGACCGACCTCGGCAGGGTGTTCCGGCGCGGGGAGACGTTCACCGGCGAGACCTACCGCGGAGGCCGCGAGGCGCTTCGAGCGATGCCGGGCGACTGGGCCGAGGTCGTCGACGCAGCGCGAGAGCCGGGCGAGGCGCAGCCGCAGCGGCTCGCGAACGCGGTCGCCCTCTCGATGATGCACGCGGCGCTCGCACTCCTCGAGGCAACCGGCGAACTGCCGCCTGCCGCGGGCGACCCCGACGGCGACGACCCCGGCGACGTCGAGGACGGCAATGGTGTCGAGGACGGCAACGGTGTCGAGGACGGCCAGCCGACCGACAGCGTGCCGTCCGACGGCGAGGGCCCCGGCGGCGACGAGTCCAGCAGTGACGGGTCCGAGGTGGACGAGGGAGCCCTTGCAGCCGTCGGCGGCGGGGTGCTCGCCGCAGGTGGGGCCGGCCGGGCGTTCCCCACCCAGCCGCTCCCGGGGTCCCAGATCATGGGTCCACTCATCGAGAGCATGTGCAAGAACATGATGCTCAACCTCGGTGCCGAGCACCTCTTCGGCCCGAAGCCGCCCACGGACCCGAGGGTCCCCACCGTCGACCTGCTGCTCTGCCAGGGCGCCACGTCGTGGGGCATCGTGTGCCACTACGCCTACTTCATGGCCGACGACATCATGGGCTGCCTCGACTTCTGCAAGACCGACCTCAGCTGCTACCAGAACATCTGCATGCCGGTGAAGCTCGGGGTGCAGGACGCCATCGCCAGCCGTTGAGCCGCTGACGGGAGACGCCTTCGATGTCTGAACTCGCACTCCTCGCCCAGTGGGCGCTCGCCGTGGTGCTCGCGATCTCCGGGGTGGCCAAGCTCCTCGACCGGCAGGGCACGGCCGACGCGCTCGCCGACTTCGGGGTGCCGGCCCGCCTGGCCAGGGTCGCGCCCCTCCTGCCGGTGGCCGAGCTCGGGCTCGCGGGGGCGCTGCTGGTCCCGGTCACGGCCCGCTGGGGCGCGGTGGGCGCGCTCGTGCTCCTCGCGGTGTTCTCGCTCGCCATCGCGGCGAACCTCCTCCGTGGCCGTCGCCCCGACTGCAACTGCTTCGGTCGCCTCGGCGGCGGGCCGATCGGCGCGCGAACCCTCGTCCGCAACGGTGTGCTGATGGGTGTCGCGCTGCTCGGCGCGATCCCCGACGCCGCCACCCCTCGCGAGCTCGTCGACGGGGTGAACGCACCGACCGCCATCGCCGTGGCCGGTGCGGTCGCGCTCGCGGTGCTCGTCGGCGCACTCGGGTGGCTCGTCGTCCAGCTCTGGATGCAACAGGGCCGGCTCCTGTTGCGCATCGACGCGCTGGAGGCTGCCCTCGGTGGCGCACCGGCGGCGGGGTCGGGTCCGGCCGCCCACCACCACATCGGCCCGCCCCCGGGTACGACCGCACCCGACGTCGCGGGGCTCGACCTCGACGACCAGCCGGTGACGCTCGCTCGGCACTGGTCGCGTGCGACCGAGACGCTCGTCGTGTTCGGCGACCCCGACTGCCAAGCCTGTGCCACCCTCGCCCCGCGTCTCGTCGAGTGGCAGGCGGAGGTCGGCGGACGCCACGTCGTGGTCGTGACCCGGCCGGTTCCCGCGCCGCCCCACGAGGGACTCGCCGTCGTCGTCGAGCACGAGCGCGCGGCGTCGATCGCGTACGGGGTGCGGGGAACACCCTCCGCGCTGCTCGTCGACCGCGACGGCCGGGTGCTCGCCCCCCTCGCGGAGGGCGCCGACGCGATCCGTGCCGTGCTCGCCTCCCGTGAGCGTGCCTCGGCCGGTCACACCGTGCCGGTCCGCCTCTCGCCCCGGCCGGCGGCGACCGGCGACGTGGTCCCCGACCTCGGCCTCGAACGGGTGCCCGCCAGGTCGGCAGCGTCCGGCTCCGCAGGGCCGGGCGAGCTCCTCGTCTTCTGGAACGAGGGATGCGGTCACTGCCGCGGCATGACCGACGCCCTCGCCGCGCGTGTCGACCCGACCCGCGGTGGGACGACCGGACTCACCTTCGTCGTCGGCTCGCCCGACCAGGCCCAGGCGGTCACCGATCGATTCGTCACCGCGTCGGCGCTCGTCGACCCGAGCCTGCGCCTCAGCATGGCCCTCGGGGTGCCCGGCACGCCCTCGGCGGTGCTCGTCGACGGCGAGCGGCGCCTCGCGGCCGACCTCGGCGTGGGCCCCGACGCAGTGCTCTCGCTGGTCGATCTCGCGACGACGCGTACCACCGCCGCGACCTGAGCCCGCGCACCGCGCGGGGCGAGAGCGGAAGTCAAGAAATCTTGTCATCGTGTCGGGTTCTCTTTACACTCGACCCATGGCACGGAGCGCGACCAGGGGCCGGGTGAACCTCGTGCGCCGACACCGTCGGGCACTCGAACTCACCCAAGCGCAGCTCGCCGAGGCGGTGGGCGTGAGCCGCCAGACGGTCGTGAGCATCGAGGCGGGCGACTACGCGCCGTCGGTGTACCTCGCCCTCGCGCTCGCGGAGGTGCTCGGCACCACGGTCGAGGCGCTGTTCGGCGCGGGTGCCGCCACCGGAGACGAAGGAGGAACCGGCAATGCATGACCACCTCGACGACGAGCCCATCCGCCGCGACGAGAGCCGGTGGGTCCGGATGGCCGAGCGCGTCGCCGACCTCGGCCACCCCTTCTACGCCGAGGAGCGCCAGCGCGACGTGTGGAACGAAGCGAGCGCGGTCGGCATCCAGGTCACGCTGTGGCTGGGGTGCGCCGCGGCCGCGGTGCTCGCGTGGCTGCCCGACGGCGTGGGCGCCCCGTTCTCCCTCGTGGTGCTCGGTGTCGTCGCCGCCGGGGTCCTCGCCACCGTCGGCTACGCGGAGGCGCTCGGCGTGGCCACCGATGCACCCCGCGACGTCGCGGCGGGGCGCGCGCTCCTGATGGCCCTGCTGCTGCTCGCCACCGCCGGCGGGCTGGTCCGCTGGTGGGTCTGGCCGATCGAGGGCGGGGGGTTCTGGGGCGGCTTCCGTATCGGGGTCACCGCCGCCCTCGGTCTCGTCGCCATCGTCGTGGTCGTCGCGGCGATCGTCCACCTGGTCCGCCGCCCGGGACGCCACCAGCTCGCCCGTTCCTGAGGCGGCCCGTCACAGACGTCCGCCATCCGGTGTCTGATGGGGGTGGTGGGACGGACACACGAGCTCGAGCCGGTGGTGGCGCACCTCGTCGATCGCTACGAGTCGCTGCGCCGGTTCGCGGCGATCGTCGCCGACTCCGACATGGACCCCGACGAGGTGGCCCACGAGGCGATGACCCGGGTGCTGCTCGCCGTACGACGTGGTCGTGGACCGGGCGCGAGCGCCGGCGAGGTGGAGCGCTACACCCGGCGGGCGATCGTCTCGGTCTGTTCCAACAGCCGTCGCCGGTTCGCCCGGCGGGCGACGGCGATGGGGCGGATCGGGCGGTCCGACACGACCGTGCTGCCGCTGTACCCGTCGGAGATGACGGTGCTCGACGGGCTGGCACCCAGGGAGCGGGCCGTGCTGTACCTCCAGCACGTCGAGGGCCGAACGTCCGACGAGATCGGATCGCTGCTCGACCTCTCCTCGGCGGCGGTACGCCAGACGGCGGCTCGGGCGCGCCGGCGGATCCGTCTCGAGGTCGAACCCGAGCCACTGATTGCGGAGGAGGGACGATGAGGACCGACGAGCTGGTCCGGGCACTGGAGGCGCGGGCCGAACGGCGCGAACCGGACGGCGCGGACCGGGTGGTGGCGGCGGCACGTCGGGCAGCGGTACGGCGACACCGCGCCGAACGGGCCGCAGTCGGTGGGGTGGCCGTGCTGGTCCTGGGGATCGTGGGCGTTGCCGGCTGGCACGCGCTCGACGACTCCGACGACGCGGTCCGGGTCGTGACCCCCGCCGATGACGAGTCGCCCACCGGGCCGGTCGACGGAGCTTCCGACGAGGAGCATCGTCGGCAGCTGGAGTCGAGGAGCGAGGCTCGGGAGCAACAACGTCGCCACGTGGCACGGCAGGAGGTCGCCCGCAGGGCCGACCAGGCGGGCGCCCACGACTGGCCGATGGTGGAGCACAACGGCATCGGCCTGCGCGTCCCCGAGGGGTGGTACACGAGCGGCGAGAACCTCACACCGGACGTCGTGCCCCATCCGGTCGCGTCGTTCGGGACGGCTCCCCTCGCGGCCGGAGGCGGAGCACGGTGCAGTCAGTACCCGATCGCCGCGGTGCTCGCGATGGACGACACCGACGTGCTCGTCTCACTGCTCGAGCGGGCAGGACTCGAGGAGCCAGAGCGCGACGTGTCGCTGTGGGACCAGGTCTCGGACGCGACCGATGCCGAGATCGTCGACTGTCCCGACTGGCCGACCGGGTTCGAGGCGCGGTGGCACGCGTTCGTCGACAAGGGCCGAGGCTTCCACCTCCTCGTCGTCACCGGGCCGTCGGTTTCGGAGGAGCGGCTCCTCGAGCTGGCTGCCGCCGTCGACGCGATCTACGTCGAACCGGCCGGGACGCAGTGGAGTTCGGCCGATCCGCGGTCGTGGCGGCTCGACATCCTCGCCCAGGGGGACACGCGGGTGCCACGACCGCTCCCTCGCACCGGAGCGATCGGTCACGCGATCGAGCTCGACGGCCGGCGGTTCCTCGTCGGCTCGATCACGGATGGCAGCGACCGGGCGGTCGAGATGATGGACGCCGATCACGACGGGACGACCACGTCGCTGTGCGCCGGGTGCCCGTGGCACGTCAGCCTGACGGGCTCATTGGCGTCGTGGCGCGGCGGGGCCGCCTCGGTGGCCCCGGCGGGAGCGTGGGGGGTCGTGCAGATGCCGGCGTCGCGAGCGGAGTTCATCCTCGACGGGCGCGTGTACCGCAGCAGCGTCGTGGCACTTCCCTCTGACCCCGAGATCGGCGTGTGGGCGGTGTTCGATCCCGATGGCTTCGACGTCCGGGTCGGCGACGAGGTGGAGACGCGCCTGCTCGGCGCGGACGGTCGCGAGATCGACTAGCAGCGGCCCGATGACCGGGCGGCCCCTGGCAGACTGGACACCGCACGCGACACAGGGGGGAACCTGATGCGGTACCGCACGCTCGGCACGACGGGGGTCAAGGTCAGCACGCTCTGCCTCGGCGCGATGAACTTCGCGCGCGGCAACGCCGAGGAGGGGGTGGTCGTCATCCGCCGAGCGCTCGACGCGGGCGTGAACTTCGTCGACACCGCCGACATCTACTCGGCCGGCCAGTCCGAGGAGGTCGTCGCGAAGGCCCTCGAAGGGCGGCGCGACGAGGTCGTGCTCGCCACCAAGTTCCACGGGCCGATGGGGGAGGACCCCAACCAGCGTGGCAACAGCCGCCGGTGGATCGTGCAGGAGGTCGAGAACAGCCTCCGCCGGCTGAACACCGACCGCATCGACCTCTACCAGGTGCACCGGCCCGACCCGGCCACCGACATCGACGACACCCTCTCGGCGCTCAGCGACCTCGTCCACCAGGGCAAGATCCTCTACCTCGGCTCGTCGACCTTCCCCGCCGAACAGATCGTCGAGGCCCAATGGGTGGCCGAGAAGCGGGGCCACGAGCGGTTCCGCTGCGAGCAGCCTCCCTACTCGATCTTCGTGCGGGGCATCGAGCAGAGCGTCCTGCCCACCTGCGAGAACTACGGCATGGGCGTGATCCCCTGGAGCCCGCTCAACGGCGGGTTCCTCACCGGGCGGTACCGTCCGGGCGAGGAGCCGCCGAAGGAGGGCCGAGCCGCCCGTCAGCCCGAGCGGTTCAGCCCCGAGCACGCGGGGGTGCGGCGCAAGCTCGACCGCATCCCCGCGCTCGAGCAGCTCGCCGGCGAGGCAGGGCTCAGCCTGCCCCACCTCGCGCTCGGGTTCGTGCTCGCCCACCCGGCGGTCACCTCGGCGATCATCGGCCCCCGCACGATGGAACAGCTCGAGGGGCTCCTCGACGCGGGTGACGTGGTGCTCGACGATGCCACGCTCGACCGCATCGACGAGATCGTCCCGCCCGGTACCAACCTCAACCCTGCCGACGGGGGTTGGCAGTCGCCGGCGGTGACCCAGGCCTGGCGCCGCCGCCGGCCGCTCGGGGCACGCTGACGCGCGGGCCCGCCGTCTCGCTCGCCCGGGCCGCCTCGGGCCTCCGCCGACGCGGGACCCGGGGCTACCCTCGGCAGGGCGAACCCGAGCCCGTGCGTCGACGACCCGAGGAGCCCTCCATGGCCCGCACCTTCCTCCTTCCGACCGAGCCGGTCAGCACGCTCGACCACTGGCTGGCCACCGACGTCGGCGGGCTCGGGGTCGACGCCGCGCAACGGATGGGGCCGCAGGCCACGATCGACGTCATCGCCGCGTCGGGCCTCCGGGGCCGTGGCGGGGGAGGGTTCCCCACCGGCCGCAAGTGGGCGAGCATCGCCGGGCAGGAGGGCACCAGACGCTTCGTCGTCTGCAACGCGGCCGAGGGCGAGCCGGGCACGTTCAAGGACCGGGCGCTCATCCGGGCCAACCCCTACCAGCTCGTCGAGGGCGTCATCATCGCCGCGTTCGCCGTCGGCGCTCAGGCCGCCTACATCTGTCTGAAGGCGAGCTTCGAACGGGAGGTCGAGGCGGTCACCCGGGCGGTGCAGGAGTTCCAGGCCGCCGGCATCTGCTCGGACTGCGAGGTGAACATCGTCCAGGGGCCGGGCGAGTACCTGTTCGGCGAGGAGAAGGCGATGCTCGAGGTCATCGAGGGCAAGTCGCCGCTTCCCCGCTGGTTCGCCCCCTACGAGCACGGGCTGTTCGCCACCGCCCCCCAGCTCGGGTGGTCGGCCACCCCGTCGTCGGGCCCCGTCGATCTCACGCCGTCCCCGAACCCGACCCTGGTCAACAACGTCGAAACCCTCTCGAACGTGCCCCACATCCTCGCCAAGGGGGCCGACTGGTACCGCTCGATGGGCACGGCCGAATCGCCCGGCACGGTCGTCACCACCGTGGTCGGCGATGTGGTCGCGCCCGACGTCGGTGAGGTCGAGCTCGGCACCCCGCTGCGGGCGGTCATCGACGCGGTGGGCAGCGGTCTCCCGGACGGGCGTCAGGTGAAGGCGGTGTTCTCCGGGGTCGCCAACCCGGTCGTCACCGCCGAGCACCTCGACGTCCCCGTCTCCTACGAGGGCTTCCAGGCCATCGGCAGCGGCATGGGCGCGGCGGGCTTCATCGTCTACGACGACACCACATGCATGGTCGACACCGCCTACCGCTTCTCCCGCTTCCTCTCGGTCGAGTCCTGCGGCCAGTGCCCGCCGTGCAAGATCGGCTCGGGCGAGATCACCGTGCACCTCGAGAACATCGAGCGCGGCGTGGGCACCGAGGACGACCTCACCGGCATCGTGCACTGGCTCGGCCGGGTCACCGACGGGGCGCGCTGCTACCTGCCCACCGAGGAGCGCCTCGTCGTGGCGAGCATCCTCGAGGCGTTCGGCGAGGAGTTCGCCGACCACATCGCGCACCATCGCTGCCCGAACCCCCGCCGGCTGCCCATCCCGATCCTCGTCGACCTCGCCGACGGTGTCGCCACCTACGACGAGACGTTCTGGCGCAAGCGCCCCGACTGGACCTACGACCCCGCCTGAGGCGCGGCGCCCGACCCGCCCGTGAGGGTGGCGACGAGCGCCTCGAAATGCTTGGCCTTGATGCGGCCGATCGTCTCCCCGCTCTTCGCGGTGAGCGGTCGGGCGATGGTGAGCGCGGTCTCGACGAGCGCGTCCTCGCTCGCCGCCTCGTGCACGAGCCCCGCGGCCTTCGCCTCCTCGCCGCTGTAGCGGTGGCCGGTGATGAGGGCGTGGAGCAGGGGATCGGCGGGGAGCTTGGCCTGGATGATGGCGGAGAACTCGTCGGACATCGCCATGCCGAGGTCGACCTCGGGGAAGCAGAAGTACCCGCGGTCGGCGCGCATCACGCGGTAGTCGGCGGCGAGGGAGAGGATGAGCCCGGCGCCGAAGGCGTGTCCGTTGATCGCCGCCACGGTGACCCCGGGGAACGTCACCACCTGGGCGAGCAGTCGGTAGAGCGCAGGGAACATCTCGCCGGCCCGTTCCTGGCCCTCGCCCCGCAGCCAGTCGAGATCGAGGCCGTTGCTGAAGAACTTCCCCTCGCCGGTGAGGACGAGCGGCTTCTCCCGCTCGGCGGCGTCTCGGAGTGTGTCGGCCAGCGCCTCGACGAACGGCAGGTTGAACCGGTTCTCGCCGGCGCGGAGGGTGACGACGCTGACGTCGTCGACGATGGTGAGGTCGATCATTGCGGCATCGTGCTCGCCGCCGGGTCCCGGCGCAACCGGGGACGGGGAGGGCGGCGCCGAGAAATCGCTGTGCCCCGGCGAGCTACCTGCCGATGCATACCCTGTGGAGATGACCCAGTGGGACCGGCCGGTCCACGAGGTGCGCGACCAACGGGGGCGGGGAGACCGGGCGATCGCCGCGACCGCCGAGAGCACGTCGTGGACCACCGTCGTGCTGATCCTCGTCACGATCGGTGGCTCGTGGGGCCTCAGCTACGTGTGGGGCGGCTCGAAGACCGTCGGCCCGCAGCTGTTCTACGCGCCGATCATCATCGCGGCCACCCGGTTCGGGCACCTCGGCGCCTTCCTGACCGCGCTCGTCAGCGGCTACGTCTGCGGACCGCTGCTGCCCTTCGACGTCGAGTTCGGCATCGAGCAGTCGCCGGCGAACTGGATCCTCCGATCGGTGTTCTTCGTCGTGATCGGCCAGGTCATCGCCGCGCTCCACCTGCGCTCGCTCCCCGTCGCCCACGAGCGCCTCGAGGCGAGGGCGTTCCGTCAGCGCCTCGCCGCAGCGTTCGAGGCCGGCCGGATCCACCCCGTGTACCAGCCGTTCGTCGACCTCGAGTCCGGCCGCATCGTCGGCGTCGAGGCGCTCGCCAGGTGGACCGAGGCCGACGGGTCGGTGCTCCCCCCGATCGAGTTCGTCCCCCGGGCCGAGGCCGCCGGGGTCATCACCGCGATCGACCTCGAGATCCTCCGCCAGTCGGCGCGTCAGCTCGTCGAATGGGACCGCACGCTGCTCGCGGAGGTCGACGATCTCGAGTTCGTGGTGTCGGTGAACTTCTCGGGACGGGGGTTCGACGATCCGCGGCTCGCCGACCGGATCCGTGAGGTGCTCGACGAGGCGGGCTTGGCCCCCCACCGGGTGCTCATCGAGATCACCGAGACGGCGCTCGTCGACGACCTCGACCGCGCCGCCGCGCGGATGGCGGAGATGAAGGCGGTCGGGGTGCGCCTCGCCCTCGACGACTTCGGTGTCGGGCAGTCGAGCCTCGCCGCGCTGCACCACTACCCGATCGATGTCATCAAGCTCGACCGCACCTTCCTCGAGCTCACCCTCACCGAGGGAGCGCGCCCGGGGTTCCTCGCCGCCATCGTCGACCTCGCCGGGCGGCTCGGCCCCGATCTCGTCGTCGCCGAGGGCATCGAGACCCCCGCGCAGCTCCGCGGGGTGGTCTCGGCCGGCTGCCATTTCGGGCAGGGGTTCCTGTTCGATCGGCCGCTCGACGCGACCACCATCACCCGCGCCATCGAGGCCGGCGCCTACCACCTCCCCGCAACCCCCGACGTGTGACGAACGTCATAGGTAACATCTGGCGGAACCTGGGGGCGATACACGGGAGGGGCCACCCATGTCCACCACGACGATGCCCGCGGCGGCCGACGACGTCACCGCGGAGTGGGTGAGCAGCGTCACCGACTTCGACGTCTCGGCGGTGCGCCCGGAGCAGATCGGTGTCGGCATCGGCGTCAGCAGCGCCCTCTACCGCCTGCACCTCGAAGGGCCGTCGTGCCCCGACACCATCGTGTTGAAGCTGCCCGCCCTCGACCCGTCAGCGGTGTTCACCTCGACGGTGCTGCGCATGTACCACCGCGAGGTCGGCTTCTACGCCCACCTCGCGTGCGATGCGCCCATCCGGGTCCCCGACGGCTACTACGGCGCGATCGACGAGGACACCGCGCAGTTCGTCCTCCTCATCGAAGACATGGGGGAGAAGCGCTGCGTCGACCAGGTGCTCGGCATGGAGCTCGCCGACGCCGAGCACGCGGTCGACGAGCTCGCGAAGTGGCAGGCCCGGTTCTGGGGGCAGGCCGACGACATCGTCGGGCGGGGGCTGGCGATGAGCCTCGGCGATCCCATCTACCCCGCGGTGCTGCCGCTGGTGTTCACCGAGGGCTGGGAGAAGGTCACCGGTGCCATGGACCTGCCGGCCAGCATCCGGTCGGTCGGCGAGAAGTGGGTCGGCGGGTTCGCGCAGCTCCTCCAGGAGATGTGTGCCGGCCCCACCACGCTCGCCCACGGCGACTACCGGGCCGACAACATGCTCTTCGACGACGACGACACGGTGGTCCTCCTCGACTTCCAGCTCATCGGTTCGGGCACCGCCGCCTACGACCTCGCCTACTTCGTCACCCAGAGCCTCGACGCCGACCTGGCCGCCGACCACGAGCGGGCGCTGTTCGACCGGTGGATCGACGGGCTGCGCGCCGGGGGTGTGCCCACCGACGACCTCGCCGGTCAGTGGGACGACTACCGCAAGGCCGCGCTCTTCTGCCTCTGCTACCCGATCGTCGCCAGCCGCGGGATGGACTTCGACGACCCGCGCCAGATGGCCCTCGTCACCTGCATGAACACCCGGTACACCCGGGCGGTCGAGCAGCTGGGCCTCGCCGAGCTGTTCGATTGAGGCGTCGCCCGTGGCAGGTACGGTCACGGGGATGGGTGAGGACGACGTCCTGCTGGCAGGTTCGGCGAGTCGCCGGCTCGGCGCGGCCATCGCCGACCACCTCGGCGTCGAGCTCGCCGCCGGGGAGACGCTGCGCTTCTCCGACGGCAACACGTTCGTGCGCGTGCTCGAGAACGTGCGGGGCCGGCACGTCTACCTCGTGCAGGGCACCGGTCCGCCGGCGAACGACCACTTCATGGAGTTGCTGTTCTGGATCGACGCGCTGAAGCGGGCGAGCGCGGCGTCGGTCACGGCAGTCATCCCGTACTTCAGCTACGCGAAGGGCGACAAGAAGGACGAGCCCCGGGTGTCGATCCGCGCGCGGGTGTGCGCCGACGCCATCGAGGCTGCCGGCGTCGATCGGGTCGTCACCCTCGACCTCCACGCGCCCCAGGTCGCCGGATTCTTCAAGGTGCCGGTCGACGACCTCTACGCCGTGCCCGTGCTCTGCGAGACGGTGGCCGGCAAGGGGTTCGCCAACCTCGTCGTCGTGGCGCCCGACGCCGGGTTCGCGAAGAAGGCACGTCTGTACGCGAACCGCCTCGGCGTGCCGCTCGCCATCGCCGACAAACGCCGCGACGACCACTCCGAGACCGCCGAGGTCACCGAGCTGATCGGCGACGTCGAGGGGTGCACCGCCCTCATCGTCGACGACTTCACGACCTCGGCCGGCACCCTCGCCGATGCCGCTCGTGTCGTCGTCGAGCGTGGCGCCGCGGAGGTGTACGCCGCGGTCAGCCACGGCATCATCGGCGAGCGCACGCTCGAGCGGCTGCACGCGAGCCCGATCCGCACGCTCTTCGTCACCGACTCGGTCGAGGCGGTGCTCGACGCGGAGTCCGACCGCATCGAGGTGGTGTCGGTGGCGCCGCTCTTCGCCGAGGCGATCCGCCGCATCGCGTCCCGGGCGAGCCTCAGCACCCTCTTCGAATAGCCGACGTCGAGCCCCGCCTCAGCGGCCGGCCGACCGGGCGTGGAGGGCGTCGGCGGTGTCGCGGTCGGCGGGATAGAACGCCTCGATCGTCAGCTCCGAGAGCGTGACGTCGAGCGCGGTGCCGAAGGTGGCGAGGGTGCTGAAGAACGAGAGCACGCGCCCCTCGTCGTCGCGGAGGCGCAGCGGCACGAAGAGGAGGTTCGCGAGCTCCGACGGGTCGACGCCTCCTTCGACCACGCCCGGGTACCGCCGCACCTCCTCGTAGAGCGCCTCGAGGCCAGGATCGCCGGATGCCATGACCTGGCGGCGCAGCCGAATGAGGAGGTGGTCGCTGAACTCGGCGAAGTTCTCGGTGCGCGGCGCGAGCCCGTCGGGGTGGAGGCCGAGGCGGATGGCGTTGAGTGGCGGCTCGAGCAGGTGCTCGGCGACGCCCTGGGTGAACACCGCGAGGGCAGCCTCGTTCGACGAGATCACGTCCCACCGCTGGTCGACGACCACCGCGGGATAGGGGCCGTGGCCGGCGAGGATGCCGTCGATGGCGGCGCGGACGAGGTCCATCGAGGGGTCGTCGAGCGGGGTCTCGGGATAGAGCGGGGCATAGCCAGCAGCGAGGAGGAGCGCGTTGCGGTCACGGAGCGGGACCTCGAGGTGCTCGGCCAGGTGGAGGAGCAGCTCGCGGCTCGGCTTCGACCGGCCGGTCTCGACGAAGGAGAGGTGGCGAGTCGACACCTCGGCCTCGGTGGCCAGGTCGAGCTGGCTCCGCCGGCGCCGCCGACGCCACTCGCGAAGGAGCGGACCCACCTGACGGTTCGCGGTCATCGTGCTCACGGCAGTGACGGTACCGGTCTGCGGACGCTGCGTCCGTTACGTGTGGGGTAACGGTGCCCCTACCTGACAGGTCATCGCCCCGGGCGGGCTCGGGGGCTCATCGTGAGCGGCACCCCAACCGCAGGAGGTCACCACCATGAGCACCGACACGACCAACACCCCGACCGAGACCGTCGCGGAGGACCCCGCACTCGCCGAGGCCGTCCGCCTCGCCGACGGCTTCCTCGCCGGGACCAACGAGCTCGATGCTGCCCGCCGCCGCGAGCTCATCGAGTCGACCTGGACCGCCGACGGGCACTTCATCGACCCGCTCCACGAGGCCGCCGGCCACGACGGGCTCGACACCCTCTTCGCCCAGGTGCACGCCACCTTCCCGGGGTACGTCTTCACCAGGACGAGCGACGTCGAGCGGGTGGACCGCTGGTTCCGCTTCGGCTGGGAGCTCCGGGGCGAGGACGGCACCCTGCTCGCGGCGGGCACCGACACCTGCGAGATCGCCGACGGTGCCCTCGCCCGCGTCGTGAGCTTCTACGACCACCTCGCCACCGCCTGACCGCGATCTCCGAGTCCCCCGGACCCCAGACCCCGGACCTCGACAGCCCGAACCCGGGAACCCTGGGAACTCCCGAAACTCCGAGTCCGAGCGGCCGCGTGGCGACCGTTCAGACTCGGAGTTCGGGTGGGGGTGGGAATTGGGGGTGGGAATTGGGGGCGGGATAGGGGTGGGTCGGCTGTCGGCGTCGTGAGAGGCTGGGGCCATGCGCCGATCGATCGACGACCAGCCGTTCACCGCGGACGACCTGCCGCCCGGCGACGAGGACGCGATGCCGGTGTCATGGGCGGTCGCGATCAGCGACGACTACGACGACGCCGAACCCCGCGTCGTCCTCACCACCGAGGAGCTCGGCCGGCCGGGCGCCGGGCTGGTGTTCCACCTGCTCCCGGCCCACGCACGCCGCCTGCGCGTGGCGCTCCGGGACGCCCTCCGGGAGATCGGCGAGGACCCCGGAGCCTGAATCCCGACAATCCAGATCGGCTTTTCATTGTTTCGGCTCGGAGGGTGTGCATAAAGTAGACCCCTCAGGTCGGAATTCAACGGGAGAGCATCGTGCCGATCACACCAGTCGTCCCGGCACCGCGGGACCTCGACGCCGAGCAGCAGCGCGACGTCGAGCGTTTCGAGGCGGCAGTGGCCCAGTACCTCGCGGGCGAGATCGACGAAGACGTGTTCCGCGTGATGCGTCTCAACAACGGCATCTACGGTCAGCGCCAGGGGGGCACCAACCAGATGGTGCGGGTGAAGTTCCCCGCCGGCACCGCCACCCCCGAGCAGCTCGAGATGCTCGGCCACATCGTCGAGACCTACTCGCGGGGCTGGGGGCACATCACCACCCGCCACAACGTGCAGATGCACTTCGTCGAGCTCGCGAAGGTGCCCGAGGTGATGCGTCTCCTCGGCACGGTCGGGCTCACCACCCGCGAGGCGTGCGGCGACACCGTCCGCAACGTCATGGCATGCCACCTCGCCGGCGCCTGCCCCTACGAGAAGCTCGACGTCACGCCGTGGGCCGAGGCCGCCTTCGAGCACTTCGTGCGCAACCCGCTCGGCCAGCGCCTGCCCCGCAAGTTCAAGATCAACTTCTCGGGCTGCGCCACCGACTGCGGCCAGGCGATGTTCAACGACGTCGGCGTCATCGCCACCACCCGCACGCTCGACGACGGCACCGTCGAGAGCGGGTTCAAGGTCTTCATCGCCGGCGGTCTCGGCGCGAACCCGCACCCAGCGGTGCCCCTCGAGCCCTTCACGTCGCGTGAAGACCTCCTGCCCACCATCGAGGCGGTGCTGCGGGTCTTCGAGCAGACCGGCAAGCGCGACAACAAGCTGCGCGCCCGCCTCAAGTGGGTGGTCGACACCCTCGGCGAGGACGAGCTGCGCGACCGGGTGCTGAAGCTGCGCCGCACCCTGCCGGCGTCGTCGAGCTGGCCGGGCGGCATCCCCGAGATCGTCGCGAAGGCCGGCGACGCCCCCGCCGGGATGGCCACCAGCGGCGAGGTCACCGCGGTCGGCCAGGGCGTGCGGGTCGACATCCTGCCCCACGACCCGTACCAGCGGTGGGTGGCCACCAGCGTCATCCGCGGCGAGGCGAAGGGCACGGTCTCGGCCATCGCCTACGCGGCGCTCGGCGACATCACCGCCGACCAGTTCCGCTCCCTCGCCGCCATCCAGCGCGAGCTCGGTGCCGACGTGCGGCTCACCAATCGCCAGAACGTCGTGTTCCGCGGCCTCGACGAGAGCCAGGTCGAGGTGCTCTACCAGCGGCTCGAGGCCATCGGCATGGCCCGCCCCGGCGCCGAGCTGGCCCGCGACGTCGTCGCCTGCCCGGGCGCCGACACCTGCAACCTCGCGGTCACCCAGTCCCGCGGGCTGGCCTCGGCCATCGGGCAGCGGCTCGAGGAGGAGGGGCTCGCCGAGGTCGGTGGCGTGCGCATCAACATCTCCGGCTGCACGAACTCCTGCGGCCAGCACCACGCCTCCGACATCGGGTTCTTCGGCGCCGAGCGTCGGGCCCACGGGCAGTCGGCTCCCGGCTACCAGATGCTGCTCGGTGGCTACGTCGGCGAGGAGACCATCCAGTTCGGCGAGAAGGCACTCCGCCTGCCGGCGAAGGCTGCGCCCGAGGCCGCGGCCCACGTCGTGCGTCGCTTCGCCGCCGAGCGGGAGGCCGGTGAGGCTTTCCGTGGCTGGCTCGACCGGGCGGGTGGGACGAAGGCCATCGCCGAGGAGCTCAAGCACCTCGACTGGTTCCCGACCCCCGACGAGAACCCCGACTTCTACGTCGACTACGGGGAGACCGGCCCCTACGCCGCCGAGGTCGGCGAAGGGGAGTGCGCGGTCTGACCGTGCAGCGGCCTTCGGAGCGGTACGCCACCGCGGTCTCCATCATCGACTCGGCCAACGCCGAGGACCCGACCCACGTCGAGGTGCGGGGCGAGCGGCTCCCGCTCGCGCTCGCCCACGGGCGCCTCGCCGCCGAGTGGATGGCGCGCCTCGTGCCCGACGCCGACGAGGCACTCCTGCTCGCCGCCCGGGCGCACCACCTCCGGCGGTTCGCCGTGCCCCGCTCCGACTACCCGGAAGGGCGGGCGGGCTACCTGCGCTGGCGGCGGGATCAGAAGGACCGCCACGCCAACGAGATCGCCGACATCCTCTTGGCGGCCGGCTACGACGAGGCGACCACCAACCGCGTACAGGTGCTCGTGCGGCGCCAGCGGCTCGACGAGGCGTCGGGCACCCAGTGGATCGAAGACGTCGCGTGCCTCGTGTTCCTCGAGACCCAGCTCGTCGACATCGCCGACCAGCTCCAGCGCGAGCGCCTCGTCGAGGTCGTCCGCAAGACCGTGGCGAAGATGAGCGAGCGGGCACTCGCCCTCGTGCCCGAGGTGCCTTTGAGCGATGAGGCGCGCAACCTCCTCACCACGGCCCTCGGCTGACCGCCCCGAGTTCGCGCGCCCGCGTTCTGGTCTGTGCTCGTGACCCTCGAGGTCACCAGATCAGCCCAGTCTCAGGTC
>CAZAVX010000036.1:0-6844 GCA_964488835.1 uncultured Iamiaceae bacterium | reverse complement strand
GAGCCGACCGAGGAGGGCCTGCCACCGGTGGTCGGACCGTCGGCTGAACAGCCTGGGCGGGTCGTATCGGTCCTGCCGGTCGCCGCGGTCCTCGACGTCGGGTCCGCCCCACACCCCGATGGCGGCGAGCGCGCCGGGTCGGAGGACTCGTCGGAGCTCGACGAGCGTGTCGACGATCGCGGTGTCCGGCACGTGCATCAGCACGCTCATCGTCCAGAGCGCCTCGAAGGTGTCGTCGGGGAACGGCAGCGAGCGGGCGGTGGACACGATCGCGAGGGAGCCCGTCGCAACGGCGTGGCGGAGTTGCTGGCGCGAGAGGTCGACCCCGACGACGTCGTGGCCCGCGGCCACGAGGGCAGCGGAGTCACGTCCGGCGCCGGGACCCACCTCGAGGACGCGCACGCCGGCGCCGCCGAGGCGGTGGAGGAACGCCGTGCGCGCCGCGATCCGTCGGTCGTCGAGGGGGCGGTCGGCCCGGTCGTCGGCCTCCTGGTCGTAGTAGACGGCGAGGTCGTGCTCGACGCGGGAGGCTTCGACGGGCGGCGACTGGGGATCGGGTCCGCTCATGTTTCGCTCTCGGTCGGATCAGCGTCGGGGTCGAACCGGCGAGCCCACACCACCCGGATGCCGGATTCGGCGGGAGCGGTGGGCTCCACCTCGATCTCCCCGATCCTGGTGAAGCCGAGCTTGGCGGGCACTCGGCCGCTCGCGTGGTTCCTCACGTCGTGGTGGATCTCGATGCGGTCGATCCCGTCGAGCCCGAGCCCGAGCCTCGTCAGCGCCCCGGCCGCCTCGGTGGCGATGCCGCGGCCGACGTGGTCGACGTGCACCCAATACCCGATCTCGAGGCCGCCGGGCCCGACCCGGGTGTGCAGGCCGGTGCCGCCGACGACGGTGCCGTCGTCGAGGAAGATGCCGAGACCGAGCGACTCGCCCGCCTCGCGCTCCTTCCGGAACCGTTCGATGATGTCGAGCCGGCCGGCCCGGTCGAGGGGTTCGTCGGCGATCCAGGGCATCCACGGCCTGAGGTGGTCGAGGCTCGCCGTGATCGCAGCGCTCATCGCGTCGACATCGCCCTCGTCCCACGGGCGCAGCACCAGGCGCTCGGTGAGGATGGGAGCGTCGGGCAGCTGCATCCGCACAGTGTCGACCCCGCGCACCCCGGTGGCAACGGGGATTCGGCGAGGATCCATCGTCGCGAGACGCGCCGGGATGATGACCCCGGAGGGAATGGTCGAGGAGACCTCGGTGGGTGACGATGTGGGTGACAGGGACCGACGACGCAGGGCGCGCGAGGCGTGCAGGAGGAGGACGAGACGTGGACCCCAGCCAGATGGTGGCGATGATGCCCTTCGCGGAGGCGAACGGCATCGAGGTGAGCGCTGCGGCGCCCGACGAGGTGGTCGGCACGATGCCGTGGGCGCCCGAGCGGTGCACCGTCGGCGGTCTGATGCACGGCGGCGCGCTGATGCTCCTCGCCGACAGCATCGGGGCGATCTGCGCCTTCCTCAACCTGCCCGAGGGAGCGAGCACCTCGACGATCCAATCGGCGACCAACCTCTTCCGAGGGGTGCGCGAGGGCACGGTCCACGCCACCTCGCGACCCCTCCACGTGGGGCGCACCACCATCGCCGTGCAGACCGAGCTGCGCGACGACCAGGGCCGGCTCGTGGCCCTCACGACCCAGTCCCAGGCGGTGCTCACACCCGCCGATTGAGCCGATCGACTCAGGACTGCGCCCACCCCACCCGGGGTATGGTGCGACCATGGCCGAGGTGCTGCTGTTCCACCACGCGTTGGGACTGACAGACGGGTGCCTGGCATTTGCCGACGATCTCCGGTCGGCGGGCCACACGGTGCACACGCCCGACCTCTTCAAAGGCGAGCGCTTCGCGTCGGTCGATCACGGTGTCGCCCACGCCGAAGCGATCGGGTTCGGCGCGATCCTCGAGCGCGGACGGCTCGCCGCGGAGGCGCTCCCCGCGGAGCTCGCCTACGTGGGGTTCTCGCTCGGCGTGATGCCGGCGCAGATGCTGGCCCAGACGCGGCCTGGGGCCAGGGCGGCGGTTCTCGTCCACGCCGCGGTGGCGCTCGACGAGTTCGGAGGTACCTGGCCCGCCGGGGTGCCGCTCCAGCTCCACACGATGGCCGACGACGAATGGGGAGACGCCGAGGTCGCCCGCGCGCTCGCCGCCGCGATCCCCGAGGCCGAGCTCTACCTCTACCCCGGCGACCGACACCTGTTCACCGACCGGGGCACCGACGACCACGACCCCGCCGCGGCCGCCCTGGTGCTCGACCGGGTGGTCGACCTCCTCGGACGCCTCGACTGAGCTCCCCATGGACGAGACGGGATCCGTGCACGACGGTGCGGACACGGCGCAGCTCCCGTACGAGTTGGTAGGTGCCGGCCTGCGGATCGTCGCGCGCGAAGCCGACACACCCGAGCTGTTGAACGAGATCCTCGACCTCGTGTCGTCGTCCAGCGGCGCACTCGGCGCGCGGGTCGACATCCGTGGGTTCGGCGAGGTCAGCGTCGGCGAGCTCGCCCACTCGCGCCCCGTGGAGGGCGACCGGGTGGTGGCTCGCGAGGTCGAGCTCGGTGGGGAGTCGATCGGTTCGATCATGGCCACGATCCCCCCGCGGTCGTCGCCCGCCGAGGAGGAGACGGCCGCGCTGTTGGTGGGCTTCGCCGCCGATCTCGTCGCCGCGGTGTGGGCCCACCACGAGGGCCTCGAACGCGAGCGTGCCGGGAGGGAGGAGGAGCAGGGGCTCGTCCGGGCTGGCCAGGCGCTCTCCCGGACACTCCGACTCGCCGACGTGCTGCCCGTGATCCTCGAGGAGCTCCGCTCGGTCGTCCCCTACGACACTGCGTCGGTGCAGGAGCTGCGTGACGATCGGGTCGTCATCATCGGCGGCGCGGGGATCGATCCCGACGTGTTCTACGGACTGGGCTTCGACGTGGAGCGCGAGGGCACCCCGAACGCGGACGTCATCCGCCGCAAGCAGCCGGTCATCGTCGGCGACATCTTCGGCGAGCACCCCTACTACAACTTCCCGAGCCCCGACCACGCGATGTCGGGGGTGCGGGGGTGGATGGGCGTGCCGCTGATGTTCGGCGACGAGTGCGTCGGCATGCTCACCCTCGACAAGTACGAGCCGAACTTCTACACCCCCCGCCACGCTCGGCTCGCCGAGTCGTTCGCCGCCCAGGCGGCCATCGCCCTCGAGAACGCCCGAGCCTTCGAACGCGCCCAGGTCGAGGTGCGGGAGCGGCGTGAGGCCGAGGAGCGGCTCCGCCTCGCGAACAAGGCGCTCCACGACCGGATGAAGGAGGTCGAGGCCCTCCAGGAGCACCTGCGTGAGCAGTCGGTGCGCGATCCGCTCACCGGGGTGTTCAACCGGCGGTATCTCATCGAGACCCTCGAACAGGAGATCCACCGGGCGCAGCGATCGGGGGCGCCGCTCACGGTGGCCGTCGTCGACGTCGACCATTTCAAGTCGATCAACGACCTGCTCGGGCACGATGCGGGCGACCGGGTCCTGACCAAGGTCGCACAGACCCTCGCGAGCAACGTGCGGGACGAGGACGTCGTGTGCCGGTACGGCGGTGAGGAGTTCGTCGTGGTGTTGCCGGGCACCACCCTCGAGGTGGCGAGCGAGCGGGCGGCCCGTTGGCAGAGCGAGTTGCGGTCGATGATCCTGCCCGACGCCCTGGAGGGTCGGCCGATCACGATCTCGGTGGGGTTGGCGTCGGCGCCTGCGCAGGACACCTCGGGGGAGGAGCTGGTGCGCCTCGCCGACGAGGCGATGTACGTGGCCAAGCGGCGGGGGCGCGACCGGGTGGAGCGGGCCGACACCTGAGCGGGCGAGCAGGCGGACCCGTCAGCCGGTGACGAGCCAGGCGACGAGGCCCGCCTGCCCGAGGTGGTAGGTGACCATCACCGCGAGACCGCCGTGGGGGATCGGCCGCACGAAGCGGTTCCAGGCGAGGGTCGCATCGGAGACGTAGAAGAGAAGGGCCCCCACCACAGCTGCCACGGCGGTGGTGCCGAACGCGGCGACGACCATGGCGGAGATGACGGCGATGTAGGCGACGACGGGTGGGGCAAGACCCGGCGAGCTGCCGCGGCGCACCGAGGTGACGATCGACCGGCCGAGGGTGGCGGCGGCCGCGGCGACGACGAGGCCGCCGACCACCAGACCGGCGAGGGACTGGTCGGCCTGGCCGAGCCCCACCACGTACGCGACGTGGCCGAGGAGGAAGGAGGCGAGCCCGGCGACGAACCAGCGCTCGTGGAGCATGAGGAACACGTCGCCCGCGAGCGAGCAGACGAGGCCCGCCACCATCCACGCCCGGATCGTGCCGTCGACAGGATCGAGTGCGAGTGCCACACCGATCAGCGCGACGAGCGTGCCCGGCTTGGCCACGTAGCGGACCGCCCGTCGTTCGGTGATGACCCCGTACCAGTCGGTGAGGGCGAACGCGGCGGTCACCGCGGCGAGGATCCAGGCGAGGGTGGTCATGTGAGGGGTGATCCTCGCAGATCACCGGGGGCACGTGTGAGCGACGGGGCAGTGGGTAGGTGCCGGGGACGCGGGACGCGACGAAAGGAACTCCCCATGAGCGAGCACGGAACCGACACCCCCACCGGCACCGACCCCGACGCCAAGTACGACGAGCCGGGCTACGAGGACAAGTCGATCGGCCAGGCCGTGAACCAGGACGAGGAGCTGATCGACGAGCTGCTCGACGAGACCGACGGCGACGTCGATGAAGCCGAGAAGCGCTTCGAGGACGAGTCAGCCGGCAGCCCGGCACGGGAGCGCCAGAACTAGCGCTCCCGTCGTGGGATGATCGGAGCACGACGCGACTGGCGGGCCGACGGGGGAGCACCCCCGGGGAGCCGGTTGCCGGAGGTCGACCGCCTGGGCCCCGGCGTGGAGGACAACCATGTCCCACTTCTCCTCGGTCGACGACAGTCCCGACCCGACGGCGCTCGTCGCGTCGCTCGACATCTCGGCGGGCTGGCTCGGGGCCATGAAGTCCTACGTGGCGACGACCCTGGCACGAGCAGTTCCCAGTGGGCTGGTGCTCGACCTCGGTTGTGGGGCCGGGCACGACCTCTCGCTGCTCGCTGACGCCGGCCTGCGCCCTGTCGGGGTGGACCCCAGCTGGGCGATGGTGTCCGAGTCGTCTGCCCGGACGCCGACAGCGCGGGTCATCCAGGCCGATGGTGTGACCCTGCCCTTCGGCTCGGGATCGTTCGACGGCTGCCGGATCGAACGCGTGCTCCAACACGTCGAGGCTCCCGAGCGCGTGCTCGCCGAGGTGGCTCGAGTCCTCCGTTTCGACGGGAAGCTCGCGGTCTTCGAACCGGATTGGTCGTCATGGCGCATCGACTCCGAGATCGTGGGTGCCGAGAGGCTCGCCGCCGAACTTCCGAACGTCCGGCAACCCGCGATCGGACGCCGCCTTCCCGAGCTCGTCGAACAGGCCGGCTTCCGCATCACCGATGTGGTGACCGAGGCATCGGTGGTCAGTCGGATCGACCGGATGCCCGTCGGTCTCGAGTCGGGGCTCGATCGAGCGGTGCGGGCGGGTCGGGTTCATGGTGACCTTGCCGAGCGATGGCTCGCCGAGCAGCGGGGGCGGGACGAGGCCGGCCGGTTCCGGCTCCGCCAGTCCAAGGTGCTCGTCCTCGCCCGCAGGATGGCGCATGGCATGGGACCTTGAGACCATGAACGGGTGGCCGACTTCGATCTGAAGGCGCTGTACCAGGCGGTCGACGAGCGGCGGGTGGCCGACGGGCTCACCTGGGCGGAGGTCGCACGCGCCGTGAGCCGACGACCCGACCGATCGTCCCTCGTTCGGCAGGTGTCGCCCTCCACGATCAGGAGCTTCGAAGCCGGGGCGACCGCTGAGGGAGACGGCGTGTTGCAGGTCCTGCTCTGGTTGGCGCGAGCGCCCGAGGACTTCGTCCCCGGACACCCGTTGGCGGGTTCGCCGTCGACGGTCCTTCGCGTGTCAGAGCCAGGGATGGTGCTGCGATGGGATGCAGCTGCGTTGCACGCAGCGCTCGACGAGCAGCGACGACACCAGGACCTCACGTGGACCGAGCTGGCGCGCGAGATCGGGTGCGCGCCGGGTCAGCTCACGGGGCTGGCGGCGGCGCACCGCGTCCACCTTCCGCTGGTCATGCGACACACCACATGGCTCGGGCGCCCTGCCGCTCACTTCACCCGGAACTCCGAGTGGTGACCCGTGCGGCTCAGGCCGGGTCCTCCCCAGGCCCTCGCGGGGTCAAGGGTCGTGGCGGGTGAGCACCACGTGGTCGTCAGAACGGTGGGCGACCATGGCGAAGTGGTAGCGATCGACCTGTGCGCAGGCAGCGAGGTCGGCTTCGTGCGCGGCGATCTCCTCGGCTGAGCGTGGACGTGTCCAGTGCCGACGATGCTCAGGGTCGGCGTCGAGGATGCGCCGTCGTGTCTCGGTCGGGTCGGGTTCGCAACTGCCGAGAAGCGTCGCGATGTGTTCAGCGCACACCCGATCCTCCGAGGTCGAGGTGCCGGTGCACACGAGATGGACCGACGGCATCGCGCCCGCGACCGCGGCGGTGGCCGATGCGTTGATCGCAGCGGCGGCCAGGACCAGTGGGGCCTCGACCCACATCAGGCCCCGGGTTCCGTTCGTCGTGCGCTGGATGACCACCCGATCGTCGAGGTCGACGCCGTCGAACTGGACGGGCGAGTTGCCGAGGTCGAACCCGTCGGGCGGCAGGCCCCGCTCCTCGCCCATGAGGATCGAGCCCGGAGCGGCCTCACGCAGCGCGAACGCCTGGTC
>CAZAVX010000035.1:0-25665 GCA_964488835.1 uncultured Iamiaceae bacterium | reverse complement strand
GGTAGGGCAGACTTGGGGCGCATGGCTGTCGACACCCGCACCGGCGAGATCGATCTCACGGATCGAAGGGCCGCGGCGGCCGGCGTCGAGGCGCCCGACGAGGAGCCGATGCGGGTCGGGCAGCTCTACTGGTTGGGCAAGGCGCTCGTCGCACCCGTCCTGCGCTTCTGCTGGCGGATCCGCACCGAGGGGCTCGAGAACGTCCCGAAGGAGGGCCCGGCGATCATCGCCGCCAACCACCAGGCGGCCATCGACTCGTTCTTCGTCCCGAGCGTCCTGCCCCGACGCATCACCTACGTCGGTAAGGCCGAGTACCTCGACGACTGGAAGACCCGGAAGCTGTTCCCCGCCCTCGGCATGATCCCGATCGACCGTTCGGGTGGCAGCGCGAGCGAGCGTGCGCTCAACACCGCGGCGCGGGCCCTCGAGCGGGGTGAGCTGTTCGGTATCTACCCCGAGGGCACCCGCTCCCGCAGCGGCAAGCTCCACAAGGGGCACACCGGTGTGGCCCGCCTCGCGCTGCGCTGCAACGCGCCGATCGTGCCGGTCGGCATCATCGGCACCCGCGAGATCCAGCCGCCCGAGAGCCCGGTGCCGAAGTTCTTCCGCACGGTCATCCTCCGCTTCGGCACCCCCATCGACGTCGAGAAGTACCTCGACCGCGCCGACGACCGCCTGGTGCTCCGCCAGATCACCGACGAGGTGATGTTCGAGATCCGCAATCTCACCGGCCTCGAGTACGACCCCACCTACGCCACCAAGCCGACGGCCCAGGCAGCGTCGTCCGAGCCCGAGGCGGCGGTCGAGGAGCCGACGATCCCGCGGCGCTCCTCCGCCGAGCTGCTCGGCGCCCACGCCAAGGCCGGTTGAGTCCCCACGCCCTCGGGCGATTCTGCGTTCAGGGCCCTGCGCCGGGGCCGGTAACCTCGACCTTCCATGGCTGACACGATCTCGATCACGCTCCCCGACGGCTCGACGAAAGAGCTGCCGGAGGGGTCCACCGGTGCCGACCTGGCCGCGTCGATCGGTCCCCGTCTCGCCAAGGCCGCGGTCATCGCCGTGGTCGACGGGATCGAGCGCGACCTCGACTACCCCCTCCACGACGGAGCCGAGGTCCAGATCGTCACCCCCGAGACCGAGCGGGGGCTCTACACGATCCGCCACTCGACGGCCCACGTCCTCGCCCAGGCGGTGCTCGACCTGTACCCGGGCGCCACGTTCGCCATCGGTCCGCCCGTCCAGGACGGCTTCTACTACGACTTCGAGCTGCCCGACGGCGGCACCTTCCAGGAGGCCGACCTCGAGCGCATCGAGGCCCGCATGCGGGAGATCATCGCCGAGCAGCAGCCGTTCGTCCGCGACGAGATCCCCGAGCCCCAGGCCCTCGAGCTCTTCAAGGACCACAAGTACAAGTGCGAGATCATCCGCGGCGCCGCCGACGACCCGATGTCGGCCACCGAGACCGGGCTGGTCCGCACCTACGAGAACCCGCCGCGGTTCATCGACCTCTGCCGTGGCCCCCACGTGCCCCACACCGGTCGGCTCGGCCACTTCAAGCTGATGCGCGTCGCCGGCGCCTACTGGCGGGGCGACGAGACCCAGCCGATGCTCCAGCGGATCTACGGCACGGCGTGGCACACCGAGGAGGCCCTCGAGGAGCACCTCCACCGCCTCGAGGAGGCCGCCAAGCGCGACCACCGCAAGCTCGGCGTCGACCTCGACCTCTTCAGCTTCCCCGACGAGATCGGCTCGGGACTCGCGGTGTTCCACCCCAAGGGCGGCATCGTGCGCCGCCTCATGGAGGACTACTCGCGCCGCCGCCACGCCGAGGCCGGCTACGAGTTCGTCTACTCACCGCACATCTCCAAGGCGAACCTCTTCGAGACGTCCGGGCACCTCGACTGGTACGCCGAGGGCATGTTCCCGGCGATGCACCTCGACGACGTCGGCGGAGAGGGCGGCACCGACTACTACCTCCGCCCGATGAACTGCCCGTTCCACGTGCTGATCTTCCAGAGCCGCACCCGCTCCTACCGCGAGCTGCCGCTGCGCCTCTTCGAGTTCGGCACCGTGTACCGGTACGAGAAGTCCGGCGTCATCCACGGCCTCACCCGCGTGCGGGGCATGACCCAGGACGACGCCCACATCTTCACCACGAAGGAGCAGATGGCCGAGGAGCTCGACTCGCTCCTCACCTTCGTGCTCGACCTGCTCGCCGACTACGGCCTCGACGACTTCTACCTCGAGCTGTCCACCCGCGACCCGAACAAGTTCGTCGGAACCATCGAGGAGTGGGACGAGGCCACCGAGGTCCTCCGCCGGGTCGGCGAGGCCCGCGGCCTCGAGCTGGTGCACGACGAGGGTGGCGGCGCGTTCTACGGTCCGAAGATCTCCGTGCAGGTGCGCGACGCAATCGGCCGCAACTGGCAGATGTCGACGATCCAGCTCGACTTCCAGACCCCGCAGCGGTTCGGCATCACCTACACCGGCTCCGACGGCCAGCGCCACCAGCCGATCATGATCCACCGAGCCCTCTTCGGCTCGATCGAGCGGTTCTTCGGGGTACTCACCGAGCACTACGCCGGCGCGTTCCCCGCCTGGCTCGCCCCCGTGCAGGTGCGGGTCCTCGGCGTGCGCGGCGACCACGACGACCACGCCTTCGCCCTCGCCGGGCGCCTGCGCGCCGCGGGGTTCCGGGCCGACGCCGTCGAGGCGAGCGAGCCGCTCGGCAACCGGATCCGGCGGGCCAAGACCGAAAAGCTGCCCTACATCTTGGTGGTGGGCGACGACGACGTCGCGAACGACACCGTCGGGGTCAATCCCCGCGGTGGCGAGGTCGAGCGGGGTGTGGCGGTCGACGCGTTCATCGAGCGCTTGGCCGCCGAGGTCGAGGCGCACGCCTGACATGTCACTCGAGCGCCTCTGGGCCGGGTGGCGGATCCGCTATGTCGAGACGGTCGACTCCGAGGCACCACCACCCGCGGAGGGCGAGGGCACGCTCTTCGAGCGTATCCTCCACAGCGGGCTCCCCGACGAGCAGACCCTGATCGTCTGGCGGGGCGAGCACTGCTTCGCCCTCCTCAACCTCTATCCGTACAGCAACGGCCACCTGATGGTGCTCCCGCAGCGACCCGCCAGCGAGCTCGACGCGCTCACCGACGACGAGCACCGCGAGCTGTGGGAGGGGGTCCGGGCGGCCACGGTCGCCATCAAGCGGGCCTACGCGCCCGACGGCATCAACATCGGCGTGAACCAGGGGAGGGGGTCAGGTGCCGGCGTCCCCGACCACCTCCACGTCCATGTCCTGCCACGCTGGGCGGGCGACACCAACTTCATGACCACCGTCGCCGAGACCCGGGTCCTCCCCGAGGCCCTCGACGCCACCTGGGCCAAGATCCGCGCCGCCTGGCCCGACGACTGAACCTCAGCCCGCCCGCTCGGCCCTGACGAACGCGACGATCGCGTTGGCGTGTCCGTGGCCGAGGCCGTGCTCTTCCTTCAGGACGCGCACGACCTCCATGTGCGCCGCCTCGCCGCGGGCACGAGCGAGGTCGAGCCAGTGCTCGATCGGTCGGCCGTACTTCTTCTCGATCGAGGGGAAGTACGACGCCGGGCCCTTCACCTTCTCACCGCTGTCCTTGCTGCCCTGGGGTGCTGCGCTGGCCATGGGATCTGCCTCCTTCGTGGTCGGACGACCATGCAGACCGGGAGCGGGCCGCGTTCTCATCGGTCGCGATTCACGTCGCGCGTGGCGGCGCCGGTACGGTCAGGGGCGATGTCCGAGCACGAGTCACAGGGCCACGAGCCGGCCGGCGAGCCGTTCGACGACGCCGAGATCCGCGACGAGCTCCCCGAGGACCTCCAACCGTCGGCCTACGTCGGGCCGTACATCTTCCCGAACAACAATCGCCGCCGCATCCCCGGCTACCTCTATCTCGTGCTGGCGGCCGGGCTCGCCGTGCTGTGGTTCCTCCGCAGCGGCGACGCCGTGCTCGTGAACGGCGGAACTCTGTTCGCCGCCGTCCTCCTCGCCGCCATCGGTGCCTACCACCTGATCGCCGGATGGAACCTCGACATCGACGAGCGCGACGCCCTCGTCGCCGCCACCTCGGCGGTCGGGTTCCCCGTCGGCCATGCCTCGGCCCAGCTCGGTTGGCGGGGCCTCCGCAGCCGGCCGACCTGGCGCATCCTCGTCTACTCGGCCGAGACGCCCCCGGCCCACCGCGGCCTCGTCCTCGTCGACGGCGTCGACGGCGAGGTCCTCGAGTTCTTCAGCGAGGACAACCCCGAGGACTGGTCCGACCTCGACGCCTGACCGGCCAGGGCCGGGCCAGGGTCGGTCGGGTCGGTCAGGACGGACGCCCGCGGACCTCGCGGAGCACCTTCTCGACGGCCTTGAGGCGGTCGAGCACGAACGCGACCGTGGCCTGGAGGACGGCAAGAGTGGTGGTCGAGTCGCCGGCGGTGGTAGTGCGCTCGTCGACCCAATGACCCGCATCGCCCCGCTCGACGGCCTCGGCGAGCTCGGCCCCGAACCGCTCGATGCGCCCGAGTTCGTGTTCGAGACGTCCCGAGTGCGACACGCCGGCGGCGGCCTCGAGGTCGAGCAGCTCGGCCTTCACCCGATGGCCGGGATCGACGAGCGAGGCGCGCACCGCGGACTGCGCGGCGTCGAGCCGGTCGGCGGCGAGTGCGAGGTGGTCGAGGGCGGAGAGGCCGTCGGCGCCGGGTCGGGCCGCCACCTCGTCGAGCTCGGACTGCTCGGGCTCCTCGTCGAGGGTCGCCGCGGCGGCAGCGGCGGCCGCGTCGCGGAACCGACGCCCGAACGACCGGGCGGCCACCGCCGCATCGGCGGGGATCAAGTCGGTGAAGGGGTGCTCAGCCATGGAGGGGACGGTACCAAGGGTCGGGTGCCGGGCATCGGGGGTGGTCGCTGGTAACCTTGCTCGCGTCTGCAAGCACTCGCTTGCCTCCCCACTCCAAGGAGTCGTCCATGTTCGATGGACATTGGCGGACCAACATCGAAGCCGGCCTGCGACCGATCGGCACCGGTCTGCGCCGCACTGGTCTGAAGGCCGACCACCTCACCGCCCTCGGCATCGCCATGGCGATCTCCACCGCGGTTGCGGTCGGTGCCGGGCACTTCCGGCTGGGTCTGGTCCTGCTCACCCTCACCGGTCTCTGCGACTTCCTCGACGGTGCCCTCGCCAAGGCCTCGGGCATCACGAACTCCCGGCGTGGTGCGTTCTTCGACTCGGTCACCGACCGGCTCACCGACGCGCTGCTCTTCGGAGGCGTCGCGTGGTACTTCGCGTCGAACCGGCCCGGGCTGCTCGTCATGCTGCCGATGGCCCTGCTCGGCGCGGCGTCCCTCGTCTCCTACCAGCGGGCCAAGGCCGAGTCGCTCGGCTTCGACGCCCGCGGCGGGCTCATGGAGCGTGCCGAACGGTTCATCGTGCTCGGCTTCGGCTTCCTCTTCTTCGAGGTGCTGGTCGGCGTGCTGTGGGTGATGCTCGCACTCACCGCCGTCACGGCGGTGCAGCGGTTCGTGAAGGTGTGGCGGCAGGCCGAGCGCCCCGAGCCGCTCCCGCTGCCCGAGCGTCGTGCGTTCGTGCGCGCCCACCGCCGGCGCAGCACCCGCCCGCTGAGCCAGACCTGGCGCGAGCGGGCACGCAACCGCCGCTGATCAGGTGGTGAGCCTGCCCGATCCCGTCGCGAGCGCGTACCGGCTCGGGTCCACCATCGCGAAGACGGTGCCCTCGCCCTTCGTCGGTGGGGTGTCCGACCTCGCCGGCACGGCGGCCGCGAAGCTGATGCGCGGGCGGCGCGACATGGTCGCCCGGCACCAGCGCCGGGTCCGTCCCGAGCTCGAGGGGCGGGCGCTCGACCGTGCGGTCGACGCGGTGTTCGAGTCCTACGCCCGCTACTACGTCGAGTCGTTCCGGCTGCCGTCGTTGAGCCCCGCCGAGCTCGACGCCGGGTTCTCCTTCGAGGGCTACGACCACGTCGTGCGCGCCCGGGAGGCGGGGCAGGGCGTCATCGTCGCCCTCCCGCACCTGGGCGGCTGGGAGTGGGCGGCGTTCTGGCTCACCCAGATCGAACACGTGCCGGTCACCGCCGTCGTCGAGGCGATCGAGCCGCCCGAACTGTTCGAGTGGTTCGTCGACTTCCGGCGATCCCTCGGCATGACGGTGGTGCCGCTCGGTCCGCGCGCCGGCGCCGAGTCGCTCCGCGCCCTCCGCGAGGGCGACGTGCTGTGCCTGTTGTGCGACCGCGACATCGCCGGCGGGGGAGTGCCGGTCGAGTTCTTCGGCGAGACCACCACGCTCCCGGCAGGCCCGGCCACCCTCGCGCTGCGCACCGGCGCACCGGTCGTGCCCACCGCGATCTACTTCGACGGCGACGGCCACCGCGCCGTGGTCGAGCCGCCGCTCGACATCGGTCGGTCGGGCGACGGCCTGCGTGCCGACGTCGCCCGGGTCACCCAGCAGATCGCCCACGCCCTCGAGCGCCTCATCTCGGCCGCTCCCGAGCAGTGGCACCTCCTCCAGCCCAACTGGCCGAGCGACCACGCCCCCACCTGACCGCGCTCCCAGTCCGATGGGCGCGATCTGCGCCAGGGGGTGACGCAGATCGCGCCCATCGGGGAGAGCGGGGGAGAGGGGGAGAGGGGGAGGGGAGGAGAGGGAGGAGGGGAGAGAGAGTGGCGGGTCCCTGGCAACCCTGGGGCCGACCTCCTACGGTGGAGCGGTGCGCATCGGCCTGATCTGTCCCTACAGCCTGACCGTTCCGGGCGGTGTGCAGTACCAGGTGCTCGGGCTCGCCCGGGCGCTTCGCGGCCTCGGCCACGAAGCCCGGGTGCTGGCACCGTGCGACGGGCCGCCACCCGACCCCGGCGTCACGCCGCTCGGCATGAGCATCCCGACAGCAGCCAACGGTTCGGTCGCTCCGATCGCGCCCGATCCCGCGGCCCAGCTCCGCCTCATCCGGGCGCTGCGCGACGAGGACTTCGACGTGCTGAACCTGCACGAGCCGCTCGTGCCCGGCATCTCGATGACCTCCTGTGTGTTCAAGTCCGCTCCGCTCGTCGGCACGTTCCACGCTGCGGGCCACATCGGGCCCTACACGTGGGGCCGCGTCCCGCTGCGCATGATCGCCAAGCGCCTCGACCATCGCATCGCCGTGTCCCAGGACGCCGCGGCGCTCGCCAAGCGGTACCTCAAGGGCGACTACGAGGTGCTCTTCAACGGCATCGAGATCGACCGGTACGCGAAGCCCACGCCCTGGCCCACCGAGCATCCGACGATCTTCTTCATCGGTCGCCACGAGCCGCGCAAGGGGCTCGCCGTGCTGCTCGACGCGCTCACCCACCTGCCTGCCGACCTGCGCGTCTGGGTGGGCGGCACCGGTCCCGACACCGAACAGCTCAAGGCGGCCCACGCCGGCGACCCACGCATCGAGTGGCTCGGCCGCATCAGCGACGAGGAGAAGGCCCGCCGGATCCGGGGCGCCGACATCTTCTGTGCGCCGTCGCTCGGCGGTGAGTCCTTCGGCGTCGTCCTGCTCGAGGGCATGGCCGCCGGTACGCCGGTCGTCGCCTCGGCCCTTCCGGGCTACACGAACGTCGCCACCGACGGCGTCGACGCGCTGCTCGTCGAGCCGGGCGACGCCGAGGCCCTCGCCGGCGCGATCAACACGGTGCTCGACGACTCGCGAGTGGCCGATCGCCTCGTCGAGGCCGGTCGCGAGCGGGCGCTCGCCTTCTCGATGGACGCCCTCGCCGAGCTCTACCTCGAGCGGTTCGAGCGGGTGATGTCGGGCGCCCTGTCCACCACAGGGGTGTAGCGATCCCGGCACCCTCGTGCCCTATGATCGATCGGGACACCACCACCGTCGTCGCGCCGCTCCGGTGCGGATCGGTCCACCGCCCAGAGGAGCCTCATGCCCGCGCTTTTGATCATCCTCGCAGTCGTCGTCGTCCTCGTGATCTTCGTGATCATGACCTACAACTCGCTCGTCTCGCTGCGGAACCGCATCGAGAACGCGTGGGCGCAGATCGACGTGCAGCTCAAGCGTCGCTACGACCTGATCCCGAACCTCGTCGAGACGGTGAAGGGCTATGCCGCCCACGAGCAGGAGACGCTCGAGAAGGTGATCCAGGCGCGCAACATGGCCGTGTCGGCCACCGGCGTCGAGGGCCAGGCGCAGGCCGAGAACGTGCTCACCGGCGCGCTGAAGTCGCTGTTCGCCCTCTCGGAGTCGTATCCCGACCTCAAGGCGAACCAGAACTTCATGCAGCTCCAGGAGGAGCTGACCGGCACCGAGGGCCGCATCGCCTACGCGCGGCAGTTCTACAACGACACGGTCTACAAGTACAACACGAAGATCCAGTCGTTCCCGGCGGTCATCCTCGCTGGCATGTTCCGCTTCACCGAGCGTGAGTACTTCGAGGCCGACGACGAGTCGCGCGGCCCGGTGCAGGTGCAGTTCTGAGCGTCGAGGCCCCCGCGCTGTCCGCCCCCACCGACCTCCGCCGGAGGCGTCGCACGGTCGTCGTGGCGTTCGCGACATCGGTCGCGATCGCCGTCGGCGTCGTGTTCCTCCTCGTCGGCCTCCTGCTCGGCATCGGCTGGTGGTTCGGGCTCGTCGGACTCGTCGCGGGCGCCGGGCTCGCCCGCCTGCACGTCCAGCGCACCGTCGAGCGGGTGCTCGTCGCCGTGGGCGCAGTGCCCCTCACCGACGCCGCCCGCCTCGAGAACCTCGTCGACGGGCTCTGCGTCGCCAACGGCATCGCCCACCCACGCCTGATGGTCGTCGACAGCCCCGCGCGCAACGCCGCGATCCTCGGACTCACCCCTCGGCACAGCACGCTCGTCGTCACCCGTGGGCTCCTCGACGAGTCGACCCGCATCGAGCTCGAGGGCGTCGTCGCCCGCCAGCTCGCGCTCGTGAAGTCCGAGCACGCCGCGCTCGCCACCGTCGTCGCGGCCATCGCCGTCGTGTGGGCGGGGGCACCCCAGCGCCTGCTGCCGGCCCGCGCCGACCTGCTCGCCGACCTCGACGGCGTCGCCTACACCCGCTATCCCCCGGGTCTCATCGGGGCGCTCGAACGCATCGCCGGGTCGACGTCGCTCGACTCCGCGCCCCGTTGGACACGGCACCTGTGGATCGATGATCCTGTTTCGCCGGCACACGGGCGGGCCGGTTCCTTCCACTCGCCGATCGACGAGCGAATCGCCACGCTACGGGAGCTCTGACCCAGTTGTTGCAGTACCTCCGCCTCCGTCCGCCGCGTCCGCGGACCGCCCTCACGACGGCCCTCCTCGGTCTCGCCCTCGCCCTGCTCGCCGCGTGCGGCGGCGACAGCCAGGCCGCCGAGGAGCCGCCCTCCACCACGTCGAGCTCCACCACCACGACGTCGAGCACGACGACCACCACCGTCCCGCCCACCGTCTCGCTCCTCACCGGACTGCCCGTCGACGACGAGGTGCTCGAGCGGCCGGTCATCGCCGTGAAGATCGGCAGCGACCGAGCGGCCCAACCGCAGCACGGTCTCGACACCGCCGACCTCGTCGTCGAAGAGCTCGTCGAGGGTGGCATCAGTCGCTTCCTCGCGGTGTTCCAGTCCACCGAGTCCGATCCCGTCGGTCCGGTGCGCAGCGCGCGCACCTCCGAGATCGACCTGCTCCCGCTGTTCGGCCGTCCGATCTTCGGCCACTCCGGGGGCAACAACGGCACGATCCGGGCGCTCGACAACGCGAACGTCGCCGTCGCCGCCGGCCACAACTCGGGCTTCGGCAACCTCTATGTGCGCGACCGGTCCCGGCGGGCCCCGTTCAACCTCTTCGTCGACACCTCGGCGCTGCGGGCAGGCGCGGCCGACCAGGCCACCGCCCCCGGACCGATCTTCAGCTTCCTCGGCCCCGACGACGAGGCCCCCGCGAACGCGGTCCCCGTCAGCGGCGTCGACATCTCCTTCGGCACCACCCGCACCCGGTGGGTGTGGGACGCCGACCAGCAGGGCTTCCTGCGCTGGCAGGACGGTCGCGAACACCTGAGCCCGAGCAACTTCCAGTTGGTGTTCCCGAACATCGTCATCCTCTCCACCCCCTACGGCACGAGCCCCGCCGACCCCGGTTCGCCCGAGGCCCACACCGTCGGGTCGGGTGAGGCGTGGGTGCTGTCGGACGGGTGGATGGTGTCGGGCACCTGGGAGCGACCTGCCCCCGGCGCCCGCTACGAGCTCCGCGACGCCGAGGGCAACGAGATCCGCCTCAGCCCCGGTCGGGTCTGGCTCTCGCTGCCCCGCCAGGGCGCGGGCAGCGTCGCGTTCCTCGAACCCGGCGCCGTCGAGTGACGATTCGGTGCCGGAGCCGTCGATCCCCAGACCTACACTGATCGACATGGAGAACGCGCAACCCACCACCGGCCGCGAGACCGGCACCCAGCTCGTCAAGCGAGGCCTGGCCGAGATGCTCAAGGGCGGCGTCATCATGGACGTCGTCGATCCCGAGCAGGCCAAGATCGCCGAAGATGCGGGCGCGGTGGCCGTCATGGCCCTCGAGCGGGTTCCCTCCGACATCCGCCGCGACGGCGGGGTGGCCCGCATGAGCGATCCCGAGATGATCGAGGGCATCAAGGAGGCCGTCACCATCCCGGTCATGGCCAAGGCGCGCATCGGCCATTTCGTCGAGGCCCAGATCCTCGAGGCGCTCGGCGTCGACTACGTCGACGAGTCCGAAGTGCTCACCCCGGCCGACGAGGTCCACCACATCGACAAGTGGGCGTTCACCGTGCCGTTCGTCTGCGGCGCCACCAACCTCGGCGAGGCGCTGCGCCGCATCTCCGAGGGCGCGTGCATGATCCGTTCCAAGGGCGAGGCGGGCACCGGCAACATCGTCGAGGCGGTGCGCCACCTGCGCAGCATCCTCGGCGACATCCGCAAGATCACCCAGGCCGATCCCGCCGAGCAGTTCGACTGGGCGAAGCGGCTCCAGGCCCCGCTGCCCCTCGTGCAGGAGATCGCCGAGACCGGCCGCCTGCCCGTCCCGCTGTTCTGCGCCGGCGGTGTCGCCACACCGGCCGATGCCGCCCTCGTCATGCAGCTCGGCGCCGAAGCCGTGTTCGTCGGTTCGGGCATCTTCAAGAGCAGCGATCCCGCCGGCATGGCGAAGGCCGTCGTCGAGGCCACACTCAACTTCCGCGACCCGCAGATGCTCGCCAAGATCAGCCGCGGGCTCGGCAAGGCCATGCCCGGCCTCGAGATCTCCACGCTCGACACCACCTACGCCGATCGGGGCTGGTGACCATGCCCGCCTCGTCGGCCGAAGCGAGGCCTCCAGGGGCCGATGAAGGTCGGGATCCTCGCGCTCCAGGGGGCCGTCGACGCCCACGCTCGTAGCCTCACCCGACTGGGTGCGGCGGTGGTCGAGGTGCGTCGCGCCGAGCACCTCGACAGCATCGACGCCATCGTCATGCCCGGTGGCGAGTCCACCACCATGTCGAAGCTCCTGCACCGCCAGGACCTTTTCGAGCCGCTCGCCGAGCGGCTCGGAGCCGGCCTGCCGGCCCTCGGCACCTGCGCGGGGATGATCCTGCTCGCCGCCGAGGTTCGCGACGGGCGGCCCGACCAGCGCAGCTTCGGCGCGATCGACATCGTCGTGCGGCGAAACGCCTTCGGTCGCCAGGTCGATTCCTTCGAGGCCGACCTGCTCGTCGACGGGCTCGCCGACTCGGGGCTCGATCCCGCGCCGGTGCACGCCGTGTTCATCCGCGCGCCGATCGTCGAGTCCGCCGGCCCCGACGTCGAGGTGCTGGCGAGCGTCGACGGCGCCCCGGTCCTCTGCCGTCAGGGTCCGGTGCTGGTCTCGGCGTTCCACCCCGAGCTCGGCGACGACCTCCGTATCCACCAACTGCTCCTGAACGAGGTGAGCTGATGTCCGGACACTCCAAGTGGGCCACCATCAAGCACAAGAAGGGAGCGGCCGACAAGGCCCGCGGCAAGCTGTTCGCCAAGCTGATCCGCCAGGTCGAGGTCGCAGCCCGCGAAGGAGGCGGCGACCCCGACTCGAACCCCACGCTGCGCACGATGTTCCAGAAGGCGCGCGACAACTCGGTGCCCCTCGACACCATCGAGCGGGCCATCAAGCGGGGCACCGGCGAGCTCGAGGGCGTCACCTACGAGTCGATCACCTACGAGGGCTACGCCCCGCACGGGGTGGCCCTGCTCATCGAGGTGCTCACCGACAACCGCAACCGCACGGGCTCGGAGATCCGCACCATCCTCAGCCGCAACGGCGGATCGCTCGCCGAGCCGGGAGCCGTGGCCTGGCAGTTCGAGCGGCGCGGGGTCATCCTCGTCGGCGGCTCGATCGGCGAGGACGAGCTGATGGAGGTCGCGCTCGAGCACGGGGCCGACGACATCGTCGACGAGGGCGGGACGTGGCGCGTCACGTGCGCGCCGGGCGACCTCAACGACCTGCGCGACGCGCTCGATGCAGCGGGGGTGCCGGTGGAGTCCTCCGAGGCGTCGATGATCTCCTCCACGGTCGTGCCGCTCGAGGACGAGTCGGCCGCCAACGCGGTGCTGAAGGTGCTCGACCTGCTCGACGACCACGACGACGTCCAGGCCGTGCACGCCAACTTCGACATCCCCGACGACATCCTCGCCACGGTCTCGGCCTGAGAGGTCGTCGTGGGCGAGCTCGAGCGATCCCGGCACCTGACCCAGGACGAGCTGGCGGCCGTCCTGCGGCGGGCCGCCGAGCTCGACGCCGAGGATGGGTTGGTGCTCCCGACGGAGGGGATCGCCCCGGAGGTCGTGGAGGCGGCGGCGATCGAGGCCGGGTTCTCGCCCCACGCCGTCCGGCGCGCGCTCGACGAGGTGCTGCACCCCGACGTGCGCCCGCCCGACGTCTACGCCGGCGGTCGTCTGCCGTCCCGCGAGTTGGTCGTCGAGCGTGAGGTTCCGGTGTCGGTCGAGGAGGCCGAGGCGTGGGTCGGGCGCTTCCTGCGGCGGCAGAACTTCCAGCAGGCGAGGGTGTTCGCCGACGGCTCGCGGTGGGTGCCGCGCCAGGGTGTGGCGGCCACCATCGTCCGCAGCACCGATCTCGCCGGACGCCTGCGCCTCAAGCAGGTGAAGGAGGTGTCGGTCACCGTCTCCTCGCTCGGATCGGGCGCCGGGGGTGATCCACCCGCCACGCTCGTCCGCGTCGCGCTCGACCTCAGGGGCGTCCGCTCCATCCACGCCACGTGGCTCGGCGCAGGAGTCGCCGTCGGCGGTGCGGCGGTCGTCGGATCGGCAGCCTGGCTCGGTGTCGACCCCCTCGTGCTGCTGTCGCTGCCCGTGGCCGGAGGCACCACCTATGGCGGACACCTCATCGGACGCCACGAGGCCCGGAGCGAGGTCGATCGCATCCACACGGCCGTGGCCGGCATGCTCGACGAGCTCGAACACGGCGAGCGGGCCCAGCGCAGCCGCGGGCGCCGCAGCCGGTCGACGCCGCGCCGCCGGTCGACGAGCGGCGCGCGGCATGCCCCTGGCCGCCACACCAGCACCGACCCCGACGACCGAGGAGAGGACGATGACGGTACGAGTTGGTGACCCCGCACCCGACTTCGAGCTGGCGGGCACCGACGGCACCGCCGAGGGCACCCGCACCTACACCCTCGCCGAACACCGCGGTCAGGCGGTGGTGCTCGCGTTCTACCCGGCCGACAACAGCCCGGTCTGCACCCGGCAGCTCACCAGCTACACCCGCGAGATCGACCAGTTCGCGGCCGTTGACGCCCGGGTGCTCGGCATCAGTCCTCAGGACGTCGACAGCCACCTCGGCTTCGCCGAGGCCCAGGGGGGCTTCGCCTTTCCGCTGCTCGCCGACGTCGACAAGTCCGTCGGTGCGGCCTACGGCATCCTCGGGCCGCTCGGGTTCTACCGACGCAGCGTGTTCGTCGTCGACCCCGACGGCGTCATCCGCTACGCCCACCGCGCCACGGCCGGACTCACGTTCCGCTCCACCGACGAGATCGTCCACGCGGTGCGCGCCGCCACCGCCTGAACCGACGGCGTGAACCCCATCTCCTGAACGTCGTCGCGCTCGGTCGCCTCAGATGCCGTCGGCGACGCCGAGGAGGCGCTGGCGGCTGACCGACTGCATCCCGCGCCACAGGCCGACGAGCGCAAGGGCCCACGCCGCCGCGCCGACATAGAGGGTGACGTTCGCCGCGCCGAACAGCGCGCCGGTCGACTGTGAGTAGGCGATCATGATGAGCGGGATGCTCACGAGGCCCGACGCCTGCTGGGCCGCGGCGGTGCTCTTCACCCGTGCGGAGAGACGCAGCACGATCGAGAGCGTGAGGGCGAGGAACGGCGGCACCACCCACAGCATCAACAGCCACCACTGGGGGGTCGGGAAGAACCAGCCGCCGACCTCGGGGCCGACGATCGTGTTGACGATGAGGGAGTAGAGCCCGAAGCCGACGACCGTCGTCGCGTAGCCGGGAAGGAGGCTCGCGATGAGCTTGCCGAGGTAGATCGAGCGGACGTCGGCGGGGGAGTGGGCGAGGAACTCGCCGGTGCCGCGCTCCCGCTCCCCGACGATGGTCGCCGCGCCGACCGCGGTCGAGATGGTGAGGGGCACGACGACGGCGACGGGGGCGAAGAGGTAGACGGCGAGCGCGTAGCCGGCGCGCCCCGCGTCGGTGTCGCCGAGGATGTTCTCCTGGGAGGTCGCGGGCAGGAGCTCGAGCGTCTGGGAGATCTGGGAGACGATCTCGACGTCGCCGAGGCTCGTGATGCTGAGCAGCAGGACCGTCGGCACGAAGACGAAGAACAGGCCGCCGAGGAACATCATCGGGATCCAGAAGTCGCGAGCCCCGATGAGCTGCTTGAGGTCGGTACGGGCGACGGTGAGGACGTGCGAGGTGTTCATCGGCTGGCTCCACCGTTCTCCCGGGCCTGGCGGCTCTCGGCCCGCACCGCGAAGTAGAGGTCTTCGAGGCTCGGCCGCCGTGGCTCGACGCGGGTGAGTCGGACCCCGGCGCCGACCAGCTCGCCGACGAGGTCGGCGACCGGCGCGTCGTCCCGCAGGGTCGCAGTGGCGTGGGGCGCGTCGCCCCGGCGGTACTCGAGCACCGCGGGATGGGACGCCAGGAGATCGAGGCTCGCGGGCTCCTCGGCCTCGAGACGGAGGACGACGCCGGGCCAGTAGCGCGCCGACAGTTCGGTCGGCGATCCCGAGACGAGGTTCGCGCCATCCTCCATGACGACGATCTGCTCGGCGAGACCCTCGGCCTCGAGGAGCAGGTGGGTGCACATGACGATCGTCGACCCGTCGCGGCGCATCTGGCGGATCAGGTCGAGCACCGCGTACGACGACTCGGGGTCGAGGCCGGAGGTCGGCTCGTCGAAGAGCAAGAGGTCGGGCTCGTGGAGCACGGACCGGGAGAGGGCGAGCCGGGTCTTCATGCCGGTCGAGTAGCCGCCCACCTGCTGGTCGAGCGCGTGGTCGATCTCGAACCGGGCTGCGGCCTCCCGGATCCGCTCGTCGGCCCTCCGCCCGAGGCCGTACAGCTCGGCGGCGTACCGCAGGTTGTCCCACCCGCTCAGCCGGTCGTACAGGGCGGGCTTCGCGGACACGACCCCGCAGCGCCGCCGGACTTCCTCGCCGTGCACGGTGGGGTCGAGCCCGAACACCTCGACCGAGCCCCCGTGAGCCTCGAGCGCGCCCGTGATCATCCGCACCGCCGTCGTCTTGCCCGCCCCGTTCGGTCCGAGCAGCACGGTGATGCTCTGCTCGGGCACGACGAGGTCGAGGGCATCGAGGGCGGTGACCTCGCCGAAGGTCCGGGTGACGCCGGCCAGCCTCACCGCCGGGGTCGGGGTCGGGGGCGCGGTCGGCGCGGGCGGTGCGGTCGCGGGAGGGGGGTCGGAGGCGGGTGCGATGGGGGAGTCGGGCACAGGATGCTCGTCGGCCGGAACCGGTCGTCACTGTAGGTTCGGTGCCCGACGGGATCCCCGGATGGGCGCCCGCCACTGGCTATGGTCGTACACGTGTTCGTGTTGGGTGTGGATCCTGGCCTCTCACGGTGTGGCTACGCGGTGCTCGACGCCCGCTCGCGTCCGGCCACCGCGGTCGCGATCGGCGTCCTGCGCACCTCGCCCGACGACGAGCTGCCCGCGCGACTCGCCGAGCTGCACGCCGAGGTGAAGGCCCTGCTCGACGAGTTCGCCCCGTCGGTGGTCGCCGTCGAGCGCATCTTCGTGCAGCACAACCTCCGCACGGCGGTGTCGGTCGGCCAGGCCTCGGGACTCGTCCTCGCCGAGGCGGCCGCCCGGGGCTGCACCATCGCCCAGTACTCGCCCAACGAGGTGAAGCTCGCCGTCACCGGCGACGGTGCGGCCGACAAGGCGGCGGTGGCCACCATGGTCACCACCCTCCTCGGGCTCGCCCGTGCGCCACGTCCTGCCGACGCCGCCGACGCCGCCGCGCTCGCCCTCTGCCACCTCGCCCACGCCCCGCTCGCCGCCGCCATCGGAGCCGTCCGATGATCGGGTCGCTCCGTGGCACCCTCGTCGACCGCACCCTGAGCGGCGAGGTGATGGTCGAGGTCATGGGCATCGGCTACCGGGTGGTGGTGAGCCCGTCCACGGCGATCGCCATCGGCGAGGTGGGCGACGAGGTGTTCCTCCACGTCCATCACCACATCCGCGAGGACGCCCAGACCCTCTACGGGTTCTCCACCCGCGACGAGCGCCTCACCTTCGAGGCGCTGCTCGGCGCCCACGGGGTCGGACCGGCACTCGCGCTCGCGATCCTCTCGGTCCACCCACCCGGGGAGCTCGCCCGGGTCATCGCCGACGAGGACATGGCCGCGCTGTGCCTCGTGCCCGGCGTGGGGAAGAAGACGGCGGCTCGCCTCCTCGTCGAGCTGAAGTCCCGACTCGACATCCCCGATCTCGACACGTCCACCACGTCCTCGTCGTCGGCCGCCAACGGCGGAGGATCGGTCCGCGCCGACGTGCACGACGCCCTCGCGGGCCTCGGCTACGCGCCCGACGAGATCCGCGAGGCGGTGCGCGACCTCCCGGCCGACGGCGATGCGTCGGAGCTGTTGCGCGAGGCCCTCCGACGCCTGGCAGGTGCCCGGTGAGAGAAGAGCTGCTCGACCCCGAGCCGAGCCCCGACGACCTCGACGCCGAGGGCGATCTCGCCTGGGTCGAGCGCGCCCGCGAGCTCGACCGGGCTGCCGGGGCCGACGAGGTGAGCCTGCGGCCGCGCACCCTCGACGAGTTCGTCGGCCAGTCCGAGCTGAAGGAGCACCTCGGCATCGTGCTCGAGGCCGCTCGGCGCCGTGGCCAGGCCGCCGACCACCTGCTCTTCGCCGGTCCCCCCGGCCTCGGCAAGACCACCCTCGCGGGCATCGTCGCCGCCGAGATGGGCGTCGGCATCCACGTCACCTCGGGCCCCGCGCTCGAACGGGCCGGCGACCTCGCGGCCATCCTCACCCAGCTCGCCGACGGCGACGTGCTCTTCATCGACGAGATCCACCGCCTCTCCCGCTCGGTCGAAGAGGTGCTCTACCCGGCGATGGAGGACTTCCAGATCGACATCGTCCTCGGCAAGGGCCCCGCGGCCCGGTCGTTGCGACTCGACGTGCCTCGCTTCACCCTCGTCGGCGCCACCACCCGCACGGGGCTCATCACCGGACCCCTGCGCGACCGCTTCGGCCTCGTCGCCCGGCTCGACTACTACACGGCCCACGATCTCGAGGCCATCGTCGTGCGGGCCGCCGGCATCCTCGGCGTCGACCTCCACCAGCAGGGCGCGGTCGAGATCGCCCGGCGTGCGCGGGGCACCCCGCGCATCGCCAATCGACTCCTCCGCCGGGTGCGGGACTTCGCCGAGGTGCGGGGCAGCGGCGTGGTCGACCACGACACCGCCCACGCAGGGCTCGCCGTGTTCGGCGTCGACGAGCTCGGCCTCGACAAGGTCGACCGGGCCATCCTCGACGCCCTGTGCAGCCGCTTCGGCGGGGGTCCCGTGGGGCTCTCCACCCTCGCCATCAGCGTCGGCGAGCCGCCCGAGACGGTCGAGGACGTCTACGAGCCGTTCCTCATCCAGCTCGGCCTGCTCATGCGCACGCCACGAGGACGGGTGGCCACCCCGGCGGCCTGGCAGCACCTCGGGCTCACCCCACCGCCGTTGCCCGTCGCCGACCCGGAGCCCCCCAGCCTCTTCGAGTGATCCGCGGTCGGGCCCCGGTAGCCTCGCAGGGCTCATGGATCTCGACGACGTCGACTACGACCTGCCACCCGAACGCATCGCCCAGACGCCCGTCGAGCCTCGCGACGCCGCGCGCCTGCTCGTCGACCGGGGGCCGTCGAACCCGCCCGAGCACCGCCACGTGTCCGATCTCGCCGACGAGCTCGGCCCCGGCGACGTCGTCGTCGTCAACGACACCCGCGTCATGCCGGCGCGCCTGGAGCTCGTCAAGCCCACGGGCGGATCGGTCGAGGTGCTGTTGCTCGAACCGGTCGATCGCCGCTGGAAGGCCCTCGTGCGGCCCAGCCGCAAGGTGAGCCCCGGCACCGTGCTGCGACCCGCCGCGGGAGCTGGAGCCGGACTCAGCGTCGAGGTCGGCGAGGACCTGGGCGACGGCGTGCGGTGGGTCACGGTGCACCACGACGGCGACCTGCGGCAGGCCCTCGCCCGCCACGGCCAACTCCCGCTGCCGCCCTACATCCACGCCACCCTCGCCGATCCCGAGCGCTACCAGACCGTCTACGCCAACCGGCCCGACTCGGTCGCCGCGCCCACCGCCGGCCTCCACCTCACACCCCAGCTGCTCGATCGCATCGAGGCCGCGGGTGCCGAGCTGCACCGCATCGAGCTGGCGGTCGGCATCGGCACCTTCCGGCCCATCACCGCCGAGCGGGTCGAGGACCACCACATGCACGCCGAGCGGTATCTCGTGCCCGACCGCACCTGGCTCGCCTGTCAGGGTGCGAGACGGGTGATCGCGGTGGGCACCACCGTGGCCCGGGCACTCGAGTCCGCCGCGGCCTCCGGTGCCCGCTCGGGACACACCGAGCTGTTCATCCACGGCGACCACCCGTGGCAGGTCGTCGACGTGCTCCTCACGAACTTCCACATCCCCCGCTCGTCGCTGCTCGTGATGATCGACTCGTTCGTCGGCCCTCGCTGGCGTGCCCTCTACGAGATCGCCCTCGCCTCCGACTACCGGTTCCTCTCGTTCGGCGACGCCATGCTGCTGCAACGGAGCGGCCGGTGAAGCTGCACATCGAGCTCGCCGCCACCGACGGCGCCGCCCGTACCGGGACGGTGCGCACGCCCCGCGGCGAGTACCGCACCCCGGTGTTCATGCCGGTCGGCACCCGTGGGGCGGTGAAGACCCTCGACACCGCCGACCTCGAACGGCTCGGCGCCGAGATCGTTCTCGGCAACACCTATCACCTCATGTTGCGGCCCGGGGCCGATCTCATCGACCGCCGGGGCGGACTGCACCGCTTCATGGACTGGGACGGGCACATGCTCACCGATTCGGGTGGGTACCAGGTGTTCTCCCTCGAGCCGAAGGTCACCGACGAGGGGGCTCTGTTCCGCTCCACCTACGACGGCAGCTCCCACCACCTCACCCCGGAATCTGCCGTCGCCATCCAGGCCGCGCTCGGCGCCGACATCCAGATGGTGCTCGACGTCTGCCCGCCGCTCCCCTCGCCGGTCGAGGTCATCCGCGAGGCGGTCGACCGCACTGCCCACTGGGCCGAGCGGGGGCGCGCCGCGTTCCTCGAGGAGCGGGCACGGCGGCTCGACACCCACGGCCGTGACCAGGCCCAGTTCGGCATCGTCCAGGGCGGCCTCGACGTGGCCCTGCGCGCCGAGAGTGCCCACCGCACCGTCGCGCTCGACTTCGACGGCTACGCCGTGGGCGGGCTCTCGGTGGGGGAGAGCCGGGCCGAGATGGTCGAGGTGCTCGGCCCGACGCTCGAACAGCTGCCCGTCGACCAACCCCGCTACCTCATGGGTCTCGGCGATCCGGCCGGGCTCGTCGAGGCCGTCGGGCTCGGGGTCGACATGTTCGACTGCGTGCTCCCCACCCGCCACGGTCGCCACGGCATGGCGCTCACCTCCGAGGGGCGCCTCAACCTGCGCAACGCCCGCTTCGCCGAGGACGACGGACCGATCGACCCCGCGTTCCCCGGCGACCCGACGGGCCGCTACTCGCGGGCCTACATCCGGCACCTGCTGATCGTCGACGAGCCCACCGCCCGCCGGATCCTCACCCTCCACAACGTCGCGTGGACCCTCCACCTCGTCGAGCGGATGCGCCGGGCGATCGACGAGGGCACCTTCGCCGCGCTGCGCGCCGAGGTGCTCGCGGTGTGGGGCTGAGCGGGATACCACCGGGTCACGAGCGGCGACTAGCGTGACCCCTCGGTCTCTGTCCGCACCGGAAGGCACGCAGTCGTGGATCTCCTGATCTTCCTCGCCATCATGATGCTCTTCATCTGGGGCTTCATGATCCTGCCCCAGCAACGGCGTCAGCGGCGTCACCAGGAGATGATCGACTCCATCCAGGTGGGCGACGAGGTGCTCATCACCGCCGGCATCTACGGGACGGTCACCGACATCTTCGACGACGACCTCTTCCTCGAGGTCGCACCGGGCGTCGAGATCCGGGTGGCGAGCGCCGCCGTCGCGACGAAGATCGAGTTCGAGGACGACGACGCCCCCGCTGGCCCCGCCGAAGGCGGCGAGAACACTGGTGCCGCCGAAGGCGCCGACGAGGCCGAGGGCGACTGATGCGGAAGCAGGAAGCGGTCCCGTTCGTCGCCACGCTGCTGCTCACGGTGCTCGGGCTCGTCTACACGTTCGCGTCGGGCAACCAGCCCCTCCTCGGCCTCGACCTCCAGGGCGGCGTCTCGGTGGTCCTCCAACCCACCCGGCCGGCGAGCGGCGACGCCCTCGACCAGACGATCGCCATCATGCGCCGGCGCGTCGACGCGCTCGGTGTCGCCGAACCCGAGGTCGCCCGCCAGGGCGACAACATCCTCGTCCAGCTGCCCGGCGTCGACGACGCCCAGCGCGCCCTCGAGCTGGTCGGACAGACCGCCGAGCTGCGGTTCCGGCCCGTGATCGAAGTGGTCGACCCCGCCGAGGTCGACGTCACACCACGCGACGACGACACCGCCGACGCCGAGGTGGTGCTCGACGGAGAGTCCGAGGGGGGTGTCACGCCCCGCTACCGGCTCGGTCCCACCGTGCTCACCGGCACGGGCGTGTCCGACGCCAACGCGCTCATCGACATCGAGTGGTACGTACAGCTCGAGCTCCGGTCCGACGCCCTCGCCGAGTTCAACCAGATGGCAGCCGACTGCTTCTCGCGGCAGGAGAACTGCCCGAGCGGCATGCTCGGCATCGTCATCGACGGCACCGTCATCTCCGCCCCGGTCTTCCAGGCGCCGTCGTTCCCCGACGGCAACGTCTCGATCACCGGCAACTTCAGCCAGACCGAGGCGCAGGACCTGGCCACCGCCCTCCGCTTCGGCGCCCTGCCCGTCGAACTCGAGCCCGCCACCACCCAGACCGTGTCGGCCACCATCGGCCGCGATGCGCTCGACGCCGGCATCATCGCCGGGGTCGTCGGGCTGATCCTCGTCGGTGCCTACATGATCGCCTACTACCGTCTGCTCGGCGTGGTGGCGATGGTGTCCCTCGCGGTCTCCTTCGCCCTCCTCTGGACGGTGGTGAGCTGGCTCGGCGCCACTCAGGGCCTCGCCCTCACCCTCGCGGGGGTCACCGGCCTCATCCTCTCCATCGGTGTCTCGGTCGACTCCAACGTCGTCTACTTCGAGAACGTGAAGGAGGACGTCCGCGGTGGGCGGCCGGTGCGTTCCGCCGTCGAACGGTCGTTCACCTCGGCGTTCAGCACCATCGTGAAGGCCGACGTCACGACCCTCATCGGTGCCGGCCTCCTGTACTGGTTGACGGTCGGACCGGTCCGGGGGTTCGCGCTCTATCTCGGCCTCGCCACGATCCTCGACCTCGTCGTCTCGTACTTCCTCATGAAGCCCCTCGTCGTCTGGCTCGGTCGCTCACCGCGACTTCAGCGATCCCCCCGTTGGCTCGGACTCCCCGTCATGGGGGCCGATGACCGCACCGCCCCCGCCCCTCGGGAAGCGGCCACCGTCGGGGGAGGTGGTGCATCGTGAGCATCGCCTCGCGCCTGTACAGCGGGAATCCCGGGTTCGACTTCCGCCGCGGGTGGCGGCGCGCGGTGGTGGCCTCCGGGCTGCTCGTCGTCGCCTGCCTCGCGTCGCTCGTGATCCGCCAGCTCAACCTCGGCCTCGACTTCGAGGGTGGGGGCGTGTGGGAGGTGCCGACCGCCGACCTCTCCGTCGAGCAGACCCGCGACCTGCTGCGGCCGCTCGGCCACGACGGTGCGCGCATCCAGGTGGTCACCTCGGGAACCGACACCCGCAGCATCCGGGTCCAGGCAGGGGTCGAGGCCGTCGACGACAGCGAGGCCATCGTCGCCGCGCTGGCCGACGCGGCCGGCGTCGACGCGGGGGAGGTCTCGATCAACACCGTCGGACCCACCTGGGGAGACGAGATCAGTCGCGCCGCGCAGCGGGCCCTGGTGTTCTTCTTCCTCGTCATCGCCGCCTACCTCTCGGTCCGCCTCGAGTGGCGCATGGCCGTCGCCGCCCTGGCGGCGGTGGTGCACGACATCATCGTCACCGTCGGGCTCTACTCGATCTTCCACTTCGAGGTCACCCCGGCCACCGTCATCGCCTTCCTGACGATCCTCGGCTATTCGCTCTATGACACCGTCGTCGTCTTCGACAAGGTGAAGGAGAGCGAGCACCTCGTCGGCACGAGCAACAAGATGACCTACACCGACATGACGAACTACGCGACGAACGAGGTGTTCATGCGCTCGGTGAACACCAGCGTCACCTCGCTGCTCCCGGTCCTGTCGATCATCGTGGTCGGATCGTTCGTGCTCGGTGCCACCACGCTCCAGGAGTTCGGCGTCGCGCTCGCCATCGGCCTCGTCGTCGGCGCGTACTCGTCGCTCTTCATCGCCGTGCCCGTTCTCAACCTGCTGAAGGAACGCGAGCCCGAGATGGCCGAGGTCCGTCGGCGGCTCGGCGGCGCACGTGCCGACGTCGTATTGGCCTCCGAGGTCGCCGCCATCGGCGGTGGAGCCGGGCGTGTCGAGGCTCGACGCGACCGCCCGTCGTCGCGCACCGGTGCCCCGTCGACGGCCCCTGCACCGCGGGTCACGCCGACGATGTCGCATCCACCTCGTCCCCGGAAGAAGGGCAAGAAGCGCTGAGCCCCGGACGCTCGGGGCACATCGCCGGCCGGTAGCCTGGATGCATGACGACCACGGCGACCGCACGAGGGAGGGCTGAGGGGTGACCACGGTCAACCGCGTGCTGCCGTGGCGCCGCGAGCTCGCGCCGCCCGCGGTCGAGGTCGCCCCGCTCGTCTCCCGCTTCAAGGGCCGCGACCAGCGCCAGCACGTGGCGATGATCACCCGGGCCTACGAGCTGGGCCGCGACGCGCACGAGGGCCAGATCCGCATGTCGGGCGAGCCCTACATGACCCACCCCCTCGCGGTGGCGAAGATCGTCGCCGACCTGGGGCTCGACGCGGTCACCATCGCGGCGGCGCTGCTGCACGACGCCGTCGAGGACACCGGCCTCGAGCTCACCGACATCGAGCGCGAGCTCGGGCCCGAGGTCGCAGCCATCGTCGACGGGGTCACCAAGCTCGACCGCCTGAAGTTCGACTCCAAGGAGGCCCAGCAAGCCGCCACGATGCGCAAGATGCTCGTGGCGATGGCCAAGGACCTGCGGGTCCTCATCATCAAGCTGTCCGACCGCCTCCACAACATGCGCACCATCGCCGCCATGCCCTCGTGGAAGCAGGCGCGCACCGCGCAGGAGACCATCGACATCTACGCGCCGCTCGCGCACCGCCTCGGCATGCAGGAGCTGAAGATGCAGCTCGAAGACCTGTCGTTCGCAGCGATGCACCCGAAGCGCTACGCCGAGATCGACCAGATGGTCTCCACCCGCGCGCCCGAGCGGGAGATCTACCTCACCCAGGTGCTCGAGCAGGTGCGCAGCCGCCTCGCCGAGACCGGGGTGGAGGCCGAGGTCACCGGCCGTCCGAAGCACTACTGGAGCATCTACGAGAAGATGGTCGTCAAGGGTCGCGAGTTCGACGACATCTACGACCTCGTCGGCATCCGCGTCACCGTCGACACGGTGAAGGACTGCTACGCGGCGCTCGGGTCCATCCACGCGACGTGGAAGCCGGTGCAGGGCCGGTTCAAGGACTACATCGCGATGCCGAAGTTCAACCTCTACCAGTCGCTGCACACGACGGTGATCGGGCCCCAGGGCAAGCCCCTCGAGGTGCAGATCCGCACCGTCGAGATGCACAACCGGGCCGAGTTCGGCGTCGCTGCCCACTGGAGCTACAAGGACGCGGCCTCCACCGAGGACGTCGCCTGGCTGAACCGCATCATCGACTGGCAGCAGGAGACCTCGGACCCCACGGCGTTCATGGCGAACCTGAAGATCGACCTCGAACAGGACGAGGTCTTCGTCTTCACGCCGAAGGGCAAGGTCGTCACCCTGCCGGTGGGGGCCACGCCCATCGACTTCGCCTACACGATCCACACCGAGGTCGGCCACGCGTGCATCGGTGCCCGGGTCAACGGGCGTCTCGTACCGCTCGACTCCACGCTCTCGTCGGGCGACACCGTCGAGATCTTCACCTCGAAGGTCGAAGGTGCCGGGCCGTCCCGCGACTGGCTGAACATCGCCGTCACCCCCCGGGCCACCAACAAGATCCGCCAATGGTTCTCCCGGGAGCGCCGCGAGGACGCCATCGAGACCGGTCGCGACGAGCTCGAGCGGGCGATGCGCCGCGAAGGTCTACCGGTGCAGAAGCTGGCCGGCTCGTCGGTGATGCGCGAGGTCGCCGAGGGCCTCAACTACACCGACGTCGACGCGCTGCTCGCCGCCATCGGCGAACACCACGTGTCCGCCCAGTCGGTGGCCGGGCGGGTCGCCAAGGCACTGCGGGGCGGCGAGCCCGAGATCGAGGAGCAGCTGCCGCGTACGGCCCGCAGCAGTCGCAAACGGCCTGGCTCGTCGTCGTCGGGCGTCCACGTCGAGGGTCTCGACGACGTCATGGTCCGGCTCTCGCGCTGCTGCACCCCGGTGCCCGGCGACGAGATCATGGGGTTCGTCACCCGCGGCCGAGGCGTGTCGGTGCACCGCACCGACTGCGCGAACGCCGTCTCGCTCGCCGCCAACCAGAACGACCGCCTCATCGACGTCGAGTGGGACTCCGCGCCGTCGGGGTTCTTCGTCGCGTCGATGGAGGTGAAGGCCCTCGACCGGGCGCGCCTGCTGCGCGACGTGTCGGCGGCCCTCGCCGACCACCACGTCAACATCATCGCCTGCACCACCAGCACCGGCGCCGACCGCATCTCCAAGCTGCGCTTCGACTTCGAGCTCGGCGACCCCTCGCACCTCGACTCCTTGCTCGCCACCGTGCGGGGCATCGACTCGGTGTACGACGCCTACCGCGTGCTCCCCGGCAAGGGCGCCTGACC
>CAZAVX010000034.1:0-26130 GCA_964488835.1 uncultured Iamiaceae bacterium | reverse complement strand
GGGCGACGATGCCGCGCTGGCGGGCGTGGCGGGGGTCGTCCATGTTGATGAACGACCCGAAGAATTCGAGCGCCTGCTCGGGCATGTCCGGGATGCTGACCGCACCCTTGCCGGAGCAGAAGTCCTGGGCTCGCCGGCTGATCTCGACGACCTCGTCGTAGCGGGTCACGGCCCAGAAGGTCTCGTCGATGCCGAGCATGGGGTTGTGGTACGTGAACGGCACGAACGGTGCCTGCTCGCGCAGCTCCACGAAGTGCTCCATGCGATGGCGCAACGGCTGGCGCCAGAACTCGGCGTCGGTGAGCGTGAACCTCCCGGACATGATCCCCTCCTGCTCTGCTGTGGACCTCGCGAATACCGTACACTGTTTAGGCAGGTGGTCCGCTGCGTGACGATCGGCTCGAATCGCCGCCTCGGCCGCAATAGCGTGCTGCTCCATGTCGGTCCGACTTCGCCCCGTTCTGCTGCTCGGACTGCTCGCTCTCCAAGCGGTGACGGTGGTCGCCGTGGTGGTCGGCACCGGGCGGAACACCGAGGGTGTGCTCGTCGACGCGATGCAGCGGACGATGATGCTCGCGGTCGAGACCCTCGACCAGCGCACCTCCGAACACCTCGGCCCGGCACAGAGCGCCGCGGAGGTCGGGGCCGGGCTGCTCGTCAACGGGGTGCTGCCCCTCGACGACGACGAGACGATCCTCCGGTACCTCGATACCCAGGTGGAGTCGAACCTCGCGATCACCGGGGCCTACGTCGGCCGACCCGACGGGTCGTTCCTGCTGGTGAGCCGGGACGGCGCCACCGTCGAGGGCGGCACGCGGGTGAAGACGATCACCGTCGGCGACGACGGTGTGCGCTCCACCACCGCCCAGCGCGCGCCGTCCGGCGAGGTCGTCGAGGCGAAGGTCGACCCGACCGACACCTTCGACCCTCGCACCCGGCCCTGGTACGAAGCGGCGAGCGCCGGTACCGAGGTGGCCTGGACCGAGCCCTACGTGTTCTTCGCGTCGCGCGAGCCCGGCGTGACGACGGCGATGGCGGCGCGGGACGAACAGGGTGAGGTGATCGCGGTGGTGGGCGTCGATCTCTCGCTGCGCGACCTCTCCACCTTCGTCGGGCGGATGGAGGTGGGCGCGGGGAGCCGGTCGGTGCTCGTCGACCGGGCGGGGGAGATGGTCGCCACCGCCGACCTCTCGCAGGTGAACGTCGACGACGGATCGGGCGGACTGCGCCGGGCGGGCATCGCCGACCTCACCGACCCGGTGCTCACCGCCGGGCTCGCCGCGGCAGGTGTCGGCGCGGGTGGCGGCCCCACCGACGAGGAGGTCGACACGCCGGTGGCCTGGGAGCGCGACGAGCCGCTCGTCGTTCCCTTCGAGGTCGACGGTCGGCGCTGGCAGATCGCCGTCGCGCCCCTCGCCGCCCGCGGGACCTGGCTGGCGGCGGTGATGTCGCCCGAGGACCAGTTCGTGAGCCCGGTGGTCGACACCCAGCGGGAGAACATGCTGCTCGCCGTCCTCATCGGCCTGGCGGTCACGGTGGTGGCCATCCCCGCCGTGCTGGCGGTGAGCCGCCGGGTCGACCGCCTCGCCGAGCACGCGGTGACCGACCCCGTGACCGGTGTGGCGAACCGGCGGGCCTTCGACCGGGCCCTGCCCGAGGAGATCCGCCGGGCGACCGAGACGAGCCCGATGTGCCTCGCACTCGTCGACGTCGACCGCTTCAAGGAGATCAACGACACGTGGGGCCACGGCGTGGGCGACCAGGTGCTCGCGGTGATCGCCGCCCGCATCGAGGGCGAGCTGCGTGACCGCGACCTGGTGGCGCGCATCGGCGGCGACGAGTTCGGCGTGATCCTCGTCGACACGCCGCTCGACGCGGCCTCGGAGGTGCTCGAGCGGATGCACCAGGCGGTGGTGGAGACCCCGGCGCGCACCGACAAGACCGCGATCGAGCTCAGCATCACCGTGGGGATGGCCACCACGACGGGCGCGGGGGACACCCCCGCGTCGCTCGTCGAGGCCGCCGACACCGCGCTCTATGCCGCGAAGGTGGCGGGCCGCAACCGCATCGAGCGGGCCGAACCCCGGCAGGCCGGGGAGGCCGATCCCGCGTCGTCGGCGTCGGGAATCGATTCGTAGAGGCCGGCGTCCGGCGACGCCCCTGCGGGCGCCGCCGGTTCGCCTGCGATCAGTCGAGGGGGACGGTGAGCGCCTCGATCGACTCGCCGTCACGAGAGTGGAAGAGGACCCAGGCCCGGTCGCCCGCCTGGACCGAGATGTCGACAGGACCGAACTTCGTCGGGTCGGCGCAGTCCTCGTGGTCGGAGCCCCAACCGTGGAAGGTGAACGAGGTGGTGCCCGGCTGGAGGTCGAACGGCACCCGCTGGGTGCCGCCCAGGGTCATCGGGGAGAAGCCGTTGTCGGTCTGGCGGGGCTGGGGTGCGCACCCCTCGACCCCGACGATGCCGATGTCGAACGAGGTGGGCACACCCGCGATGGTCTGGTCGAAGCTCTGGCCCTCCGAGAGCGGGTTGAGCCGCAGCTGGTAGGCGTAGAGCTGGACGAGCGCGGCACCCGGCTCGGCCTCGGGGAACGTGTTCGACGAGGCGGGGTCGTCGTCTTCGAGGAGGAAGCCCGAGGCGGCGTCGCGATCTCGGTCGAACATGACGAGATGGGTGTAGGTCTGGTCGGCGTTGGCCGAGAACAGATCGGCCACCGAGTCGGCGTCGGGGCCGGCGCCCGACTCGACCGCCACCACCGACATGTGGTCGGGCCGCCCGTACCAGTCGGACACCTCTCCGTACTCGAGGCCTTCGACGAGGAGGATCGGTGCGTACTCGAAGCTGCGGCGCGCCCAGATGTCGAGGGTCGGCGTCGAGCCGTCGGGACGGACGAGGAGGTGCACGACGCGGTTGCGGCCGATGTAGGTGGAGGGGTCGGCGTCGGGCAGCTCGGGCTCGGCGCTCTCGGTGGTGGTCGTGGTGTCGTCGGCGGTGCCGGGCACCTCCGTGGTGCCGGCGTCGTCGGCGGTGGTGCCCGACGAGCCGGACCCACCTCCGCCGCCACAGCTCGCCAGGATCGTCAGCGCGGCGACCATCGCGGCCGCCCTTCCACGTCGGTTCACGTCGCCCTCCGGTCGTCGAGAAGGCACGAGGCTACCGACGCGCACCGGTTCCGGAGGGGGATGGGCGCGCCGGCCGATAGCGTGCCGGCCATGGGGAGCGTGTTCGACGAGAAGGCAGCCACCTGGGACGACGATCCGGCCAAGGTCGAGCGGGCGAGGGTGGTGGCCGACGCGATCCGTGCCGCGGTGCCGCTCGACGGCTCGACCCGCTTGCTCGAGTACGGGGCGGGCACGGGACTCGTCAGCCAGATGCTGCGCGATGCGGTGGGGCCCGTGACCCTCGCCGACACCTCCGAGGGGATGCGTCAGCAGATGGAGCGGAAGGTCGCGGCAGGAGTGATCCCCGACGCGACCGTGGTCGACCTCGACCTGTCGAGCGGCGAGGTGCCCGACGAGCGCTACGACCTCGTCGTCACGGTGATGGTGCTCCACCACATCGTGCCGCTCGAGCCGGTGCTCGACGCCTTCGCCCGGATCCTCGACTCCGGTGGTCGGCTCTGCATCGTCGACCTCGAGGAGGAGGACGGCTCGTTCCACGGCGAGGGTTTCCACGGCCACCACGGGTTCGAGCCCGCCGACCTGACCGTCCGGCTCGAGGCCGCCGGCTTCACCGACGTCGCGATCGACCGGGTCCACCGCATCACGACCGACGGCAAGGAGTACCCGGTGTTCCTCGCCGTGGCCACTCGGCCCTGAGACCCCCCTGAGGCTCACATGAAGTTGCGGGTGTGGAGCGCGGCGATCTCTTCTGCCTCGGACGGGCTGAACCCGAGTCGACCGAGACGTGCGGCGCGACCCTCGGCCATCGCCACCTGGAGCTCCTGAACGGCTCGCCACCCGCTACGGATGTCCTCCGGGTCGGTCGAGCCAGCAGCGAGCAGGACCAGGGAGTCGAACACCTCGTCGTTGAGGCCGTTCGTCGTGCGGAGCTCCTCGTGCCGTCGCTCGGCCGAGGCCGCGAGCCGGCCTCGTAGCGACGGTTCGAGCTCCACGTGGCGGGCGAGGTGGCTCATCGCGAAGGCGACGTGCCTGGCCTCGTCCTGGCGTACGCGGTCGGCGATCGTGCGGGTGAGCTCGTCGGGAGCGTGACGTTCGAGGAATCCGAGCAACGTGACGAACGTCCCTTCGCCCATTGCAGAGAGGAGGAACGAGGCGATCGCAAAGTCCGGTTCCTCGATGAGGGTCTGGAGCGAGGCTCGGCCGCCCACCGTGGAGAGGCCGAGGGGCTCACCGCCGAGGCGGGCGCGTCGGGTGAAGGCTTCGACGTGGCGGGCCTCGTCAGCGGTGGTGAGGGCGAGCACCTGCTGGACCTCGCGGAAGTGCGGGTGCACCTGGGCGAGGAACCGAGCTGGGATGACGAGCGCGGCCATCTCGTTCTCGATGAGGAACGTCATCACCTGGACCACCGCTCGCTCGATCACAGGGGCGTTGGCGAGCGTCAGCCCCCATGGGAGCTCGTCGATGGACCACTGGCCGGCGGCGGCGGCCCGGTAGAGATCAGGGGCGCGCTCGGTCCACACATCGGTCTGCCGGTCGAGCGGGAACCGCGGCGCCGGGCCGCCCGGTTCTACCGCGGCGCCGCGCGCAGCGAGCCCCCACTCGGCAGGAGGCCGCTCGACGAGCCCGGTCGAGGGATCGGGGTCGCCGGCTCGCACAGCGCCGATCCACGCCGCGTTCGCATGGCGACCTCGTTCGACCAGGAGCGTGGCCGGTTCGGCGGCGGCGATGATCCGGTGTCCGTGCCGGCGGCACCACGCCGCCATCCCCCCGGGGAGGTCGGGGTGGCCGCCTCGCACGCGCACCACACCGTCGGGGCTGGTCCGAAGCGCCTCGGCGAGGAGCACGTGGGCACCCTGGTCGAACCCGAGCGTGCCGAGCTCGACGAGGGGCGGTGGCCCACTCATGCCCTGTCGGTGCCCCACCAGCCGGCGCCGAGGTTCCCGTCGGGGTGATACACGCCGAACCGGTGGACGGCGGCCTCGAGCGCATCGAAGCCGGTGTCGCGGCCGCGCCGCCACTCGGTGAGGCCCTCGAGCTCGAGGAGTCGCCGAGCCTCTGGGTCCCCGAACGACATGGCGAGCAGCACCTCGCTCACCGCATCGAGCACCTCCGGCTCGACGTCGTCGAGCGCGGTGAGGACGCAGTGGTCGTAGGGTGCGGTTCGGCTCAGGACGCGGGTCGCCCCGATCGGAAGGGAGCCGTCGCGGGCGAAGAGGAGGTGGCTCGAGTCGGCGATGCACGCCGCATCCACCTCCCCGGCGAGCAGCGCGGTGACCGCGTCGCGTTCGCCACCGACGTGGTCGCCGTGCTTGCCGACGAGGACGTCGAAGCGACGCACCGAGATGTCGGCCATCGGGTCGAGCCCCTCGGCGGCCAGGTGGCCCAGCGGGACGAGGGTCGCTTGAGGCGAGTCGAGCGCACCGGTGCCGACCGTCCGGCCGTAGAGGTCGCCGACCTGTTCGGCGCTGTCGTCGCTCCGGACGAGGACGACCGAGGTCAGATCCTGGTCGGTGTCGCGCATGACCACCGTGGTCGCCTCGCGACCTTGTGCTTCGGCAGCCAGTCGGGTCCGCAGCCAGGCGAGCGGAGAGTTCCATGCGAGATGGACGACTCCGGCGAGGTGGGCATCGACGAGTCGCTCGTAGTTGGAGAACAAGAGGTAGTCGACCTCGATGCCGGCTCGGCCGAACCATTCGCCGAACCCCTCCCAGATCGTCACGACCTTCGGGTCGTAGGCGACGGCCCCGAGGACGAGTCCGCTCCTGGAGGCGCCGCTCACTGCTCGCCTCCATCGAACAGGGGCATCCCGAGCAGGAGTCGGGCGACGAACTCGTTCGACGCGTCGACCGTCGGGGCCATGACGACCGAGGCCCGGGTGTCGCGGAACAGGCGCTCGATGGGAAGATCCTTTCGAAACGCGCTACCGCCTCCGATCCGCATCGCGAGGTCGAGCACCTGCACCGCCGTCTCGCCGGCGACCGTCTTGGCCTGCAGCATTCGGATCGTGGCGTCGACGCGGCCCTCGGCGAGCGAGCGGAGCGCGTCGTCGACGAGCGCTGCTGCCGATGCGGCGGCGTTCGCGAGGCGCGCGAGGTGGGTGCGCGGGACCGGCTGGTCGCCGAGCGTGGCGCCGAGATGCTCGAAGCGTGTCGCCTTCATGAGCTCGACGCAGGCGGCGAGCGCCGCGTCGGTCATTCCGATCGATGCCGAGGCGTTGAGGACGAGGAACGTGGGCAGGACCACGGCGAACGCGAGGTCGAGCCCCGCGCCGTCGTCACCGAGCCGGGCGGTCGTCGGGATGCGGGCTCCGGAGGCGGTGACGGGGCACGAGCCGTTGCCTCGCAGGCCGAGGCCGTCGAACCGCCCGACGACTTCGATGCCGGCGGTGTTCCGGGGCACCAGCCAGAGCGAGGCTCCTGCGGCCGCCTCGGCCGGTCGGCTGGTCCAGACATATGAGTCGGCGGCCGAGGCCGAGGTCACCCAGCTCTTGGAGGCCTCGAGGACGACGTGGTCGCCATCGACGGTCGCCGTGCTGAGGGGTGCCCAGAAGTGGCTGCGTGAGCCGGACTCGGAGAAGGCCAGCGTCGAGAGGTGGGTGCCCGCCGCGATAGCTCGTCGGACCTCGAGTGGACCGTGTGCCTCGATGGCTTGGACCGCGGAGTAGTGCATGGCGAGGACCATTGCCGTGCTGCCACACGCGGCAGCGACGGCGCGCACCGCCCGGGCGGCGTCGCCCAGTTCGGCTCCTGCACCGCCGACGGAGGGGTGCGAGATGAGGCCGAGGACGCCGATCCGACCGAGCGCCTCGATGCTTTCGTGGGGGAAGCGGCCCGTCTGGTCGACCCCCGGCGCGTTGGGTGCGATGACGTCCCTGACGACCTCGCGGAGCTGGGCGAGGGTGGTATCGGCGGTGCTCATCGGGCAACCCGGAAGCCGGTGTTGCCGGTGCAGCTGTACCGGGTGTTGCGGCTGCGGGCCGACACCCGGTAGCGGTTGCAGTAGCTGTCGTGGCAGAGGTACGAGCCGCCGCGGATGACGAACGGGGCGTCGTCGTCGGGCTTCGGTCGAATGCCGTCGACGGGATCGGCACACCACTCCCACACGTTGCCGACCATGTTGTAGAGGCCATAGCCATTCGGATGGAACGATCGGGCCGGGGCCGTGCCGAGCCAGCCGTCGTCGAGGGTGTTGAGGATGGGAAAGTCGCCCTGCCAGATGTTGCACATGTGGCGGCCCTCGACGATCAGGTCGTCGCCCCAGGGGTACCGGGCACCGTCGAGTCCGCCGCGTGCGGCGAACTCCCACTCCCGCTCGTTGGGCAGCCGAGTGCCACTCCACCGACAGAACGCCTCGGCGTCGGCGTGGGAGACGTGGACGACCGGGTGGTCGAGACGGTCGTCGATCGAGGAGCCTGGCCCCTCGGGCTGATCCCAGCGGGCACCGAAGACCTGCCGCCACCATGGGGCCTGGGCGACCCCCCTGGTGGCCGGGAAGGCGTCGGGGAGGAGGCCGGCGAACACGAACGACCAGCCCTCCCGTTCCGCGGTCGTGCGGTAACCGGTGCGGCTGACGAAGGCCGCGAACATCCGGTTCGTCACGGTCGTCGAGGAGATCTGGAACGGCTCGACCGATTCGGGTCGGGCGGGGCGCTCGCCGTCCTCGTCGTTGGCGATCGGATCGTCGGTGCCGAACGTGAAGGTTCCACCAGGAAGGGGAACGAGTTCGAGGCCGACCTCCGCGACGCCCGCGGGGGAGGGCCGATCGGTCGAGAGCGAGGTGTCGCCACGTCCGGCACTCGGGGTGCGAGCAGGTGCGCAGCAGCTGCGGAGCGGTCCGGCGACCTCCGCCGTCGGGGTGGGCCGCACCTGAGTATTGAAATAGTCATTCACAATCGGTACTGTGCCATTCACCGCCGCGACGCACAAGAGGCGTGCGGCCGTCAGCAGATGGGGGCATCACATGAAGCAGGGGTTCATGAGCCGGCGCAGCATGAGGATCGTGGGGGCGTTCCTCGCGCTGCTCCTCGCGGCCGGAGGGCTTGCCGCGTGCGGCGATGACGACGGCACCGATGACACGGGCAGCGGCGCGACGACCACCGCACCGAGCAGTACGACCGACACGGGCGACGGCGAGGCGCTCTCGACACCATCCGGCACGCTCCGCATGGCCGAGTTCGCGCCGGTCGCGACCTTCGATCCGGCGGGATCGCAGACCGCGCAGAGCGCCTACCTCTATCCGGTCTATGACACCCTGACCCGCCAGGGTCCTGACTTCGAGGTGCTGCCATCGCTCGCCACGTCGTGGGAGCAGACCGAACCGACCACCTGGCGCTTCGAACTCCGCGACGATGTGACGTTCCACGATGGGGCCCCGTTCGACGCCGAGGTCGTGAAGGCCAACCTCGAGCGGCAGAAGTCGACCGAGGGCAACCCGAACGCCTCGGTGTTCGCCACCCTCGATTCGGTGGAAGTCGTCGACACCTACACCGTCGATGTCCACTTCACCCAGCCGGCTCCGGCGTTCCCACTCGAGATGTCGATGGTGATGGGGATGATGGTGAGCCCGAACGCGCTCGACTCGGATCTGACCCGGGCGCCGTCCGGCTCGGGGCCGTGGATCTTCAACGTCGACGAGTCCCAGGCTGGGGTCGTCGAGATCTTCGACCTCAACCCCGACTACTGGCAGCCCGAGGACCAGGGCGTCGAGCGCATCGAGGTCCACACCATCGCCGACAACAACGCCCGGCTGAACGCCCTGCTCGCCGGGGATGTCGATCTGGCGGCAACCGTCCGGGACGACCAGGTGGTGCAGGCGGACAACGCGGGAATGAACACCGCGAGCGTGGCCGCCTACCTCCCGTTCCTGATCATCCTCGACCGCGAGGGTGACCGATTCCCGCCACTCGCCGACGAGCGGGTGCGCCAGGCGATCGGCTACGCGATCGACCGAGAAGGCTTCCTCCAGGCGATCCACGCCGGTCAGGGCGACGCCATCGGGGGCTATTACGGACCCCAGTTCGGGGAGTGGTACAACCCCGAGCTCGACGACATGTTCAGCTACGACCCCGACCGGGCCCGCGAGCTGCTCGCCGACGCTGGCTACCCCGACGGGTTCGAGCTGGAGATGCCAGTGATGCCGAACATCATGGGGCCGGTGGAGGCGATCGTGCAGATGCTCGGCCAGGTCGGCATCCGGGTGACCCTCGACCAGATCCAGGCCGGTCAGATCGGGAGCTACGTCCGCGGCGGCGACGCGGCGATCACCTGGTACCGCGCTCTGCTGTACTACCCAGGCAAGACCTACAACGACTTCGTCGGTCCTGCCCTCAACCCGTTCGACCTCGATGACGTCGCCGACCTCCGTGATCAGATCCAGATGGCGAATGCCAGTCAGGACCCTGCCGAGCAGAAGGCGATCTTCGACGAGGTGGCCGCGGAGTTCATGAACCGCGGCATCGTGTTTCCGTTGACGCACGGTCGCCAGAACGCCGCCTGGGCGGTTCACGTGAGCGGTCCGATCGTGCTCGGGCTGAACATGCAGGCTCCGCTGCCCTACGGCATCCGGGTCGACGGCTGATCCCCACTGGGGTGTGACCGGGGTGGTGTGCGGCGTGTGCGGGCTGCGCGCCACCCCGGCCACCCTGTTTCCGGGCACCAGCGGGTGCCACGTCGTGACCACCCGTGTGGTGGTCGAACGGGAGTGACATTCTCATGCTGAAGCTGGCGACCGGCCGGCTGCTCGCCGCTGTTCCGCTGATGTTCCTCGTCGCCACGATCGTCTTCGTGCTCGTGCAGGCGAATCCGGTGGACCCGGCCGAGGTGCTACTCGGGCAGGACGCGAGCGAGGAGGCGATCAACGCGACGCGGGCACGCCTCGGGGTCGACCGACCCTTCGTCACCCAGTACGCCGACTGGCTGTCCAGCGCGGTGCGGGGTGACCTCGGCACGTCCTGGTTCTCGGGCGAGGCGGTGACCTCGGACGTCGCTCGTCGGGTGCCGGTGACTCTCTCGCTCGTGTTCGGCTCGCTCCTCGTGTCGCTCGCCCTCGGCGTATCGCTCGGGGTGGCCGCTGCAGTGCGGGCTGGGCGCAAGGTCGACCGTTTCGTCTCCGTGCTGGCGTCGGCGGGGCTCGCCGCACCGAACTTCTGGGTCGCGCTCCTGCTCGCGTATCTGTTCTCGGTTCGCTACGGCTGGTTCCCAGCGGTGGGCTATACGGGCCCGACCGACGACCTGTTCGGTTGGGTGCGCCACATGACACTGCCGTGTCTGGCTCTCGGGACGTCCGCGGCCGCCTCGATCTTTCGTCAGACCCGTTCGTCGATGATCGGTGTACTCCAGCAGGACTACATCCGCACGTCACTCGCGAAGGGCATGCCCCGTCGCATCGTGATCTTGCAGCACGCGCTCCGCAACGCGGCGATCCCGATCGTCACCCTCGCCGGATTCCAGGTCTCGACCCTGTTCGGCGGGGCGATCTTCGTCGAGCAGGTGTTCAACATGCCAGGCCTCGGGAGCATGGGCGTCGACGCGGTGATCCGCAACAACGTGCCGGTCGTCCTCGCCTTCGTGATGGTCACTGCGCTCGTCGCCGTCCTGGTGAACGTGCTGCTCGACCTCCTGTACGCGTGGCTGAACCCGAAGGTGCGACCGGCATGACCTCTCCCTCCACGGCCCTCGTGCCGAGCGTCGATCCAGCAGGCGACGACGGCGGCACCCGCGAGACGGTCGCGACCTCTGCCCATGTCGGCGGTGGTCGCGCCTGGCGCCGATTCCGGCGCAACAGGGTGGCACTGTTCGCCGCGCTCGTGCTCAGCGTCGTCGTGCTCGCCGGGCTCTTCGCTCCTCTCTTGACGAGCTTCGACCCGAACCTCGGTCGGCGCCTCGGCGACGGGCTGAGGCCACCGGGCGGCGAGTACTGGCTCGGCACGGATCACGTCGGCCGTGACATCTACACGCGTCTGCTCTACGGCAGTCGCTACGCCATCCTCTCAGGCGCCCAGGCGGTGGTGATCGCCCTCGCGATCGGCCTCCCGCTCGGACTCACGATGGGCTACTTCCGGGGGTGGGTTGACCGGGTGATGATGCGCCTCGTCGAGGCGGTGGTCGCGATCCCCGCCATCGTCCTCGCGCTCGCGATCGTCGCCGCCACCGGACCGGGCCTCACTCGGGCGATGACCGCCATCGGCATCGTCTATTCGATGGTGATCGCCCGGCTCGCACGTGCCCAGGTGTTGGCAGCTCGGGAGGAGCTCTACGTCGACGCGGCGCGCACGGTGGGCAGCAGCCACAAGCGGGTGATGTGGCGTCATATCCTGCCGAACGTCGCGCCGGCCCTGATCGTGCAGACGACGCTCCTGTTCGCCACCGCGGTGCTGGCTGAGGCGGGCCTCAGCCTTCTCGGGGTCGGTGCACGGTCGGACCAGGCAAGCTGGGGTCGGATGCTCGCGGACGCGCGGATCTCGCTGAACCAGGCGCTGTGGCCCGCGATCCCGCCCGGGCTCGCCGTCTTCGTCACCGTGCTGAGCTTCAACACGCTCGGGGACGGTCTCCGTGACACGTTCTCTCGGGAGGCCCGCGGCGGTCGGCTCGGGGTCGACTCGGTGCGGCCCTCGAGCCGACCGGTCGACGCGGGGCCCGCCGACCCGGCCGCGGTCTTGAGCGCCCGTGGGCTTTGGGTGGAGTTCCCGTGGCCCGACGGATCGGGCGACGACCTCGCGGTCGTCCAGGACGTGTCGTTCGACATCGCCCCGGGCGAGGTTCTCGCTCTGGTCGGCGAGTCGGGGTCGGGGAAGTCGGTGGCGGCCCTCTCCCTCGTCGGGCTCGTGCCGGACCCCGGCCGGGCCACCGCGGCGTCGGTGAACCTCGCCGGTCGCGAGCTGGTCGGGCTCGACTTCGAGGCGCTGCGCCGGCTGCGCGGCCGCGAGGTCGGCTACATCTTCCAGGAGCCGTCGGCCGCCCTGAACCCTGCGTTCACCATCGGTCGCCAGATCGCCGAGCCGCTGCGCGAGCACCTGGGTATGGGTCGGAAGGAGGCGCGGACCCGCGCCCTCGAGCTCCTCGCACGCGTCGGCATCCCGAGCCCGGCCGACCGGATCGACGACTATCCCCACCAGTTCTCTGGCGGGATGGCGCAACGGGTCGTCATCGCGATGGCGCTCGCGTGCGAACCGACCCTGCTCGTGGCCGACGAGCCGACCACCGCGCTCGACGTGACCGTGCAGGGCCAGGTGCTCGATCTGATCGGTGATCTCTCGAGCGACCTCGGCCTGTCGGTGTTGCTCATCACCCACGATCTCGGCGTCGTCGCCGATCTCGCCGATCGGGCGGCGGTGATGTACGCGGGGCAGATCGTCGAGACCGGGGAGGTGGCCACGATGTTCGCGAATCCGCGGCACCCCTACACCGAGGGTCTCCTCCAGGCGATCCCGCGGAACGAGCGGCGGTCCGGTGCGCTCGCAACGATCCCGGGGACGGTCCCGCCACCATACGCATGGCCGGCCGGGTGCCACTTCCACGGTCGCTGCGCCTACGCCGAGCCGGCGTGCCTCGCCCAGCCGATCCCCCTCGTGAACAGCGGGGTGCCAGCGCGGTGCCGCCGGGTGGACGAGCTCGTGCTGGGAGGCGTACGCCGCAGCGACGGGACCACGGGGGAGCGGATGTGAGAACGCCATTGCTCGAGATTGACGACCTGTCCGTGACGTTCCGGGGTCGACGGCTCCTGCCATGGAGGCGCCGCAGCGAGGTGCGGGCGGTCCAGCACGCCTCGCTCGAGGTCGACGTGGGCGAGACCTTGGGACTCGTGGGGGAGTCCGGGTCGGGCAAGTCGACGATCGGTCGCGCCCTGCTCCGGCTCGTCGAGCCTGACGGGGGACGCATCCGCCTCGGCGAGGTCGAGGTGACCTCGCTCCCTCGATCGAAGGTCCGTGAGTACCGACGCTCGGTGCAGGTGGTGTTCCAGGATCCAGTGGCGAGCCTCAACCCGTCGATGCTCGTGGGCCAGATCATCGGCGAGCCCCTGTATCTGAATCTCGGGCTCGATGGTGCCGCCCGACGCGCACGAGTGGCTGAGCTGCTCGCGCAGGTGGGTCTCGACCCCACTCATGCCACCCGCTACCCGTACGAATTCTCGGGTGGCCAGCGCCAGCGCATCGCGATCGCGCGCGCCCTCGCGAGCGAGCCGGACCTCATCGTGCTCGACGAGCCGGTGTCAGCACTCGACGTGTCGACCCAGAGTCAGGTGATCAATCTCCTCGAGGAGCTACAGGCCGCCACCGGGATCGCGTACCTCATGATCGCCCACGATCTCGCCGTTGTGCGTCACGTGTGCCAGCGGATCGTCGTGATGTACCGGAGTCGGATCATGGAGGACGGCCCGGCGGACCGGGTGTGCGAGGCCCCTGCCCACCCTTACACCGAGCTGCTCCTCGCGTCGATCCCCGACCCGGATCCTGTGGTCCAGCGGGAGAAGAGGCGTCGCCGTCGGGATCTCACGGCGATCGCCTCAGCGAACCCGTCGAGCGAGGGCTGCCCGTTCGCCGGACGTTGTCCGCACACGATGGACATCTGCCGCGCCGAGTTCCCCGATTACACCGAGGTGCCCGGGGGCGGTCGGGTGGCGTGTCACCTCGTCGGCAGCTCGGGTGGACGCGCGGAACCCAGCGGGGAGTCAGTCGATGTCGCACGGTGAGTCGTCCACCCAACCGGCTGGGTCGACCGCGGAGCCGGGGCTCTTCGAGGGCCTGCGGATCGTCGAGCTCGGGCAGTACGTCGCGGCACCCCTCTGTGCCGAGCTGTTCGCCAACGGGGGCGCAGAGGTCGTGGCCATCGAGCCGGTGACCGGGACGCCGACCCGGTGGAGTCCGCCCGGCGCGCCCGACGGCATCCAGTTCGTCAGCAAGGCTCGCGGCAAGCGCTCGGTCGCGCTCGCGCTGAACACAGAGACAGGACGGCAGATCGCTCGCCGGATCTGCCTCGACGCCGACGTCGTCATCTCGAACATGCGGCCCGGTGCGGCTGCCAAGCTGGGGCTCGACTACGCGGCGCTGAGCGCGGAGAACCCGGCGATCATCGTCGGCGAGGTCGACGCGTTCGGCGAGCGTGACGGTCAGCCCTCGAAGGCAGGGGTCGACATCGTGGCCCAGGCCGCGAGCGGTCTCCTCACATCGCTTACGCTGGACACCGAGCCGGTGATGGCCCGTGACGTGCTCCTCACCGACGTTGCCGCCGGAATCCTCCTCGCGTTCGGAGTGGCATCGGCGCTCTGGTCCCGCGAGCGCACGGGCCGAGGGCAGCGGGTGGCGACCTCGCTGGTGAGCGCTGCCCTGGCGCTGCAGGTGCGCACCGCGCACGTCGTTCCGGGGGCCGACGACGCTGCCGTCGAACGGGTCGAGGCCCTGCGGGCCGGCGCACCGTTCGATGACGTGCTCGAGCGACGTATCGCGGACTCGAACCGCATGTACGCCACCTACAACCTCTTCGCGACCGCGACGGGCTGGGTGGCTACCGGAGGGGTGCGGAACAACGCACACGTGATCTACGAGTTCGCTGGAGTCGACCCGGACACGGCGGACCGGGGCGGGCGAGCTGCGGAGGAGGCGCTGCGCGCCGCGCTCGCGGAGGTCGACGGCGACGCCCTCGTCGCCCACCTGGAGGAAGCGGGCGTGCCGGTCGCCAGAGTGCGTCTGCTCGAGGACGTGCTCCTCGATCCTGACTCGGTCGCGACCGGACTCGTCGACGACTTCGAGCATCCGCGGCTCGGCCGGGTACGGCTGCCCGGCGCACCGCTCCGGTTCTCGGGAGCCGTGTACCGCACACGCCGCACCACCTCTCTGCCGGGTGAGCACACCGCCGAGGAGCTCGCCCGGCTCGGATTCGACGATGACGCCCTCGCCGCCCTCGTCCAGGACGGGGTCGTGGTCGTCGGATCACACCAGACGACCGAAGACGCAGGAAGCGATGATGCAGAAGGAGCAGCCGGTGGCTGAGGATCAACGGGGAGCCGGACGGTCGGCGCGGTTCGAGGGGGTGATCGGGCGCGATCTCGACTCGTCGGTGCCGTGGTACCCGCCAGAGCGCAGTCCAGGGGAGGATGCCCCCAACGTCGTCGTGATCGTCCTCGACGACACCGGTTTCGCCCACCTGGGCTGCTACGGATCTGACATCGAGACCCGGACCTTCGACCGCCTCGCCGCCGGGGGCCTTCGGTACAACAACTTCCACACGACGGCGCTCTGCTCGCCCACCCGGGCCGCATTGTTGACCGGTATGAACCACCACAGCGTGGGCATGCGGTTCATCTCCAACGTCGACGCCGGCTTCCCGAACTCCCGCGGCGCGCTCTCGACCGACGTGGCGACCCTCGCGGAGGTGCTGCGCGACACCGGATACGCGACGTTCGCTCTCGGGAAATGGCACCTCGCGAACACCGAGGACTGCGGTCCGACCGGGCCGTTCGACCATTGGCCGCTCCAGCGTGGGTTCGACCGCTTCTACGGCTTCCTCGGCGGTGCCACCGACCAGTTCGCTCCCGAGCTCGTGGAGGACAACCATGTGCTCGAGCCTCGGGTGCGGCCGGGCTACCACCTCTCCGAGGACCTCGTCGATCGCTCGATCGAACTCATCTCGACCCATCAGGCTCTCGCCCCGCAGCGTCCCTTCTTCTGCTACCTCGCGTTCGGGGCGACCCATTCTCCCCACCAGGTGCCTGACGAGTACATCGAGAAGTACCGCGGCCGCTATGACGAGGGGTGGGATGTGGTGCGACAGCGCTGGTTCGAACGCCAGCTCGAGCTCGGCATCGTGCCGCCCGACACCCAGCTCGCCCCTCGCAACCCCGGGGTTCCTGCGTGGGACGAGTTGCCCGAGGATCAGAGGAAACTCTTCGCCCGGATGCAGGAGGTGTTCGCTGGCTTCCTCGATCACACCGACACCCAGGTGGGCCGTCTCGTTGACCACCTCGAAGCGACGGGTGCGCTCGAGAACACGGTGATCGTCGTGCTCTCGGACAACGGTGCGAGCCAGGAGGGAGGTCACCTCGGCACGGTGAACGAGCTCCGCTACTTCAACCAGATCCGCGAGGACGTCGCCGACTCGCTTGTGGCGATCGACGAGCTCGGCGGTCCGCGGGTCTACAACAACTACCCGCGAGGGTGGGCGCAGGTCGGCAACACGCCATTGCGTTTCTACAAGCAGAACACCTACGAGGGGGGGATCCGCGACCCGCTCGTCGTCCATTGGCCGCGAGGCATCGAAGACGCTGGTGGGATCCGTCCGCAGTACCACCACGTCGTCGATGTCATGCCGACGATCCTCGAATGCGTCGGCATCGAGCGTCCGCGGGAGTTCCGTGGGGTGCCTCAGGAACCGATGGCTGGAGTCAGCTTCGCCTACACCTTCACGAAGGACGGGGCGACCATCCCGACGACCCGTGAGGCCCAGTACTACGAGATGATCGGCCACCGGGCGATATGGGCGGACGGGTGGAAGGCGGTGACGATGCATCGCCCCGGTACACCGTTCGACGAGGACGAGTGGGCGCTCTACCACACCGACGAGGACTTCTCCGAGAGCGTCGACCTCGCGGAGGAACACCCCGATGTCCTCCAGTCGCTCATCGAGCGGTGGTGGGAGGAGGCCGAGCGCCACGGCGTGCTCCCCCTCGACGACCGCACGAGCGTGCTGTTCACCCTGCGTCGTCCCGGCACCCTCGCCCGTCGCACCTTCTCCTTCCCGCCCAGCCTGCCGCACCTCGAACGGACCGCAGTGCCCGACGTGCGCAACCGCTCGCACCGGATCGGTACCCGCATCGCACGCGAGCGGACGGAGCAAGGTGGCGTGATCGTCGCCGTCGGCAGCTCGATGGGCGGGTACGTGCTCTACGTCAAGGGCAATCGCCTCGTGTACGAGTACAACCGGGCGGGTGTCGTCACGACGATCACGAGCGGGAGCGAGCTTCCCCTCGGTGAGGTCGAGGTGGCGGTCGAGTTCGAGCGCACCGGCGAGCATCGGGGCATCGGGCGCCTTCTGGTCGAGGGCGCGGTGGCCGGCATCGAGGAGTTCGAAACCTTGCCGTACCGACAGTCGCTGTACGGCATGAGCGTCGGTCGGGACGCCGGACCGACGGTGTCGGAACGCTACGTGGGGCCGTTCGCCTTCGATGGCGGGCTCGCCAACGTGGTGTTCGAACTCGGCCCGACTGCTGACGACCCCGCGTCGGCGCACGCCGAGTTCCGCACCGCACTTGCCGAGCAGTGAAGCGCTGAGGCCGGCGGTCGACCCCCTCGACCCTGAGCGGTCGACCGCCGAGCTCAGCCTCTCGTGGCGTCGCCGAGATACTGCTCCCGGAGCAGGCGCTTCTTCAGCTTGCCGCTCGCTTCTCGTGGCAGGGTGTCGACGACTTCGATGTACCGGGGCACTTTGTAGGAGGCAAGCCGGGATCGACAGTGTTCGGTGAGTTCGGCGCGGTCGACCTCTCGGTCCGGTGCAGGCTCGACCACGGCCATCACGACCTGCCCGAGATCCGGGTCGGGCACGCCGAAGGCTGCGACGTCGCCCACGCTCGGGTGCTCGCTGAGCGCCGCCTCGATCTCGGCCGGATACACGTTGCTCCCGCCGGTGAGGACGAGGTCGACCCGTCGGTCGGCGAGGAAGAGAAAGCCGTCGTCGTCGAGCCAGCCGAGGTCGCCGACGGTGAACCGCCCGTCGGGCAGCTGCATGGCAGCGGTCTTCTCTGGGTCGCCGTGGTACTCCGGGGCGCCGTCGGCTCGGCGGACGTAGATCGTGCCGACCTCGCCGGGCGGCAGGTCCTCGCCCGCCTCACCCACGATGAAGACCTCCATGCCTCCCCGCGGCCGACCGACCGTCCCCGGGCGTTCGAGCCACTCCTCCGAGGTGCAGATGAACGGACCCGCACCTTCGCTCGAGCCGTACAGTTCGACGATGACCGGGCCGAACCACTCGATCATCTCGTGCTTCGCCCAGACGGGGCAGGGGGCAGCGGTGTGCAGGACCCACTGGAGCGAGCTGAGGTCGTATCGGTCGCGGATCGCGGTGTCGAGCTTCAGGAGCCGGACGAACTGGGTGGGAACCATCGCGGTGGCGGTGATGCAATGGTCCTCGATGGTGCGCAGGACCTGCTCGGGGTCCCATTTGTCGAGGATCGTGAGTGGGAGGCCGACGACGAGCGCGCTGCGGAGGATCGCCCCACCGAGCGCGTGGTAGGCCGGTGTGCACAGCAATGCATGACCCTCACGGGTCATTCCGGTGAGCCGTGCCCATCGCCCGTGGAGATCGGCGTACTGGCTGACGGTTCCGTGGGTGTCGGGGCGGACGACCCCTCGCGACGGTCCGGTGGTGCCACCGGTGTATTGGAGGGCGACGCCGAGTCGCCCCTCGGGGAGCAGGTCGTCACTCGCCGCGTCACGCCATGCGTCGTACTCCGCGCCCAGCTCGATGACGTGCTCGACTCCGCTCGCCGTCGCTGCCTCGCGTCCCGCGTCGAGGTGGGCCGAGTCCACGATGAGCAGCCGTGCACCGGAATCGACGAGCAGCGCGGTGAGCTCGGGCACGGTGCAGTGCCAGTTGAGCGGAACGTAGCGGGTACCAGCTCGGGCATTACCCAGGGCGAGCTCCGCCCACTCGAGCCGGTTGGGGGAGAGGATGGCGACGACGTCGTTCTCTCCGAGGCCGAGCGAGCGGATCGCGTTGGCGAGTCGACGACCTCGGTGCTCGAGCCCCTCCCAGGACAGCTCGAGTCCGTTCGAGCGGACGGCGACACCGTCGGGATCGACGGCGGTGCGTGGGAGGAGGATGGGTGGCTGCGGTTCGGACGGAGATGTGACGGCCATCACATGACGATAGCAAATATGAAAGGATCTTTTCTAAGGTCGGAAGGGCGGCCGGTTACGGGCGGGTATCCTCGAGCGTATGTCCGCGGAAGGTTGGGTGGTCGGCGAGCAGCGAGGACTGCGGCCCTCCTCGATTCGCGACGCGAACTGTGACCTCGTCCTTCGACTACTCGAACGTGGTGGCCCACGCACCCGTGCCGAGCTCGCGCGCGAGAGCTCGCTGACTCCCCAGGCGCTCGGCTCGATCCTCGGGGAACTCGTCGAGGACGGGCTCGTCCGCGCCCGCGAGCCCGCGGTGAACGGGCCGGGCCGTCCGTCGGCTTCCTACGAGCTGAACCCGAGTGCCGGCTACTGGCTCGGCCTGTCGGTGCAGTGGCGCAGCGTCCTGATGGCGCTCGTCGACGCCTCCGGCAACATCCGACGCCATGGATGGCTCGCTCACGAGGGCACGTCAGATGAGGAGATCCTCGCCGCCGCGGCCGACGAGGCACGATCGCTCGTCGATTCGGTCGACGGGGCAGCGGATCGGCTCTGCGCGGTGGGCCTCTCCGTGCTCGGACGTGTCGACCGGGCGGCCGGCACGGTGGTCGACACCATCGCCTGGCCCCAGACCGGGGTTCCCGTCGGCCGCCGTTTCGAGGAACTCACCGGCTGGAGCACCACCATCGACAGTGCTGCTCGGGCGACTGCACGTGCCGAGGTGACGAGCCGCGGCGATCAGACGGGCCTCGTCGCGGTCCTCTACTTCTCCCACGACCCCTACCTCATCCTGGTCGACGAAGGCCGGGTCATCGAGGGACGCCACGGTATGACCGGTGAGCTGGCCCACCTCCGCGTGCCGGGTGGAACCCTTCCCTGTTCGTGTGGCCGCACCGGATGCATGGCGACGATGGTGTCGGCTCGAACGCTCGTCGAGCGGTACCGCCGCGAGTCCGGGCGTGCCACTCGCGCAGTGCCGGAGGTCATCGAGGCCGCCCGCCAGGGTTCCGAAGAGGCGAAGGCAGCGCTCGAGGAGTTCACCCTCGTCACTGCCCGGGCTGCGACCTCACTGCTCGGCTACCTCGACCCGTCCGCCCTGATCATCAGCGGTCAGGTGGGCGGGCCCGAGAGCCGGGGCGCGCAGCGCCTTCGTGAGCTCATCGCCACCGAGCTCGCGGGCACGAGCCAGGCAGACCTCGACATCGTCATCTCCCCGCTCGGACGCGACGCCCACGTCTGGGGCGCCGTCAACCTGGCTCGCCGGGAACGGGGCCTCCGTCACGGCCCGAGCATCGCCGGGGGCTGAGACGCTGACCTGCTCGGCGCTTCAGCGTTGGGTGCGTCCTCGGTGGCCGGGAGCCATGTAGAACCACATGTTGAAGGGAGCCTTGGCCTCCTTCATCACCCGTCTGGCCTCGAGGATGATCCTGCCGGCCTCGGTCCTCTCGAAGAACCACGCCTCGACCTGGCGTCCGTCGGGCGGCGGGCCGTCGGCCAGCTCGAGAGCTGCTTCCTCGTAGTAGGTCCGGACGTCCTGGGCGGCGCTGCGCGGGTCGTTGCTCGGGAAGCCCACCTCGTCCCAGGGGCGGCCATCTGCCACCTGGTAGAACATCGCGAGCACGTCGGGCACCTCGTCGGGCGTGATGACACGCGCGACCGACGAGGAGCCGCGGGCCGCGACCGATCGGTCGAACGCCTTGCGGATGCCGCGGGCTTCGTCGACCGCCGGCGGCGCGTCAGGGTCGAACCGTGGGGGCAGGGCGCACGCCATCGGCGTCTCGTCGGCGACGATCTCCTCGGGATGGATCTCGAGGACGGGACCTTCTGATGCCTCGAGCAGGGCGAACGCGCGGCGCAGCACGTCGTGCTGGAACTCGGCGTCGAGCGGTTTGCCGAGTGGCCGACCGAGCGGAAACTCACAATGGAGTGCGCGAGGTGGTGCGACCTTCTGGGCCATCTCGAGCACCGAGGAGAGCACGACGGTGGCGAGACCGGCTGCTTCGAAGACGTGGGCGAGCGTACTCACGGTACGCGTGCACAGCGGTCAGACCGGTGTGAGGAGGACGACGTCGGTCCCCTGCTCTCGGAGCGCCTTCCCGACCGCTGGTCCGGTGTCGTACCGCAGCGTTGACACGTCGTCGGGTTGGTTACCAGCAAACGAGTAGTGCACGGGGGCGACGTCGCCGATGACGCCGTCGGCCGCGAGCTCTTCGAGGCGGTCGATCGGGAAGACGACGTTGAGGTCGAGCGCGACCCCGGTGCGATCGAAGTTCGGGCTCCAATGTCCGAGCACCAAGTTGCGCTGTTCGCGCGGGATCGTTCGGTAGGAGGTGTCGCCCGCGATGAAGCCGTCGTCGTCGGGGCTGTGGAGCGCGGCGGAGGTGACGATCGCGACCGTCGCCGTCGAGAGCGACGGCGGCCGGGTCCACGCAGGATTGTCGAACGTCGGGCATGGCAGCGACGCCGCATGCGCCCGCATCATCTGGTCGCCGGTCTCGTGTTCAGCCATTTCCGACTCCTCTCGTTGGTGCAAGAATATATTTGAAAGAGTGTTTGTCAAATAGGAGATCGCTGACTAGGGTGCCGCCATGAGCCAGATCGTCCTCATCGCCAAGATCACCGCCCAGACGGGCAAGCGGGCCGAGGCGGTCGCCGCCTTCCAGCCGTTGCTCGAGCACGCCGAGGCCGAGCCAGGCACGCTCACCTATCGCCTCCACGAGGACGCGGCCGACGCCGACACCCTCTGGATGTACGAGGTGTACGCCGATCAGGCGGCGCTCGACGCCCACCGGGCCAGCGACACGATGAAGACGGCGGGGCGGGCGCTCGGCCAGCTCCTCGCCGGCCCGCCCCAGCTCACCTACCTCACCGCCGTCGGCGGTACCCCGCTCTGACGAACGAGGAGGTGTCTGAGCGCCTGGTGGGCTCCGCCGCCTTCAAAGCGGTCGGTCGCGGCATCCCCGCGACGGCGGGTTCGATTCCCGTCCACCTCCGCCACACGCATCCCACTGAGGAGGACAACCGATGACTGCCGTCGACGAGACGACCCATGACCTGCCCGGGGGCCTGAGGTCGTGGACGTCGTGCGGTGGCTGCGGCGCGAAGTGGCCGGCCGCCGATCTACGTGAGCTCCTGCGTCGGCTCCCGCTCGGGGCCGGACCGGGATCGCAGGTCGGTCTCGCTCCCTTCGACGATGCCGCGGTCCACGCCCTCGGCCCGGACCTCTCCCTCGTGTCGACCACGGACTTCTTCCCGCCGCTCGTCGACGACCCGTCCGACTTCGGCGCGATCGCTGCCGCCAACGCATGCAGTGACGTCTTCGCGATGGGCGCCCGAGTGCTGCTCGCGCTGAACATCGCTGCGTTCCCCGAGAAGTTCCCACTCGCCCACGTCGACGCGATCCTCACGGCAGCGAGCGAGATCGTGGCGGAGGCCGGCGGCTACATCGGAGGCGGGCACACGATCCGCAACCCGGAGCCGGTGTTCGGGCTCGCGGTTCAGGGCCTCGTCGAGAACGGACGGCACTTCACCAAGGGTGGGGCGCGACCCGGCGACGTCGTCGTGCTCTCCAAGCCACTCGGCACCGGTCTCGCCCTCGCCGCTGGAGACCCGCCGTCGATGGCCGCCGTCACGGCAGGGATGCGCACCCTCAATCGAGTGGCCTCCGAGGCGCTGGTCGCCCGCCACGACCAGGTGCACGCCGTGACCGACGTGACCGGCTTCGGTCTTCTCGGCCACGGGATGGAGATGGCCGAGCGATCGGACGCGACGATCCGGTTCCACGCCGAGAGCCTGCCCATCTACCCGGGGGTGCTCGAGGCTGCTCGGGCGGGGATTCGGACCGGGGCCGACCAACGCAACCGCGACTACACCGCCGGTCGCGTGGCGGTGACCGCGAGCGAGGTCTGGGAGGCCGTGGCCTTCGATGCCCAGACCTCCGGCGGCCTACTCGCCGCGGTCGCGCCTGGCGTCGTCGACGAGCTGGCGGAGGCCGGGTTCGTCGCGATCGGCGAGGTTGCCGGCTTCGACGGCGTCCACGTGCGCCTGCAATGACAGGGAACTCGGCATCGGGTGCTCGGCCCCCGTCCGTCGATGCCCTGGCCCGCCGCCTCGAGAAATCGTCCCTTCCACAGCCGTTGCGCGTCGACGCCGCCCGTGCCGCGATCGCTGTCGGGCGACCCGACGAAGTCGGTAGGCACGCCGAGGCGATCGAACGTCGCCTCCTCGGACGGGTGGTCAACGCGACCGGGGTGGTTCTGCACACGAACCTGGGGCGGGCACCGCTCGCCGCCCACCTGGACGCCGGATACTCGAACCTCGAGCTCGACCTCGCTTCGGGCGGGCGGGGCTCTCGATCGGATCACGCCGCCTGGCTCCTTACCCGTGCAACCGGGGCCGAGGCCGCGCTCGTCGTGAACAACGGTGCCGCCGCGCTGATGCTCGTGCTCGCGGCGCTGGCGGACGGGAGCGGAGTGGTGGTGTCGAGGGGCGAGCTCGTGCAGATCGGCGGTGGGTTCCGGTTGCCCGAGATCCTCGAGCAGTCTGGTGCTCGGCTCGTCGAGGTCGGCACGACGAACTGGACCGATCCCGACGACTATCGCGGGGCCGTCGAGCATGGTCAGCCGACCCCTTCACTCCTACTGAAGGTGCACCAGTCGAACTTCCGGATCGACGGGTTCACCCGTTCGGCGCCGACATCGTCGCTGCGTGATCTCGGCGTTCCGCTCGTGGTCGACGTGGGTTCCGGGCTCCTCGATACGTCGACGCCGTGGCTCGCCACCGGCCGCCCCGCCTGGCTCCGGGCGGAGCCGAGCGTACGACAGACGCTCGCCGACGGCGCCGACCTCGTGACGTTCTCGGGTGACAAGCTGCTCGGCGGCCCTCAGGCGGGGATCATCGTCGGTCGCGCGGACCTGGTGACTCGCTGCGCCCGACATCCGCTGTACCGGCCCCTGCGTTGCGGCGGCCACGTCCTCGATCTCCTCCAGGACGTCGTGCTCCGCTATCTCGACGGCACGGCGGGTGAGCTTCCACTCTGGCGGATGCTCGACACCCCTGTCGCCGAATTGCGCGCTCGCGCGTGCCGGATCGTCGAGGAGGTCGGTGATCCGGTGTGCGACCGGGCGATGGAAGGGGCGGTTGGAGGTGGCTCGGTGCCGGGGCAGGCGTTGGAGTCGTGGGGGCTGGTGGTGCCCGGTGATCACCGGTCGGCGTTGCGGGAATGCGGGCGCCTGCCGATCGTGGCCCGCACCCGCGACGGCGTGACCTATCTCGATCTCCGGACCGTCGAGCCGTCACACGACTCGCTGCTCATCGACGCGCTGCGCTCGCTCCGGTAGGCCCTCGTGCACGTCGTCGCCACTGCCGGCCACGTCGACCACGGCAAATCGACGCTCGTACGGGCACTGACCGGCTCCGACCCCGACCGCCTCGCCGAAGAGAAGAGGCGTGGGATGACGATCGATCTCGGCTTCGCGTGGACGTCGCTCCCGAGTGGCTGCCGAGTGGCATTCGTCGACGTCCCAGGTCACGTCGACTTCCTCCGGAACATGATCGCAGGTGTGTCGTCCGCCAGTGTCGGCCTCCTCGTGGTCGACGCCGTGGAGGGCTGGCGGGCTCAGACCGTGGAGCACGTCTCGATCCTCCGCTCGCTCGGCGTCGGGTCACTCGTGGTGGCGGTCACCAAGGCGGACCTCGCCCGGTCCGAGCAGGTGGCGGCCCGTTGCGAGGAGGCGACCGAGCGGGTCGGCGCCGCCGGTTTCCAGGATGCGGCCGTCGTGGCCTGCGACGGGGTGAGCGGGAGCGGCCTCGACGCACTGCGGGCCGCCCTCGAACGCACCCTCCGACGGACAGGGGAATCGCACGACCGTGGCCGACCCCGACTGTGGGTCGATCGAGCGTTCGCGCTCAGGGGAGTGGGCACGGTCGTGACCGGGGGGCTCGCCGACGGGCCGCTCGAACGGGGCGAACCCGTCGTCGTCGTCTCCGCCAAGGGCGTGTACCCCACCAGGGTTCGGGGGCTCGAGTGTCTCGGCGAGGAGGTGTCGCGCGCTGAGCCGGGGTGGCGCACCGCCGTGAACCTCGCGCAGATCCACCACCGTCACGTGGCGCGCGGCGATGTCGTCGTCCGCAAGGGCGAGTGGCATCTCACGACCCGGGTCGACGTGGAGCTCGATGTCGACCCGGGTCTCGACCATCCTGTGACGCGTCGGGGGGCGTTCCTCGCACACTGGGGAACCGGAGTGTGGACCGTTCGCATCCAACTGCTCGGAGGCGCAACGGCGATCGAGCCCGGCCGGTCAGCGCCGGTGCGCATCCACCTGCCCTATCGGCTGCCCTTGCTTCCCGGCGACCGGTTCGTGCTCACCGAGAGCGGCCGGGGGGAGGTGGTCGGCGGTGGTGTCGCGCTCGACGTGGACCCGGTGCTGCCCCCGCGCCGTGCTGCGCCGTCACGGTCGGTGGACCGGGTAGTGGCTGAGCGCGGGTGGGTCGACATCGACCAGGTCGAGCGCCTGACCGGTGTACGCCGGAGACCGACCGTAGGCTCCTGGATCGTCGACCCGGAGGTGCTCGCCGCGAGCCGTGCCGAGCTGGAACGGTCCATCGCCGAAGCCGGCCCGGCGGGGCTGGCGCTCGACTGGCTCGATGCAAGGGAGCGAGCTGTCGTCGACCAGCTGGTCGACGAGGGACGGTGCCTCGTCGCCAATGGGGCGGCACGCTCGTGCGACACAGCAGAGGAGGTACCCGACAGCCCGTTTCTCCGGTTGCTCGACGCGCACCCCTTCGACCCGCCCACGCCGCGCGAGGCTGGTGTGGCTCCCCAGGAGCTGGCCGCCCTCCGACGTGCCGGTCTCGTCGTCGCGGTGGAGGGACTCGTGTTCTCGCAACGGGCGGTCTCCAGCGCTGCGGCGGTGATCCGAGGCCTGCTCGCGGGAAGCCCGGAGGGGCTGACGGTGGCTCAGATCCGCGATGCGCTAGGCACCACCCGGAAATGGGTGCTCCCCCTGCTCGCTCACCTCGACGCGGTGGGGGTGACCCGTCGAGAGGGTGATCTGCGGGTGGGCGGCGGACGACTCGACGAGGTGGCCGGCGCCGCCGACTGACCGGGGCCCGGCACCGTCCGGAGGGGCGGGCTCGGCGGCGAGTCGCTCAGTAGCGGGTGCCGGGCGGAACCACCTGGGTAC
>CAZAVX010000033.1:0-26512 GCA_964488835.1 uncultured Iamiaceae bacterium | reverse complement strand
GTCTAGAGGACCTCTCGGACGTACCGGACGACCGACTCGATCTCCTCGTCGCTCAGCGAGGACCCGAAGCGGGGCATGGCACCGCGTCCTTCTCGCACCGTGGCGAGCATCGTGTCGAGGTCGGGCGAGCGGTCGGGGGTCCAGGGGCCCTTCAGCGAAGGGCCGGCCCCTCCCCCGCCGGCGCCGCCGTGGCAGCGGGTGCAGTTGGCCTGCCAGATCTCCCGGCCCTCGACGAGCACGGGATCGGCCGTGCCGTCGGCACCCTCGGGCACCTCGGGAGCGGACTCTCCCGCGCAGGCGCCGACGAGGAGGGTGAGGCCGACGACGAGGGCCGGCACCCACATCGTCGACCGTGAGGTTCGGGCGGGCCGCGCACGGCGCACGGCAGGGACCTGCATCGCTCGCATCCGGGGCACGATACTGGGGCCATGGGCATGAACCCGTTCCGACCCCGCCGCGGCTCGCGCACCGCCGACATCGCGTTCGTCGTCGCCGGGTTGGTGGTCTGTGCCCTCCTGCTCGCCTGGGCCGCGTTCGGGTGACCTGCCTCCGATGAGCGGGCTCGACCCCACCGCCTCGGCCGACGACGACGACATCGAGCTGCGGTACGTCCAGCCCTACCAGGCCACCAAGACCTACCTGTGCCCGGGCTGCAACCAGGACATCCCACCCGGTGTCGGCCACATGGTGGCGGTTCCGCGGGACGCCCCGGACCTCCGCCGCCACTGGCACCGCGGGTGCTGGAACAACCGCCACCGCCGCCGGACCGGGCGCCGCTGAGCCGGTTCCGGGCGTCCGCCGGTGGGGCCCTATGCTCGCCGGAATGGAGCTCGTGCTGGTCCGACACGCCGAACCGGAATGGGCGCGGGAGGGCCTCAGCATCGACAACCCCTCCCTCACCGATCGGGGCCGCGAGCAGGCCAAGCGCCTCGCCGAGCGGTTCGTCCGTGAGCGGTTCGACACCGTGCTCGTCTCGACGATGACCCGGGCGCGGGAGACCGCGGAGCCGATCCTCCACGCCATCGAGGCCGAGGCGGTCTACGAGGAGTGGCTCGAGGAGATCCGCATGCCGGACTGGACCGGCACGCCCTCGGCCGAGGTCGACGAGGCGTTCCAGCGGGCGCGGGCGAGGCCCCTCGAGGACCAGTGGCACGGCATGCCCGGCGGCGAGAGCTTCTGGGCGTTCCACGAGCGGGTCACCACCGGGCTCGAGGCGCACCTCGCCGAGGTCGGCGTCACGCCCTATGAGGAGGACTCGCCGCTGTGGGAGGTCGACGACCCGGCGCGCCGGGTGCTCATCGTCGCTCACGCCGGCACCAACGCCACCCTCATCGGTCACATGCTCGGCATCCAGCCGCTGCCCTGGGAGTGGGAGCGGTTCGTGATGTACCACGCGTCGTTCTCGGTGCTCCAGCCGATCCGCATCGGCGGTGCGTGGTCGTTCAGCCTCGAGCGTCTCGGCGACCGGGAGCACCTCCCCGACGACATGCGCACCCGCTGACAGCGCGCCGTCGCCCACCGTGCCGTGCCGGTGTGCGCGGTGTCAGAACGCGCCCTCGATCACCTCGACCGAACCGCCGATGACGGCGGCGACGTCGAAGCGGACCTGGGCGGGTCGGGAGGGCGCCTGGTCGATCCACGCGGCGGCGAGGCGCCGCAGTCGCCGCTGCTTGGTGTGGGTGACCGCCTCGGCCGGCGAGCCGAACGCCGCGCTCGTGCGAGTTTTCACCTCGCAGAACACGACCCGACGCCCGTCGGCGACGACGAGGTCGAGCTCGCCCTGCGCGCACCGCCAGTTGCGGTCGAGGATCTCGTAGCCGCGCTCGGTGTACCAGCGGGCCGCCAGGCGTTCGCCGTGGGCACCGAGGGCCTGTCGTCCACGTGTCATCGAGGGCCTCCGCATCGTTCGCCGATGCGAGGACCGTACCGAGGAGGTGCGACAGTGGCGGGCGGGCGCCCGCCGGAGCTCAGGACTCGCGCTTCTCGCGGATCTTGGCGGCCTTCCCGACGCGGTCGCGCAGGTAGTAGAGCTTCGCCCGGCGCACGTCGCCGCGGCTGACCACCTCGATCTTGGAGATGATGGGCGAGTGCACGGGGAACGTGCGCTCGACACCGACGCCGAAGCTCACCTTGCGGACGGTGAAGGTCTCCTGGAGGCCGCCGCCCTGCCGGCGGAGGACGTAGCCCTGGAAGACCTGGATGCGCTCGCGGTTGCCCTCGACCACACGGACGTGCACCTTCAGCGTGTCGCCGGGTGCGAAGTCGGGGATGTCGTCGCGGAGGCTGCTCTGGTCGACGAGATCGGTGGGTTGCATGGGGGGCGCTCCTGCGCGGCATGGGGGCGCTCTCGGGCGCTCACCCTGGATTCGGCGGACTCAGAAGGATAGAGGATCAGGCGTCGGAGTCCAAAGCGGGCACGTCCAGGTCGAACTCGGCGAGGAGGCGTCGCTCCTCGGCGGAGATGCCGCCACGGGCCTCGATGAGGTCGGGACGCAGGCGGGCGGTGCGGGCGAGGGACTGGGCCCGCCGCCAGCGGGCCACCTTCGCGTGGTCGCCCGAGCGGAGGATCTCGGGGACCGCCCAGCCCCTGAACTCGGCCGGTCGGGTGTACTGCGGGTACTCGAGCAGCCCGTCGGAGAACGACTCCTCGGCCTCCGACGCCCGGTTCCCCATCACGCCGGGCACCAGGCGCCCGACGGCCTCGAGGATGACCATCGAGGCCACCTCGCCGCCGGCGAGCACGTAGTCGCCGATCGAGACCTCGCCGTCGACGAGGTGCTCGCGGATGCGGTGGTCGACGTCCTCGTAGCGGCCACAGAGCAGCGAGAAGCCGTCGAGTGCGGCGAGCTCACGGGCATAGGCCTGGTCGAGGCGCCGTCCGCCGGGTCCGAGCAGGAGGAGCGGGCGGGGCGGGTCGACGGCCTCGACCGCGGCGAAGACGGGCTCGGGCATGAGGACCATGCCCGCTCCCCCACCGAAGGGGGCGTCGTCGACGGTGCGGTGCGGGTCGGTGGTCGCCGCGCGCAGGTCGTGGGCGCGCACGTCGAGCAGTCCGCGCTGTTGTGCCTTCCCGAGCAGGCTCTGGGCGGCGAAGAACTCGATCATCTCGGGGAAGATGGTGAACACGTCGATCCGCATGCGGCGACCAGCGTGGCACCCGGCGTGGACGCCCGACCACCTCGGTCACCTGGAACTGTCACACCCCCGCGCTGTCATGGGCCGATGGATCCCGACTCCCAGCTCCGCGCTCTCGCCGCCCGTCAGCACGGCCTCGTCACCCTCACCCAGGTCACCCGCGCCGGCCTCACCCCCGAGCAGCTCCGGACCCGGGTCAGCCGGGGCTCCCTCGAACGGCTGAGCCGCACCGTCCTACGCATCGGCGGGTGCCCACCCTCGACCGAGCAGCGGGTGCTCGCCGCCGTCTGGGCCAGCGGCCCCACCGCCGTCGCCTCCCACACCACCGCTGCCTGGCTCCACGGCTTCGAGAGCATCCGCACACCCTCGGGCAAGCCGCACGTACTCGTCCTGCGTCCCGCGACGGGCAACCGGAGACTCGCCGTCGTCCACCAGGCGCTCGACCTGCGCGCTCGAGATCGCTGCTCGGTCCTGGGGATCCCCACCACCAGCCCCGTGCGCACCCTCGCCGACCTCGGGGCGGTGGTCGGCCCCCGCCGCCTCGAGGCAGCGGTCGACGGGGCGCTGCGCGACGGGCTCGTGTCGCTCGACCAGCTCCGGCGCGCGCTCTTCGAGCTCTGGCGACCGGGTCCCTCGGGCGTCGGCCGGCTCGCGGCGGTCCTCGGCGACGACGAGGGTGGCCGTCCCGAGAGCTGGCTCGAGCGGGCCGCGCTGGGTCTGTTCGCCGCGGCCGGGCTCCCCACGCCCGAGGTGCAGGTGGTGATCGACGTCGACGGGTCGACGTTCCGCCTCGACTTCGCCTTCGCCGACGGCGCGGTCGTCGTGGAGGTCTCCGGTCATCGCACCCACTCGACCCGCCGGCAGCGCCAGGCCGACGCCGAGCGCCGCAACCGCCTGCTCCTCCGGGGCATCTCCGTGTGGGAGTTCACCTACGAGGACGTCATCGAGCGCCCGCGGTTCGTCGCCGACACGGTGAGGGCCGCCATCGCCACTCGCCACCCCCTCACATCTGCGTGATACAGCGGGCATTTCGCCCGGGATTTCACGCAATTCCGGGACCTACGCCGGACACGTCCGCATCTGCGTGATACAGCGGGCATTTCGCCCGGGATTTCACGCAATTCCCGAGAGGGAGCGGGGCGGGGGGGGATCAGAGGTCGAAGAGGCCGGCGGGCGGGTCGATGGTGACGCGGCCGGGGGTGTGGTCGACGACGAAGGTGAGGGGCACGAGCGCGCCCGAGTCGAGCACCATCACGTCGGACGCCGGGTTGGCGAGCACCGACTCGACGACGCCGCGCTCGGTGCCGTCGACCTCGACGACGGTGCTCCCGATCAGCTCGTGGACCCACAGCTCGTCGGGGTCGTCGAGCGGGTCGGCGGTGAGGGTGACGCCGCGCAGCTCGTCGGCCTCCTCGCGCGACCCCACGCCCTCGAGACTGACGATCCACTTGTCCTGGAACGGCTTCGATGCGACGACCACGAGCGTGCGCTCGGCGGCGTAGAGCACCGCGCCGGGTTCGATGCGCTCGAGGCGGTTGGTGCCGAGCGCGATCACGACCTCGCCCTTCAGGCCGTGGGAACGGGTGATCCTCCCGACCTCGAGTCGGCGGTCCACCGTGGGATCAGTCGACGAACTCGACGTCGACGTCGACGTCGTCGCGCACCGCGGCGGCGCGCACCACCGTGCGGATCGCGTTGGCCACCCGGCCACGCCGGCCGATGACCCGACCCATGTCGCCGGGGGCGACGTGCACGTCGAGGCGCACCTTGTCGAGGTGGTCGTCGTTCACCTCGATACGCACGCCGTCGGGGTCGTCGACGACGGACCGGACGAGGTACTCGAGCACCGCCGAGGCGGTGGCCGCCGGCTTGCGGTTCGGGTCGGCGGCGTCGGCGGTCTCGTCGTCGTCGAGATCGTCGAGCTCGACGTGCTCGTCGGCGTCGCTCACGACGAGGACTCGGCCTCGGCCGGCTCCGGCGCGGCCTCGGCACCCTCGGGCGCCTTGCCGGTCTTGAACCAGTCCCAGGCGCCGGAGGCCTTGAGGAGCTTCTCGACGGTCTCGGTGGGCTGGGCCCCGTTGCGGAGCCACTTCACCGCCTTCTCGTTGTCGATCTTGATCACCGAGGGCTCGCGGCGGGGCTCGTAGGTGCCGACGATCTCGATGAAGCGCCCGTCGCGGGGCGAGCGGGCATCGGCGGCGACGACGCGGTAGGTCGGCTGCTTCTTCTTGCCCATCCGCATGAGGCGGAGCTTGACGGCCACGTTCTTCTTCTTCCTGGTGTCGGTGGTGGGGATCGACTGCCCGCTGGCGCCCAGGGGCGACTGGACAGTCTTGGCCAGATCGGCCGGTCAGTTCAACTTGGGGCCACGCCCGGGCAGCTGGAGCTCGTTCTGGAGTGCCTCGATGCCGAGCGGGTCGTCGGGGTCGAAGCGCGGCTGCACCGGACCCTTCGGGGTGACCCGCCCGCCCTTCTTGCCCTTGCGTCCCTTCTTGCCGCCACCCTTGCGGGCACGGCCGGGCACGAGGCCGCCGCCCATGCGCTTCATGAGCGACTGCACCTCCTTGAACTGCTTGATGAGCTGGGCGACCTGGTTGGGGTTGGTGCCCGAGCCGTTGGCGATGCGGGTGCGGCGGGAGCCGTCGATGATCTCGGGAGCCGCCCGCTCGGCCGGGGTCATCGACTTGATGATGGCCTCGACCCTGGCGATCTCGCGATCGTCGATCTCGGCGTCCTTCAGCTCCTTCGGCATGCCGGGGAGCATGCCCATGAGGTTCTGCAGCGGGCCCATCTTCTTCAGCTGCTGCATCTGCTCGAGGAAGTCGTCGAGGGTGAACTGGCCCTCGAGCAGCTTGGCCGCCGCCTTCTCGGCCTCCTCCTTCTCGTAGGCCTCCTCGGCCTTCTCGATGAGGGTGAGCATGTCGCCCATGCCGAGGATGCGGCCGGCGAGGCGGTCGGGGTGGAACTGGTCGAAGTCGGCGAGCTTCTCGCCGGTGGAGGCGAACGCGATGGGCCGGCCGACGACCTCCTTGACCGAGAGGGCGGCACCGCCGCGGGCGTCGGAGTCGAGCTTGGAGAGGATGACGCCGTCGAGCTCGAGGGTCTGGTGGAACGACTCGGCGACGGTGACCGCGTCCTGACCGGTCATCGCGTCGATGACGAGGAACGTGTAGTGCGGCGAGGTGGCCTCGGAGATGCGCCGCACCTGATCCATCAGCTCGGCGTCGATGGCGAGGCGACCGGCGGTGTCGATGATGACGACGTCGCGGCCGAGGCGGGAGGCTTCGGCGACACCCTTCTCGGCGACCTCGACCGGATCGGTGGGCTCGGAGAAGACCGGGACGTCGATCTGTCCGGCGAGGGTGCGGAGCTGGTCGACCGCGGCGGGCCGCTGGAGGTCGGCGCCGACGAGCAGCGGGTTGCGGCCCTGCTGCTTGAACCAGCGGGCGAGCTTCGCGGTGGCGGTGGTCTTGCCGGCGCCCTGCAGGCCGGCCATGAGGACGACGGTGGGCGGCTTCGACGCGAAGGTGATCTTCATCGTCTCGCCGCCGAGGGTCTCGATGAGCTCCTCGTGGACGATCTTCACCACCTGCTGGGCAGGGGTGAGGCTCTTGGAGAGCTCCTCGCCGGTGCAGCGCTCGCGGATGCGACCGACGAGGCCGCGGGCGACGGTGATGTTGACGTCGGCCTCGAGCAGCGCCACGCGGATCTCGCGCAGGACCTCGTCGATGTCGGCGTCGCCGAGGCGACCCTTGCCCCGGAGGCGCTTGAAGATGCCGTCGAAACGGTCGGAGAGTGCGTCGAACATGCGACCGACGATGCTACCGGAACGCCGGCCCACCCCGGCCACCGGCCGGGAGCGGGTGGTGGTCGAGCGTCAGGCCGACGCCTCGGTGGCGGCGACCGCGCCGGCGGCGTCGCCAGAGTCGGTGGTGCCGTCGACGGTGACCTGGTTGACGACGGCGGTGACCCCACGCACCGAGCTCGCGGCAGCCTCGAGATCGGCGCGGCCGACCTCGTGGGGCACCGAGCCGGTGAGGGTGACGACGCCGCTGCTGACGGTGACCTCGGGCTGGGGCAGGTGCCACGTGCGGGTGCTGGAGGCCAGCTCGGTGCGCACCTGGGCGGTGAGCTGGTCGTCGTCGACGGGGCCGCTCGGCCCGCCCTGGACGAGGTCGCGCACCTGGTCGACGAGTTGACGGCCGGTGGGCGTCGAGGTCAGGAACCACCCGAGGCCGAGACCGGCGGCGAAGGAGATGAGGCTGCTGCGCATCGCGGCCCGCGTGGTGATGAACGTGGTCTTCGCGGTGAGCTTCAGCGAGCCGAGCACCATCTTGACGGGCAGGACGATGGCCAGCGCCACGAGCCGGAACGGCAGGGCGAGAACCCACTTGATGAGACCCATGGAGAAGCTCCTTCGACGAGACCTGACAACGGACTAGCACGCGCGACGACCCAGGGAAACCCCGTGTCGTCGATTTCGGACGATCGTCAGTCGGTGGCCATGAGGCCCTCGACGAACTCGTCGGGGTCGAAGTCGATGAGGTCGGCGACCGTCTCGCCGACGCCCACCAGCTTGACGGGAATACCCAGCTCGGCCTGGATCGCCACGACGATGCCGCCCCGTGCCGACCCGTCGAGCTTGGTGAGCACCACGCCGGTGACCTGGGCGGCTTCGGCGAACTGCTTGGCCTGCATGAGGCCGTTCTGGCCGGTGGTGGCGTCGATGACGAGGAGCACCTCGGTGACCTGTCCGGGTTCGCGGTCGGCGACGCGACGGACCTTCGACAGCTCCTCCATGAGGTTGACCTTGGTGTGGAGGCGGCCGGCGGTGTCGGCGAGGACGAGGTCGTGGCCCTTCGACGCCGCACGCTGGATGCCGTCGAAGATGACCGAGCTGGGGTCGCCCCCCTCGGCGCCCCGCACGTAGTCGGCGCCGGTGCGCTCGGCCCAGGTGAGGAGCTGTTCGGCGGCGGCTGCACGGAACGTGTCGCCGGCGGCGACGAGCACCGTGCGGTCGTCGCCGGCCTCGCGCGCCGCGAGCTTGCCGATGGTGGTCGTCTTGCCGGCGCCGTTCACCCCGACGACGAGCCACACCGGCACCCGGCCGTCGTCGGCCTCGCGGCTCAGGGACCGGTCGAAGGCGCCGACCCGGCGCTTCAGCTCGACCTTCAGGGCATCGAGGAGCTGCTCGGGGGTCTCGAGCTTCTCGGTCTTCACCTGCTCGCGGAGATGGTCGAGCAGCTCCATGGTGGCGGTGACGCCGACATCGGCGCGGATGAGCGCCTCCTCGAGGTCGTCCCAGGTGTCGGTATCGATGCCCGACCGGCCGAGCACGGAGCCGAGGTAGCCCGCGAAGGCCGAGCGGGCCTTGCCGAGTCGGTCGCGGAGGCGTGGGGGCGCCTCGACGACGGGCGGTTCGACCGGCGCCTCCTCGACGAGGAGATCGTCGGGGACCGTGTCGGGGACGACGACATCGGTGTCGACCCGGGTGGTGTCGACCGCGACGTCGACATCGGGCTCGGCCACGCCAGGGACGCGACCCCGCGGGATCGACGGGCCCGGCGGCGGCTCGAGCTCGGGGCCGCGGCGACGGCGGACGACGACGGCGGTGGCGGTCGCGGCGAGGAGCGCGACGACGATGATGGCGATCAGGAACTCAGGCATGACCCCGTGAGCCTACTGAGGCCGGACCGGGGCGCCGCCCGGTCACTGCGTGGCGGTGGCCAGGACGACGTCGAAGGCGAGGGTCTCGTCGCCGCGCACCACCTCGACGACCACCTCGGTGCCGGGCTGGATGGCGAGGATGCGGGCACGCAGCTGGGTGACGCCCCGCACGGGCTGGCCGTCGACGCTCACGATGAGGTCGCCGGGCTGGATGCCGGCCGCGGCGGCGGGCGAGTCGGGCGCCACGTCGCGCACCACCGCACCGGGCCGACCCTCGACGGCGTCGAGCGCCGTCACCCCGAGGAACCCCGACCGGATCGGTTCGCCCGCGATGAGGCGCTCGGCGACCGAGGCCGCCAGCTCGATGGGGATGGCGAACCCGACGCCCTCGTTGCCGCCGCCCTGGGTACGGATCGCGTCGTTGATGCCGATGACCCGACCGTGGCGGTCGGCGAGCGCGCCACCGGAGTTGCCGGGATTGATCGACGCGTCGGTCTGGATCATCCCGACCCGGAACGTCGGGGCGGTCTCGACCGGCCGGTCGAGGGCGGAGACGATGCCCGAGGTGACGGTCTGTTGGAGCCCGAAGGGGCTGCCGACGGCCACCGCCAGCTGGCCGACCTGCACCGGTTCGCCGACCGCGAGGGTGGCGGGGCGGAGGTCGTCGCGGGGGGCGATCTTCACGACACCGACGTCGGTCTCGGGGCTGGTGCCGACGATGTCGGCAGCGACGACGGTGCCGTCGGGGAGCCGGACGCGCACCTCGATGGCCGACTCGACGACGTGGGCGGCGGTGAGGATGTGGCCGTCGGTGTCGAGGACGATGCCCGACCCGAGCCCGAAGTTCGTCTCGATCTGGACGACCGAGGGGGCCACCGCCCGGGCGACCGCCGCCACCGGTTCGTCGACCCCGCTCGGGACGGGTGCCGCTCCCCCGTCTCCGCCAGTGTTCACCTGGGTGACCGGAGTGGCGCCGGTGTCGGACCGATCGTCGTCGCGGCTCGCGATGGCCCATCCGGCGAGCGCGCCCCCGACGAACAGGGCGACGCACGCGAGCACGACGACAGGGAACACCCAGCGCGGCGTGCGCACGACGACCGGGACATCCGGCGACGACGGCTCGTCCGGGCCGGTGGAGCCGGGCGCGGCCGACGACTGGGGCACGAACGGCGGTTCGACGACCCTGGGCGGCGGCGCCGGGGGCGGGCCGACGGGCTCGCGCGGGGGCAGCGGCGCGGCGTAGGGCGGGGCGGGCGGGGGGAACGGCGGCGGCGGGGGCGGGAAGCTCGGCGAGGACGGCGGGAAGCTCGGCGAGGAGGGCGGTACGCCCGCCGACGGGGGCGGCGGGAACGTGGGCGGCGACGGGGGCGGCAGGAAGGGCTCGACCGGCGGCTCGACCGGTGGGTCGACCGCGGGATTCGTGTCGAGCTCGTTCGGCGTGGTGTCGTCGGGACTGGTCACGAGGCCTCCTGGCTCGCAGGCTACCGGCGGCCCGCGGACCGTCGGTCGCGCCCGCGCCGGTGGTCAGGATCCGGCGGTGACCTTCTCCGACACCACCCGCGACGAGCCGCCGGGCTGCATCGTGACGCCGTAGAGGCAGTCGGCGGCCTCCATCGTGCGCTTCTGGTGGCTGACGATGAGCAGCTGGGCCTCGGACCGGAACTCGTGGATCAGGTCGAGGAAGCGGTGGAGGTTCACGTCGTCGAGGGCGGCCTCGACCTCGTCCATCACGTAGAACGGGCTCGGCCGGCTGCGGAACACCGCGAAGAGGAAGGCGAGGGCGGTGAGCGACCGCTCGCCACCGGAGAGCAGCGAGAGCTTCTTCACGTTCTTCCCCGACGGCTTGGCCTCGACCTCGATGCCGGTGGTGAGCATGTCGTCGGGGTCGGTGAGGCGGAGGCGTCCGGTGCCGCCCGGGAAGAGGGTCTCGAAGAGCTGGGCGAAGTTGGCCGACACGTCGGCGTAGGCGGCGGCGAACACCTCGACGATCTCGTTGTCGATCGCCCGGATGACCTTGGCGAGGTCGCGCCGGGTGGACTTCACGTCGTCGAGCTGGGCCTCGAGGAAGCCGTGGCGCTCCTGGAGGGCCTCGTACTCCTCGAGGGCGAGGGGGTTGATCGGCCCCATCATCCGCAGCTCGCGCTCGAGGTCGCGGGCGCGGGCCACCGCGGTGACCCCGTCGGGCAGCGGCGGGCACTCGGCGGCGATGGCGGTGTCGGGGTCGACGTCGAGGTCGCGGCGGAGGGTCTCGACCGAGGTCTCGATGCGGACCCGGGTCTCGGCGTCGGCGAGCTCGATGCGGGCGATGCGCTCGCGGGTCTCCTCGAGTGCCTTCTCGGTGTCGGAGCGGGCGCGGCGGGCCGTGTCGAGCTCAGCAGCGACCGCGCGGACCGCGTCGGACTGGGCGCGACGCTGCTCGTGCAGCTCGGCGAGCGCGGTCTCGATGACCTGGAGGCGCTCGGCGACCACCTCGGTGAGGCGCACGGTGGCGGTGGCGCGGCGTTCGACCTCGCTGCGCCGGGCGCTGGCCTCGGAGCGCTCGCGGGCGTCGCGCTCGAGCCGCTCGAGGATCTCGGCCCGACGTTGGGTGAGCACGGTGCGCCGCTGGTCGATCTGGGCGGCCCGCACCTCGAGCTCGCGGCGGGAGGTGGCGAGGGCCGCGGTGCGCTGCTCGAGGCGGTTGCGGGCCTCGGCGAGCGCCTTGCCCTGTTCGACCCGCTGCGCCTCCTCGTCCTCGAGCACCGGAAGGATGGTGGCGAGCTCGTCGCGGCGTTCGAGCTCGCGGTCGAGGCGGGTCTGCTGATCGGCGCGACGGCTGGTGAGCGCCTCGGAGCGCGTGAGCACCTCGCGGCGCTCGGTCTCGACCCGTTGGAGTCCGTCGCTCGCGGCGCTGACCGCGGCGTCGTTGGCGTCGAGCTCCTTGGCCACCGCCTGCTCCTCGTCGCGGGCGCGGGCCAGTTCGGCCTCGGCGGACGCGAGCTGGTCGTCGAGCTCGGCGAGGTGGGTGGCAGCGGCCTCGGCGCTGGCGACGGCCTCGTCGAGCGCGGCCCGGGTGGCACCGCTGCCGGCCATGCCGATGCGCCACCCGCTGGCGCTGAACCGGTCGCCGTCGCGGGTGACGACGACGGCCCCGGGATGGCCGATGGCGATGTCGACGGCCTCGCGCCAGCCCCCGTCGACCACGACGGCACGGCCGAGGAGGTGGTCGAGGAGGGTCTCGACGTCGGGGTTGGCCGAGCGGACGTGGCCGCGGAGCGGGCGTCCGACCTCGATGGGGGCCGCGGGGCCGGTGCGGGCGGCGGCACCGAGTGCGATGACCGCGCCGCGGGCTTGACCCTGGTGGAGGGCGTCGAGGGCCCGGCGGCCGGTGTCGACATCGGCGACCACCACCGCGGTGAGCGCGTCGCCGATGGCGGCCTCGAAGGCCGGCTCCCAGCCGGGGTCGACCTCGACGACGTCGAGCAGCGTGCCGACCACGCCGTCGATGCCGCTCAGGCGTTCGGCACCGGCACGGGTGCGGGCCTCGTCGAGCGCGAGGGCGAGCGCCTCGGCGCGTGCGCTCCAGCGGCGGCGCTCGCCGTCGGCCTCGGCGCGCGCCGCGGTGAGCGCGGCGACACGCTCGTCGGCGGCGACACGGGCGCGCTCGGCGTCGTCGAGGCGGGCGACGATGGGCTCTTCGGCGGCGGCCGCCCGCGCGAGCTGGTCGCGGAGCTCGGCGGCCTCGCGGTCGAGCCGTTCGGCGCGTCCGGCGAGGTCGGCGAGGGTGTGGTCGATCTTCGCCAGCTCGTTCTCGCCCCGCTCGATGGCGGCGGTGAGTGCGGCGAGCTCTCCACGCACCTCGGCGGCGCGCCCGGACGGCGGCGCGACGCCGTCGCCCCAGTCGGCGTCGAAACGCTGGCGGTCGGCGGCGAGTCGGGCCTCCTGCTCGGCGAGGGCCTGGAGCTCGGGGGCGAGGGCCGCGGCGGCCTCTTCGACGGCCTGGAGCTCGGTGTCGAGCCGGCCGGCCTCGGCCTCGAGGTTGTCGATGACGGTGCGGTCGACCATCGAGGACCGCTCGCGCTCGATGCTGCGGGTGCGTTCGACGAGCACGGCGTGGAGGCCCTTCGCCCGCTCGCGGAGCGACTCGAACCGCACGAGGTCGTCGCCGAGGTCGTCGCCGCCGGCGGCGGTGAGTCGGGCCTCGGCGGCCATCACCTCGGTGTCGAGTCGGGCGAGGGTGTCGCGGTGGTCGCGCTCGGCCTCGGCGAGCTCGGCGCGGGTGCGGGCGTCGGCGTCGAGCTTGGCGCGCAGGCTGGCGAGCTCGCGGCCGGCGAGGTGGATGCGCAGGGCGTTGAGCTCGGCGACGACGTCGCCGTGGCGGCGGGCGGCGTCGGCCTGGCGCTCGAGGGGCCGGAGCTGGCGGCGCACCTCGCGGAGGAGGTCCTGGATGCGCATGAGGTTGCCCTCGGTGGCCTGGAGCCGACGCTCGGCCTTCTCCTTGCGCCGGCGGAACTTCAGGACCCCGGCGGCCTCTTCGATGATGAAGCGCCGGTCTTCGGGCCGGGCGTTGAGCACCGCGTCGATCTGGCCCTGGGAGACGATGACGTGTTGCTGGCGGCCCACGCCGCTGTCGGAGAGCAGCTCCTGGATGTCGAGGAGCCGGCAGGGCACGCCGTTGATCGCGTACTCGCTCTCGCCGGTGCGGAAGAGGATGCGGGTGAGGGTGACCTCGGTGAAGTCGATGGGGAGGACGCCCCCGCTGTTGTCGATGGTGAGCGACACCTCGGCGCGGCCGAGCGCCGAGCGCTTGGTGGTGCCGGCGAAGATCACGTCGTCCATCTTCTGGGAGCGCACGGCGCTCGGTGCCTGGGCGCCGAGCACCCACGCGATGGCGTCGACGACGTTGGACTTGCCGCTCCCGTTCGGTCCCACCACGACCGTGATGCCCGGTTCAAGGTCGAGGGACGTGCTGTCGGCGAAGGACTTGAAGCCCTTCAGGGTCAGGTTCTTGAGAAACACTCGGGCTCCGGGCCGGGTGCCACCGGATGGGTGGCGCGGTGGATGTCGCGCGCGAGGCTAGCGGTCCGCGGGGTGGCGTCTGGGCGACCCGTGGTCAGACCTGGCACTGCTCGCAGAGGAAGGTGGTGACGCCGCCGCTGCGCAGCTTCACGATGGGCACGCGGCAGCGCCGGCAGGCCTCCTTCTCGAGGCCGTAGACCTTGATGTGGTGCTGGTACTCGCCCGGCTTGCCGGCGAGGTCGACGAAGTCGTCGCCCTCGAGGCTGGTGCCGCGGTACTTGATGGCGTCGTGGAGGGTCTCGACGAGCGAGCGGTAGAGGCGGCGGATCTCCTGGGTGGTGAGCGAGCCCGCCTCGCGGTCGGGGCGGAGCCCCGCGGCGAAGAGGATCTCGTCGGCGTAGAGGTCGCCGAGGCCGACGATGATCGTCTGGTCGAGGAGGAAGTTCTTCAGCTTCGTCTTCTGGCCGCGCAGCATCTCGGCGAAGAGGGTCCAGCTCACCGGGGTCTCGACCGGGTCGAGTCCGAGGGTGGCGAGCTCGGGGAGCTCGGTGTCGAGGTCGTCGGTGGGGAGCACCGAGAGGGTGGCGGTGCCGCTCGCGTCGAGGAGCCGCAGCTGGCCGCCCTGGGTGAAGGTGATCGACACGAGGGTGGGCTTGGCGATCTCGTCCTTCGCCGCGACCTTCTGCGCCCAGCCGCCCGTGCCCGGGTCGAACACGAGGGTGTCGGAGGAGTCGAGGTTGACGAGGATGACGAGGCCGCGCCGGGCGACGTTCTTCACCTTCGTGCCCTCGAGGCGGCTCGTGAAGTTCTTCTTGTTCGGGTGCCCGGGAAGGGCCGACATGGTGGTGTGGACGTCGACGGTCTTGATCCGCTTGCCCGACACCTCCTTGTCGAGCTCACGCCGGATCGTCTCGACCTCTGGCAGCTCACGCATCGGTGCTCGCTCCCCCTCCGCTCGTCGGTGTCGTCGTGGTGTCGGCCTCGTCGGCGAGCGCCGCGTATGCCGCCCCGGCGGCAGCCTGCTCCGCCTCTTTCTTGCTCCTGCCCCGGCCCTCACCCCACACGCGTCCGAGGAGGCGCACCTCGGCCCGGAACTGCTTCGCGTGATCGGGGCCCGAGCCCTCGACGAGGTACTCGGGGCTGTGGCCAGGATGCCGTGCCGCCACCAGTTCCTGGAGGCGGGTCTTGAAGTCGCCGGAGCCCTCGATGAGCTCGGGCGAGAGGATGTGGCGACCGAGCACGCGGATCACGACCTCGCGTGCGGCGTCGTAGCCGCCGTCGAGGTAGACCGCGCCGAACACCGCCTCGATGGCGTCGGCGAGGATCGAGGGCTTGTCGCGGCCGCCGGCGCGCTCTTCGCCCTTGCCGAGGCGCAGGGCCCGGCCGAGGTCGATCGACCGGGCGGCGCGGGCGAGGGAGGCACCGTTGACCACCGCGGCGCGCATCGGTGCCAACTCGCCCTCGGGTCGGTCGGGGTGACGTTCGAAGAGGAACTCGGTGACCGCCAGGCCGAGGACGGCGTCGCCGAGGAACTCGAGGCGCTCGTTGGAGTCGGTGCCGGGGTTCTCGGCGCACCAGCTGCGGTGCGTGAGCGCCAGCGTGGCGAGAGCGTCGTCGGAGAACCGGTGGCCGAGCCGGTCGTACAACCAGTGGAGGTCGTGGTCGGGTCGCAGCGGCTATCCCACCCGGGAGTGGATGTAGTCGACGGCGTCGCGCACCGTCTTCAGGTCTTCGAGGTCTTCGTCGTCGATGCGGAACCCCACCGTGCGCTCGGCGAGCTCCTCCTCGAGGGCTTCGACGAGCTCGATGAGGGCGAGCGAGTCGGCCTCCAGGTCGTCGGCGAACGACTGCCCCTCGGAGATGGTGGACGGGTCGATCTCGAGGATGTCGGCGAGGCGATCGCGGATCAGCTCGAAGATCTCGTCACGGCCGAGGGGGCTGTGTTCGACGTGGGTCTCAGCAGGCAACTCGGACTCTCCGGCGGGCTCGATGGCGGGCGGTTCGCCGGGGATGCTAGCCGATGAGAGCTCGTGAAATTGTGATCCCAGCCGGGAGAGGGGCTGTGGCGGGCCGCGGCGGGTCGTTCAGGACCGGGCGACGGCGGTGCGGATCGACTCGACGAGCCCGGATTCGACCATCTCGGCTCCGGTGCGCACGGCGTTGCGGATGGCGGTGGCCGACGAGGAGCCGTGGCTGATGATGCACACGCCGTCGACGCCGAGGAGCAGCGCCCCACCGGTGTTCTCCGGGTCGAGCTGGCGGTAGAGGGGCTCGAGGGCCGGGAGCAGCGTGGCGGCGGCCTCGCGGGCCTCGTCGGTGGAGTCGAACACGCCGAGCAGGGCGCCGATGAGCGAGCGCATGCCGCCCTCGAGCGACTTGAGGGTGACGTTGCCGGTGAAGCCGTCGGTGACGCACACGTCGGCCACCGAGGCCATGAGGTCGCGACCCTCGATGTTGCCGATGAACTCGGCGCCCACGGCCTCGGCCCAGGCGGGGTCGGCGAGGAGGGCGTGGGTCTCCTTCACCAGGGAGTTGCCCTTCGTGGACTCCTCACCGATGGAGAGCAGCCCGACCTTCGGCCGCTCGACGCCGTAGCGGTCGCGGGAGTAGATGGCACCCATCTGCGCGAACTGCACGAGCCACTCGGGCTGGCAGTCGGAGTTGGCACCGGCGTCGAGCAGCACGCACGGCTGGCCGACGGGATCGGGGATCGGGGTGGCGATGGCCGGGCGGGCCACACCCTTGATGCGGCCCATGCGGAGCAGGGCGCTGGCCATCGTGGCCCCGGTGTTGCCGGCGCTCACCATGGCCGACGCCTTCCCGTCGCGCACCAGCTCGGCGGCACGCACGAGGGAGGAGTCCTTCATCCGCCGGACGCTGCTGCCCGGGTCGGCATCCATCGGGATGACCTCGGACGCGCCGACCACCTCGAGGGGCCCGGGGTCGGTGATGTCGTCGGGCCGGCCGACCAGCACGACGGGGATGCCGAACTCCTCATGGGCCTGGCGCGCCCCGGCGACGATCTCGTCCGGCGCGCGGTCGCCGCCCATGGCGTCGACTGCGATGGGCAGCACGAGCGGTGACTAGTCGACGTCGATGGCCTGGCGGCCCTTGTACCAACCGCAGGCGCCGCAGACGACGTGGGGCAGCTTGGCCGCACCGCAGCGCGGGCAGACGCTGCGCGACGGGGTGCCGAGCTTCCAGGCGGAGGCCCGGCGACTGCGACTCTTGGCCTTCGAGGTCTTCTTCTTGGGGACAGCCATCGTGGTTCCTCTGGCGGCGGCGGGAACGTGCTCCCGGGAATCGAACGTGGCCGCGGCGACAGGGGCCGGGCGCGAGGGGTAGAGGATAGCGGCCGGCGGGTGGTCGCGTCGAAGCGGCGGGCGATCACCGGCGCCGACACGCTGGTGGGCACCCCGCCCGACAGCCCCCTCTCAGGTGTCGTCGTCGAAGCGGAGCTCGTCGAGGGCGGCCCAGCGGGGGTCGACGGGCGGTTCGCCGTCCTCGGCGTCGGGCGCGGGGAGGTCGGTGCCGGTGGGGAACGCATCGGGCGCCGGGCCGGTGCAGTCGTCGCGGCAGAGCGGGGCGAGCGGGAGGGCGAGGAGGAGCGCTTCGCGGGCGACCTCGGCGAGGTCGATCTCCTCCCCCTCGATCGGCCAGATCTCCTCGTCGATCGGTCGGCGGGCGAACAGCTCGTGCACCTCGGCGTCGAGCTCGCCGGAGATGGTGGTGAGGCAGCGCCGGCACTCCCCCTCCCACGCTGCCCGGACCCGACCGGTGACGGTGAGGGTGCCGGGGTCGGCGGTGGACTCGACGACGAGGTCGAGCTCGGCGACCGAGCCGGCGGGGACCGCCGACCCGGTGACGCGCAGCTCGCTCGAGATGGTGACCTCGCGCTGGATCTCGCGGCGGGTGCCGGGCCGTTGGAGCAGGTCGCCGACGCCGAGCCGGAGATCGCTCCGTGGGCTCACGAGTCGTCCTGGTCGAAGAACGGTGCCGGCGGCCGCTCACCGCCCTCGGGCGCCTCGGGTTCCGGTTCGTCGCTGAGTCCCGGGCCGCCGAGCTGCGCGGTGCCCTGCAGCTTGGCGCGCCCTTCGGCGACGGTGCGGGCGGTGCGCTCGAGGATGATCTCGAAGCTCGCGAGACGCTGGTCGCAGAAGTCCTCGACCTCGTGGCGCATCGCCCGGGCGTCGGCCTCGGCCTTGTCGATGACCTGCCGGGCGCGGGCCTCGGCGGCCTTCACCACCTCGGTGCGCTGCACCATGGCGCCGGCGCGGGCGCGGGCCTGTTCGAGGATCTCCTCGCCTTCGCGGCGGGCCTGGGCGAGGAAGTCGGCGCGCTCTTTGAGGAGCCACCGCGCGGCGCGCAGCTCCTCGGGCAGGCGGTCGATGGCGTCGTTCAGCAGTTCGAGCAGCTCGTCCTTGTTCACCATCACCGAGGTGGAGAGCGGCATGGGACGGGCCGAGGCGATCATGTCGACGACGCGCCGCAGCATCGTCTCGGCCTCCATCTGCTGGTGGCCGGCGGGAAGGTCGGGGATCGGGTCGAGGTCGGGCGGGCGGTCGCTCATTCCTCGGTCCACTTCCCTTCCATCCGCTTCACGACCGCCGGCGGCACCATCGAGGTGATGTCGCCGCCGAAGCGGGCGATCTCGCGGATGAGGCGGCTGGCGAGGAACGAGTGCTCGGAGGCCGACGGGATGAACACGGTGTCGACCCCGGAGATGGCGTGGTTCATCTGGGCCATCTGCAGCTCGCTCTCGAAGTCGGACACGGCCCGCAGGCCCTTCACGATGAAGTCGGCGCCGACGTCTCGGGCGAGGTCGACGACGAGGCTCGAGAACATGGTGACCCGCACGTTGTCGAGGTGGGCGAACACCTCGGTGATCATCTCCTCGCGCTCTTCGAGGGTGAAGAGCGGCTCGCCCTTCTGCGGGTTGCGCATGGCGGCGACCACCACTTCGTCGAAGAGCCGAGAGGCCGTCTCGACGATCTCCAGGTGCCCGTTGTGCACGGGATCGAACGAGCCGGGATAGAGAACGACGGCCACTGGGGCTACTCCGTGGGTTCTGTGGTCGGGGGCGAGGCCGACGTCGACCGCGCCAGGATCGTCACCACGGTAGTCCCGTACCGCTTGCTCCTGACCAACTCCCAGCCCTCGGGCACCGCGATCTCGCGGTCGGATTCGGCGACGACGAGCGGCGCCGGGCTCGCGGCGAGCAGGGTGTCCCAGTCGTCGAACCCGTAGGGCGGATCGCAGAGGAGGAGGTCGACGGGGGGCGCGGTGTGGAGCCAGTCGAGGGCGTCGCCGGTGACGAGGGTGGCCCGGTCGCTCATCCCGAGCGCGTCGACGTTGCGGCCGACGAGTGCCGCGGTGCGCCGGTCGCGCTCGACGAAGGTGGCGTGCGCCGCCCCACGCGACAGCGCCTCGAGGCCGAGCGCCCCGCTGCCGGCGAAGAGGTCGACGACGGTCGCGCCGTCGACCGCGCCGAGCGAGCCGAGGGCGTTGAAGAGCGCCTCGCGCACCCGGTCGGTGGTGGGCCGGGTGTCGCGTCCGGGGGGCGCCTCGATGCGCCGACCTCGTGCGGTGCCCGCGACGATCCTCACCCACCCGACGGTAGTGGCGAGGGTCGCACCCGGGCGACGAGCACCGCCGCCCGCACGGCGACGTCGAGGCCCCACACCACCGCCGCCGCGGCGATGGCGGGCCACCAGCCGACGACGATGGCGAGCGCCGTGGCGTTGCCGGCGACGAGCGAGAGCCACGAGCGGGTGATGCGGAACGCCCGGGGCTGGGCCTCGTGGTCGCGGCCTCGGATGATCGGCCCGAGGTACGCGAGCGACGCGACGACCAGCTGGGCGTACACGCCGACACCGAGCAGCAGCCAGAGGCGGTCGGCGACGACGACGTCGAGGGACCAGAGGGCGGCCCACGCCGCGGCGACCACCCACCACGCGAGCGCCGCGAGCAGCTGGGCGAGGCGGGGGCCGGCCCACGAGCGCTGCTTGGGACCGAGCCTGGGCAGGATGGAGAACGTGGAGGCGGCGACCACCGCGAAGCCGGCGAACCCGAGCGCCGCGAGCGCGCCGACCTCGAGCAGCAGTCCGAGGGAGGCGAGGAGGACCGCGCCGCCCATCGCGGCCGCGGTGAGCCGCACCCGTGCGGGGGTGGCCCGGGGCGACACCTTCGCCCGCACCTGGGTGGCGACGAAGGTGGGCAGCGTGCCGGCGACGACGAGGCCGACGAGCCCGAAGAGGTTGAGGGTGATGTGGGCGTCGCGCGCCGCGCTCGCGGTGGCGAGCCCGCCAGTGACCATGGCGACGCCCGTCCCGGTGCCGACGAGGCCGACCGCCAGCGCGAGGAGATAGGTGTCGATGGCGGGGACGAACCGGTCGGTGATCCCCCGCTGCCGGATCCACACGAGGATCCACCCGAGCAACGCGAGGGCGGCAACCACCGCGGTGCCGCCGGCCGCGGTGAGCGCCTCGGGCCACCCCCGGTGGCGTCCGACGACGAGGACGACCGCGCCGACGGCGAGCAGCCAGCGCTGGAGGGCGACGAGCGGACGGGGCGGGGCGGGCGACGACGACCAGGTGACCGCGAAGAGCTGGGCCGCCGCCGAGATCGCCCCGAGGATGCCGCCGACGAGGAGGAGATGCAGCGCCGCCCAGATGGTGGGGCGTCCGCCGCGCACGCCGACCACCAGCGCGGCGACGAGGAACCCGCCGACGAGCCGCAGCGTGCGCCACGCGTCGCGCTGGGCGATGGCCGCCCGGCCCGGTGCGGCCCGGGTGGCGGTCATCCGAACCCGAGGTCGGCCTTCGCCTCCTCGGAGAGCCGCTCGGGCGTCCAGGGCGGGTCCCACACCACGTTCACGGTGACCTCGGCGTCGGCCAGCTCGGCCGCGATCGCGGCGTGGGCCTCTGAGGGCAGCAGCTCCGACACGGGACAACCCGGGGTGGTGAGGGTCATGTCGACCTCCACGTTGCCCGATTCGTCGACCCGCAGGTCGTAGATCAGCCCGAGCGAGACCACGTCGAGCGCGAGCTCGGGGTCGAGCACGGTGCGCAACGCGCGCCACGCACGGGCCTCGGGGGTGTCGGGTCGGCTGGCGCGGCGCGGGTCGGCGACGGCGGTCATCGGACGGCCTCCTGGGTCGGGTTCGGCTCGGTGGGGACGGGATCGGACGCGGGCGGGATGCGCACGGGGATCTGGGGACCCGGCGCGCCGGCCGCTGCCTCGGTGGCCCGGCGGGCGACCTGCCACCGCTCGTAGGCACCGGCGGCGAGGTTCCAGGTGACGAGGGCGCCGGCGAGGGCGACGAGCCACGCACCGGTCACGACCGGCACCTCGGTGGCGGCGAGGATGCCGACGATCACGAGCGCGAACCCCGACGCCCCGGCGAGCAGGGTCATGCGCGCGACCAGCACCCGATACAGGTCGGCGAAGAGCAACGGCCCGCCCGCGCGGTTGGTGCGCACGCCCCGGGCCCGGATCGCCGTGTAGCTGATGAAGGGGACGATCTTGTGGGCGTGGCCGACGACGGCGAGGCTCACCCACCCGAGCAGCGCGGCGACCTCGGCGGCGACGATCCGCATGCGGACGACTGGCGTGACATCGGCGAGCCCGCCGACGGCCCCGAGGACGACGCCGAGGACGAGGAACCCGGCGGAGACGACGACGTAGCCGTGGAGCAGCTCGAGCGGACGGCGCCGGTGGCGGATGGTGCTCGCGAGGGACGTGAGGTGCCCGACGACACCGACGGCGACGGCGATGCCGCCGAGGATCGCGACGGGCTTCGCGCCGACGAGGAGGCCGAGGGCGAGGGGCAGGGCACCGATCGCGGTGGCCCCCACTGCGACCGCACCCGACCGGCTCCGCGGACGGTGCGAGAGGAGGAACATCGGCCAGAGCTTCTCGGCGACGGCCATGTAGGTGATGCCGAGCCAGCCGACGAGCCCGAGGTGGGCGTGGGCGAGCACCCGGTTCGGCAGGAGCGCGAACCAGCCGGTCTGGCGGTCGATCGCGTAGACGACACCGAAGCAGACGGTGAGGAGGAGGTACGCCACCGAGAGCCGCAGCCCCATGACCGGCACACCGCCGTCGCGGGAGGAGAGCGGGGCGCTGAGGTTCCACGCGGCGAGGACGACCGCGGCGAGCCCGGTGAGCCCGCCGGCGACGATGAGGTTCTCGGGGCCGTGGGCGAAGCCGCTCGGCAGCATCCAGGCCGCGAGGATCATCAGCACCCCGCTGAGCCGGCCGACAGCGACCGAGCGGAGGGGGCGCCTGCCGACGACGGGTCCGAACTGGTGGAGCGCGCCGAGGACCGAGACGGTGAGGAAGGCGAGGACCCCGACGTGGACGGCCCCGACCACGCCCTGGGCGGTGGGGGCGGCGACCACCCTCGGCGCGGCGAGGGCGACCGCGGCACCGAAGCCCGTGAGGCCGACACCGGCCGCGGCGAAGGACACGAGGGGAACCGATGCAGGGGGAACCACCGCAGTGGCGCCAGGCGGGGTGACGGAGAGCATTTGGACCCTTCCCTATTTTTTCGTCCTTTGCTAGAACAATAGAAGTCCCTCCCCCACCCGTGTGCAAGGGACCTACGTCCCGACGATCGGAGCCTCCACGATGACCGACATCGACGTCCGCACCATCCCCCCGCGCGACCGCCACCCGCTCATCTTCCAGACCCTCGACGAGCTCACCCAGGGCCAGTCGATCCGCCTCGTGAACGACCACGACCCCGTGCCGTTGCGCTACCAGCTCGAGGCGACCCGGCCCGGCCAGTTCGACTGGTCGACCCTCGAGGACGGTCCCGAGCAGTGGACGATCGAGATCACGAGCGTCGCGAAGGTGGTCGACGCCCGCCCGATCATCGAGAGCGGCGGCGAGCCGTTCCAGACGATCATGGATGCCGTGGACACCCTCGATCCGAACCAGCCCCTCGTCGTGCTCGCCCCCTTCGAGCCGGTCCCCCTCGAGGGCGTGCTCGGCGGCCAGGGCTTCGCCCACGACGCCGTCGAGCTCCCGAGCGGCGACTGGCGGGTCACGTTCCGACGAGCCGACGCCACGTGAGGCCACGATGAGCTCGCTACAGACCCAGGCCCGTGCACTCGGCGACCCGACGCGCCACCGCGTGTTCCGGTACATCGCCGACGCGGAGCGTCCGGTGCGCGTCGCCGAGCTCACCGAGCACTTCGGCCTCAATCACAACGCCATCCGCCAGCACCTCGCGAAGCTCGTCGACGCCGGCTTGGTGATCGAGGAGGTGGGCGCGTCCTCGGGCCGGGGCCGTCCACCGCTCGTCTACAGCCTGGCCCCCACCGCCGAGAGCCGGTGGGACGTGATCGGCCCCTACGAGCGGCTCGCCATGTGGCTCGCGGAGATCGTGAGCAGCGGCGACACACCCGAGGAGGTCGGGCGGCGGGCCGGGCGCCGCCAGCTCCTCTTCACCGAGCGCCCCGAAGACCCCGTCGGCGAGCTCGTCGAACAGATGGCCCGTCAGGGGTTCGAACCGACCCTCGACCACCACGCCGACGACCGCGCCGGCGATCCCCCCGACGACCCGACCGACGGCGCTCGCTGCACGGTCGTGCTGCACAACTGCCCGTTCGAGAGCACGGCGCTCGCCGACCCCGAGGTCGTCTGCACCCTGCACCTCGGCTTCGCCGAGGGCATCGCCGACCAGGTGGGCGGCATCACCATCGACGGGCTCCAGCCCCGCGACCCGCGCCACGCCCGCTGCCGTCTCCATGTCCGCTCCGAGTCCGTGCCTCTCGCCGCGCCACGCCGGCGGGGGTCGCGCACCAGGACCTCCCCACCCGAGGAATCCCGATGATCAACCTCTCCACCACCCTCGCCGAGCTCGTCTCCCGCAACGAGCGCTACGCCCCGGTGCTCGAGCGTGCGGGGCTCGACTACTGCTGTGGCGGTCAGCGCAGCCTCCGCCAGGCAGCCACCGAGGCCGGCCTCGACCCGTCGGCCGTGCTCGGCGACCTGCTCCGCTCGGTCGAGGCGTCGGCGCCGCCGCCCGAGTGGCGCGACCTGTCGCCCGCCGAGCTCGGCCGGCACATCGTCGAGGTCCACCACCACTGGCTCCGCGAGCGGATGCCCGCGCTGCTCGCCCTCGCCGACAAGGTCGAGACGGTGCACGGCGACCGGCACCCCGAACTCCACGAGGTGCACCGGGCCCTGAAGGTGATGTGGGCCGAGCTGGTCCCCCACCTCGACGCCGAGGAGGCCGACCTGTTCCCCGCCATCGAGGCCGACGGACCGCTCGACGACGAACTCGTCGCCATGCTCGGCGACGACCACGAGGTCGTCGGTGCGCTCCTCGACACGCTGCGGGCGCTCACCTCCGAGTTCACCCCGCCAGAAGACGGCTGTGCGAGCTACCAGTCGCTCTACCGGGGTCTCGCCGAGCTCGACCGGGACATGCGGCTGCACGTGCACAAGGAGAACAACGTGCTGTTCCCGCTCCTCGCGGCCCGGGTCGCCAGCTGAGGAGGATGGTCCCCCCGGGGCGGGACCAAGGACCCTAGGGGTCACCTCCGGGAGTTGTTCTACTTAGCACTAGAACAACTCCCCGAAAGAGGACCCCATGACCACCAGCACCACCACCCTGGAGAAGCGGGCCGGCGACGGATGGGCGATCGCCACGGCCACCATCGCGGTCTTCGCCCTCATCGTCGGCGGTCTCGCGCTGCTGACCAACCGTGCTGGCGGTGACGACGTCCAGGTCGCCGCGCCGGCCTCCTATGACGGCCCGGCCCTCGAGGTCGACATCGAGCTCGGTGATCTCTACATCGAGCCCTCGGTGGTCGAGGTGGAGGCCGGTCGTCCGTTGATCCTCAACGTGACCAACGCCGGTGTCATGGCCCACGACCTGAAGGTCGACGGCGGGCCCCAGACCACGATGCTGAACCCCGGCGAGTCCGAGACCATCGAGGTGCCCGGGCTCTCGGCCAGCACCCAGGCGTGGTGCACGGTGGCCGGACACCGCGAAGCCGGCATGGAGATGACCTTCGAGGTCGTCGGCGGGGATGCCACCGACGTGGCCGCCTCGACGGGCGGCTCCCACGCCACCCACGACGCCGGTGGCGACAACGCCACCCTCGGCTCGAACCCGGTCTGGGACGCCGACTTCGTCCCCTTCGACCCCAGGCTCGCCCCGGCTCCCGGCGGCACCGAGCACCAGATCACGCTGCGGGCCACCGAGACCCAGATGGAGGTCGCTCCCGGCGTGTTCCAGGAGGTCTGGACGTTCGAGGACCAGGTTCCCGGCCCGATCCTGCGGGGCAAGGTCGGTGACCTCTTCACCGTCACCATCGTGAACGAGGGCAAGATGGCCCACTCGATGGACTTCCACGCCAGCCGGGTGGCCTGGAGCGACGAGATGCGCAACATCGCCCCCGGCGAGTCGCTCACCTACCAGTTCGAGGCCCAGTACGCCGGGATCTACATGTACCACTGCGGGACCGCCCCGGCCCTGCACCACATCGGCAACGGCATGTTCGGTGCGATCATCATCGACCCGCCGGACCTCGCCCCGGTCGACCACGAGTTCGTCTTCGTCCAGAGCGAGTGGTACCTCGGCCCCCAGGGCGCCCCTGGCGACTACCAGAAGATGGTCGACGACGACTGGGACCTGGTCGTCTTCAACGGCCAGTGGAACCAGTACGCCCACGAGCCCATCCGGGTCGAGACCGGTGAGCGGATCCGGGCGTGGGTCCTCGACGCCGGCCCGTCGGAGAACAGCTCGTTCCACATCGTCGGCACGATCTTCGACACCTTCTACAAGGAAGGCGCCTACCACCTGCGGCCCGGCGACGGGAACCAGGGCGGCTCCCAGGCCCTCGACCTCCAGCCGGCACAGGGCGGGTTCGTCGAGTTCAGCTTCGCCGAGGACGGGCTCTACCCGATCGTGACCCACAAGTTCTCGAACACCACGAAGGGTGCCATGGGCCTCTTCCAGGCGGGCGACGACTTCGAGCTCCCCGAGGGCATGGCCCACTGATCCCGGTCTGATCCCACAGCGTCCGAACCACCCGCCTCGTCCCCCCGGTCCCATCCCGCCGGGGGGACGAGCGCGCCCGGGGTCGGGTCAGGCCGGGCCCCGGGGGTGGGGCTTGGGGTGGGGCAGGTTGAGGTCGAGGTAGATGCCGGCGAGTCGGATCGCGAAGCAGACGGCGGCACCCAGGATCGGGACGAGGATCCCCTTCGCCCCAGCTTCCCACCCCACGACGACGACGGTGGCGCCGAGCATCGCGGGGATGGCGTAGAGCCCGCCGCGCAACACGATCGGCACCTCGCGCAACAGCACGTCGCGCATCGCGCCGCCACCGACGCCGGTGATCGCGCCGAGCACGACCGAGGAGACCGGTCCGATGTCGCTGGCGAGCGCCGCGGCCGACCCGGTGACGCAGAACAGGGCGAGCCCGCCGGCGTCGAAGATGAGGATCGGCCGCTCGAGGCGGGTGAGCACCCCGTGGGCGACGAAGGTGAGCAGCCCCGCGGCGACGCCTGCAGTGAGGTACCGCCAGTCGCGGAAGGCCTGGGTGGGGACGCCGATGAGCAGGTCGCGGGTGATGCCGCCGACGATGCCGACGACGATGGCGAGGGTGATGACCCCGAACATGTCGAGCCGGGCGCGCACCGCGGCGAGCCCGCCGCTGAGGCCGAACACGAACGTGCCGGCGAGGTTCAGCAC
>CAZAVX010000032.1:22879-26831 GCA_964488835.1 uncultured Iamiaceae bacterium | reverse complement strand
CGCCATCCGAGCGCTGGAGGACGCGCTGATCGAGTCGACCCTGCGGATCGTGTCGGCCATCGACGACCACGAGGTGGCCGACTGGCTCGACCCCGACCTCGACGACCCCAGCTGACATCCGCTGCGGCGCAGACGGCGGGGCTCGGGGGTTGCAAACGAGCCATTGCGATATATCGTGATAGCTATGAACGACCACACATCACATCGACGCGGCTGGCACGACCACGCCGCTCACGACATCGACGGACGCCGGGGTCCCACCCGACGGGGCGCAGGCCGAGGGCCCGGACGAGGGCCGGGCGGACGAGGCGGCGGCAGAGGCCGCGGCAGGGGCCGCACCCGTGACGGGCGCATGCGCCGCGGCGACGTGCGCGCCGCGCTCCTCATCGCCCTCCTCGACGGACCCGGCCACGGCTACGAGCTGATGCAGCGCATCGAGTCCAAGAGCGACGGCCACTGGCGACCCAGCCCCGGCTCGGTCTACCCGTCGCTGCAGGCGCTCGCCGACCAAGAACTCGTCACCTCCCGCGAGGACGACGGCAAGCGCATCTTCGAGCTCACCGACGCCGGACGGGCCGAGGCCGACGAACGGGTGGCCCGCGACGGCACCCCGTGGGACGAGGCGCGCAGCGAGCGCGGCGAGCTCCACCACGAGCTGCGCTCCCTCCACCTCGCCGCACGCCAGGCCGCCACCATCGGCTCCGCCGAGATCCGCACCCAGGCCGCCGCCATCCTCCGCGACGCCCGCAAGGCGATCTACCGCCTCCTCGCCGACGACTGACATCGGCGGGGTCGTGGGCGGCGCGGCCTCGCCCGCTACCTTTGCGGCGTGTCCGAGCACGCTGTGACGACCCCGGTCCGGCGGGCGGACGGGGGCCCGAACCCGCTGCTCACCCTGCGCGCCGCGACCGCCGACGCGCACCGGCGCCTCGACGAGAACCTCGTCGTCACCCGACCCGACCTCACCGCCGACACCTACCTCGCCTTCCTCGCCCGGATGTACGGCATCGTCGCCCCGCTCGAGGACCACGTGGCCGTGCACGTGCCCCTCGACGACTGGGACGACCGCCGACGGGCCTGGATGCTGCGCGACGACCTCGGCCCCCTCGCCGACACCGCCGCCCGCTGCCCCTACACCCCAGCGCCCGCCGACCCCGACGAGGCCCTCGGCGCTGCCTACGTCCTCGAAGGATCGACCCTCGGCGGGCTCCACGTCACCGGCACCGTCGAGGCACGCCTCGGCCCGGGCGCGCCCACCCGCTGGTTCCGCTCGCACGGCGAGGAGGTCCCAGCGCGCTGGCAGGCGTTCCGCCGCGCCGTGCACCGCCACGTCGAGGCGGGTGGCGACCTCGGCGCGATGGTCGCCGGGGCGACGGCGACCTTCGAGGCGATGACCCGCTGGCTGCTCGACGACGACGCCCCATGAGCACCGACTCCCACCAGCCGGCCCGCCCCCTGAGCGACGAGGAGCTCGACGCCGCCCTCGCGGCCTGCGACGCCGAGCCGATCCACATCCCGGGCAGCATCCAACCCCATGGCGTGCTCCTCGCCGTCGACGAGGACAGCCTGCGCGTCGAGCGGGTCTCGGCGAACGTTGCCACCCTCCTCGACCGCTCGCCCGCCGAGGTCCTCGGCCAGCCGATCACCGACCTGCTCCGCCACGTCGAGCGCGAGACCTTCCACAGCCCCGACCTCGCCGAGCTCAGCCCGTTCGCCACCGTCGGGCCGGTCGGGCCACTCGAGGTGTCGCTCCACCGCACCGGCGGCTTCCTCGTCGTCGAACTCGAAGCGGCCACCGACCCCGAAGCCGGCGCCCTCGCCCTCCGTCGCCTCCGCGGCGCCCTCGACCGCATCCAGGCCGCGCCCGATCTCGACCGCCTGATGGCCGTCGTCGCCGTCGAGGTCCGGCGCCTCACCGGCTTCGACCGCGTCCTCGTGTACCGGTTCGACGAGGACTGGAACGGCGAGGTCCTCGCCGAGGACCTCGCGGCGGGCCTCCACCCGTTCCTCGGGCAGCGCTTCCCCGCCTCCGACATCCCCGCCCCGGCGCGAGCCCTCTACACCACCAACTGGCTGCGGCTGATCGCCGACCGCGACTACGCACCGGTCCCCGTCCTCCCCGAGCCGACCGGCGCCGACGGCGAACCCCTCGACCTCTCCGGCTCGACCCTGCGCAGCGTGTCGCCGGTGCACCTGGAGTACCTGCGGAACATGGGTGTCGTCGCGTCGATGTCGGTGTCGCTCATCGAGCGGGGCACCCTCTGGGGCCTCATCTCCTGCCACCACGAAGCGGGGCCGCTGCGCCCCACGCCGTCGGTGCGGGCCGCCTCCGAGTTCCTCGGCCGCACGGTCTCCGCGCTGCTCCCCGCCACCGCGGCGGCCGGTACCCACGAACGGGCCCTCGCCATTCGCGACGCCGAGACCACCATCGGCGAACGACTCGCCCGCACCGACCTCGGCCCCGCTGCCGCTGCGGCCACCGACGCCCTCCTCGAGCTCGCCGCCGCGACAGGCGCCGCCATCCGCCTCGACGGCGAGCTCACCACCATCGGCGCGGTGCCCTCCGACGAGGCACTCGACGCCATCGCCCACTCACTGCTCGCCGGTGGCGACACCACGGCGGCAACCAGCAGCCTCGTCGAGCACGACCCGGCCCTGCGCGCGTGGGCCGACCAGGTCGCGGGCGCGGCGGTCACGAGGATCGGCACCGAGGCCGACCAGTGGATCCTCTGCCTGCGCCCCGAGGTGGCCCGCACCATCACCTGGGGCGGCAGCCCCGACGACAAGGTGGTGCGACCCGACGGCCGCATCGGCCCCCGCACCTCGTTCGCCGCGTGGACCGAAGAGGTGCGCGACACCTCCGACCCATGGTCCGCCGACGAGCTGGCCGCCCTCGACCGCGTGGGCGCAGCGGTCGGCGCGACCCAGCTCCGACGCGCCCGCCTGCGCGACCGGCTCTCGGCCACGCTCAACCGGGCCTTGCTGCTCGAGGAGCTGCCCGAGCTCGACGGGGTCGAGCTGTGCGTCCGCTACCGGCCCGCCGCCCGCGCCGAGATCGGTGGCGACTGGTACGACGTCTTCGCCCTGCCGAGTGGACGCGTGGCCGTGGTGCTCGGCGACGCGGCCGGTCACGGACTCGCCGCCATGCCGATGATGGCCCACCTCCGCCACGGCCTGCGCGCCTACCTCCTGAAGGCCGCCGGGCCCGCCGAGGCGCTCACCCGCCTCAACGACCTCATCGCCGCGCTGCTGCCCGGCGCCTTCGCCACCGCCGTCGTCGCCGACTTCGATCCCGCCACCGGTGCCCTGCGGTACGCGAACGCCGGTCACCTGCCGCCCCTCGTCGTCGGGGGTGTCGATCCCCTGCCCTTCTCCGAGGAGCGCGGGCCCGCACTCGGCGTCGCCCCCGCGACCTCCTACCCCACCGTCACCACCACCCTGGCACCCGGCGACGCCCTCTTCCTCTACACCGACGGTGTCATCGAACGTCGAGGCGAGTCGATCGACGAGGGACTCGGCCGGGTGCGGTCCGTCGCGGTCGCCGAGCGCCTCGCCGACACGTGCGACGCGTTGATGGCCCTCGCCGGCCACGACGAGGACGACGCCACCGTGCTCGGCCTCCTCCGCCCCTCGACCTGACCCGGCCGAGCGTCACTCCCCGGACCTACACTGGTCCCATCGTCGCCGCGGGCGACCCGCTCGGAGCTGTGGCTCCCTCCAACCCACCTCAGCATCGAGGAACCGCCATGGCCACCACCGAGCAGGCCCGACACCGGCTCTACCAACGCCTCGACGAAGTCATCGGAACCGACGAAGCGGACACGCTGATGGAGCTCCTTCCACCCACAGGCTGGGCAGATGTCGCCACCCGTCACGATCTCACGCACCTCGGCGAGGTGATGGCGACCAGGTTCGCTCGCGTCGACGCCCAGTTCGAAGCCGTCGACCGACG
>CAZAVX010000032.1:9278-22779 GCA_964488835.1 uncultured Iamiaceae bacterium | reverse complement strand
TTCGACCAGGTCGACCAGCGCTTCGAAGCCAACGACCGACGATTCGACCAGGTCGACCAGCGCTTCGAAGCCATCGACCGACGATTCGACCAGGTCGACCAGCGCTTCGAAGCCATCGACCGACGGTTCGAGCAGGTCGACGACAAGATCGAGAGCCGCTTCACCCAACTCGACGACAAGATCGAGACCCGCTTCACCCAACTCGACGACAAGATCGAGACCCGCTTCACCCAACTCGACGACAAGATCGACGCGCACGCACAGATCGGCGAGCACCGCCTGGCCACCGAGATGGCCGGCGTGCGCACCGCTCTCGCCGACCTCCGAACGGAGCTACACCGCTCGCTGCGGGTGAACATGCTGGTCACCGTCGGGGTCCTCGGCAGCCTGATCACCGTCGTCGGCGCGCTGACCGGGGGCGGCTGAGACGCTCCCTCAGGGGCGGCGCCACAGCACGAAGGGGAGGACGAGGCCGGCGCCCGCCGACCGCAATCCTTCGGCGACGACGGTCATCGTCCACCCCGACCGCCACGTGTCGTCGACGACGAGGCCGGGGCCGTCGGGCAACGGGCCGCCGTCGACGCGGCCGAACTCGAACGCGTCGACGACGTTGGCCGCCTGGGTGACCGAGTTGTCCATCGCCGCTTGCGGCGGGGCGTCGGCTCGCACCCGGCGCACGGCGTCGACGAGCTCCATCTTCCCGATCTCGGCGAGGCGTTCGGCCATCCCCTGCACGAGGAGCGGCCGGGCGCGCGACGGCACCCAGGTGACCCACGTGGGACGCCGGCCCCACGGCCAGGCCTTCAGACACGCCGCCACCCCACGCAACAACGTGTCGTCAGGCGGCCGGTCGGGGCCGGCGAAGAGCGGGCCGAGCACCTCGGACCAGCCGGGATCGTTGGCGAACGCGAGCGCACGACCCTCCTCGGGCCGCAGGTCGGGAGCGATGTTCCCCCGCCGCTCGTCGAGCCCACGGGGCCACTGCTTCCGCGGTTCGAGGACCACCACCGCTCGACGCAGGCTCGCCGCGGCCGCGGCAGCCACCTCCGGATCGACCCCCGCTCCGAACTCGCGCCCGGTGCAGTTGTCGCACCGACCGCAGTCGTCGGCGCCGAGGTCGTCGAGCTGTTCGCGCAGGAAGCGGAGCCGGCAGCCGGTGAGTGCCTGGTAGTCGCGCATCGCCTGCTGCTCAGCGGTGCGGGCGGCGGCGAGGGCCGCGTACCGCTCGTGGTCGTACTCCCAGGGCTGGTCGGTCCGGAACCACGCGGAGCCGTCGCGGTCGACCGCGCCCTCGACGTCGAGCACCTTCAGCAACGCCTCGAGCCGTCCCCGCCGCAGGTTGACCATCGACTCGAGGTCGGGCACCGAGCACGGCCCGTGCCGCTCGAGGACCCGCAACACGTCGGCGACCACCTCGGCGGACGGCATGGCGGTGGCGTCGAAGTACGCCCAGATGTCCGACTCGGTGCGGGTGGGCAACAGGACGACCTCGGCGTCGACCCGTCCCCGGCCGGCCCGACCCACCTGCTGGTAGTAGGCGATGGGCGACGACGGCGACCCCAGGTGCAGGACATAGGTGAGGTCGGGGTTGTCGTAGCCCATGCCGAGCGCGGAGGTGGCGACGACACAGGCCAGCTCACCGGTGTCGAGGGCCGCCTCGATGCGCTCGCGCTCGTCGGCCGGGGTGGACCCGGTGTAGGCGACAGCGGCGACCCCCTCGCCCGCGAGGTAAGCGGCCACACGCTCGGCCTCCGACACCGTGAGGCAGTAGACGAGACCCGGCCCCTGACGGGTCGTCGTCCAGTCGAGCAGCCAGGCGAGGTGCTCGGCGGCGGTGTCGAGCCGGACGACCCCGAGATGCAAGGTCGGCCGGTCGAGCGAGCCCCGGAAGGTGAGGGTGTCGGCACCGATCTGGGACGCGACATCGGCTTCGACCCGGCGATTGGCGGTGGCGGTGGCGGCGAGAACCGGTACGTCCTCGCCGAGGCCCGCCAGCACGTCGGCGATGCGGCGGTAGTCGGGACGGAAGTCGTGTCCCCAGTCCGAGATGCAGTGGGCCTCGTCGACCACCAACAGACCGACGCTCGCGGTCAGCTGCGGCAGCACCTCGGAGCAAAAGCGCGGGTTGTTGAGCCGCTCGGGCGAGATGAGCAGCACGTCGAGCTCGTCGGCGGCGACGCGGGCCTCGATGGCTCGCCAGTCGTCGACGTTGGCCGAGTTGATCGTGGCGGCCCGGATGCCCGCCCGCTCGGCCGCCGCGACCTGGTTGCGCATGAGCGCGAGCAACGGCGACACCACGAGCGTCGGGCCGGCACCGGCCCGACGCAGGAGCATGGTGGCGATCCAGTACACCGCCGACTTGCCCCACCCCGTGGCCTGCACCAACAGCACCCGTTGGCGACCGGTGACGAGGGCGTCGATGGCCGCGAGCTGGTCGGGCCGGAGCGTGGCGTCGGGGCCGGCGAGCTGTCGGAGCGATGCCGCGGCATCGGCCGCGAAATCGGGCGGCGAGGTCATCGTGACCCCTGGGCAGATGGTGCCCCGGCCCGCACGTTGCGGTCGGCGTCGACGTGGTGTCCCTCGGCACGCAGGAGCGGGATCTGCACCCGCGCGAGGTTGCGGTAGACCCGACCGTCGCTCGGCAGGACGCGCCACCAGGGCAGATCCGGCGCGCCCCGCAGCACGTTCGCCACGGCCTGGGCACTCCCAGGCCGGCCGATCTCCTCGGCGATCTCGTTGAACGTCGCGAGGTCGCCGGGCCCGAGCGACTCGACCGCGGCGATCACCGCCGCCTGGAACGCAGTGGGACGGTGATCATCGGGCCAGGGCTTGGCATCCGGGTGCGGCGGCTGGTCCATGGGTGTGCCGACTCGACGAACCGAACGGGAACTCGGGCTCTCGGAGGGGTTCAGGGCAGGTTGCGGAGGACCCGCGCGTCGGCGGTCGAGGCGTTGATGCCGAACCCCGCGTAGAACAGCCCCTTCTTCCCGCACTCGCAGTCGAGCGCGAGGAGGATCGTCTCGTCGGCGGGGTTCGTAACCCCCTCGTAGCGGACCGTCTCGTCGATCTGCATCTCGGCAGGCGCGTGCTCGGAGCCGCACTCGCCACACCTGAGGTTGCCCTGCTCGGTGGCCGTGAAGTCGACGACGTAGCCCGCAGCCCGCAGACGCCTGGCCGCCTCCGGGATGGTCTCCATCCGGCCGATCGGCCCCAGGTCGTTCTCGACACCGGTCCCGGCGGGATCCACGTCCTCGTCAGCCATTCCAACCTCCTCGGCGCACCCGACCCCTCCCTTCTACCACCGATCCGACGATTCGGCTCCTCGGCCTGCGCCCCCGCGCTGTCCGTGTGCCTCGCTACCCTTGCACCGACGTACGAACGCTCCGGCGTCATCTCGCCGCCGCCGGTCGGCCGCTGATCGGAACTCACGAGTTCCCCGCACATGCCGATTCCAACGGCGGCACCATGCGTCTCACCGAACAGGAACGCCTCGGCGAGTTCCATCGAGCGCTTCGCACCAATGTGCGCGCTTGCCCGCGCACCCCTCCCGTCGCCACGATGGCCACGGCCCCGAGCGCGGGGCGGCGGTGTCGGCAACCCGCCTGACCAAAACCGAAGGAGCGACGGTGACCTCGTCGAACGTGCATGCTGCCGCGGCCGCGCCGCCGCGGACGACCGCGGGATCGGGCGTCCCGTCGCGGATCGCGGTGGTGGCCATCGGCGCCTACGCAGGCGCGCAGCTCGTCGCCCAGGTGACGAGCCTCAAGATCGGCGTGGTGTGGGACCGCGCGGTCGACATGGGAACGTTCGTCTACCCGATCACCTTCACGTTGCGCGACGTCGTGCACAAGGTGGCGGGACGGTCGGCGGCGCGCACCCTCATCGTGACCTGCGCAGGACTCAACCTCTTCCTGGCCGCGTACCTGGGTTGGACCGCCTCGGTGGAGAGCGACCCGAGCTGGGGGCTCGGCGCGGAGTACGAGGCGCTGCTCGGCCCGATCTGGCGCATCGTGCTCGCCTCGATGGCCGCCATGGTGATCAGCGAGCTGATCGACACCGAGGTGTATCACCTCGTGGTCACCCGCATCACCCGCCGCCACCAATGGCTGCGAGTGCTCGCGTCGAACGCGGTGAGCGTGCCCGTCGACAACCTCGTGTTCGCCGTCGGCGCCTTCGCACCGGTGACGCTCCTCGGCACCGACGGCCTGCCGTGGGCCACCGTGTGGAGCATCTTCTGGGTGAACCTCTGGGTGAAGGGCCTCGTGTCGGTGGCGAGCATCCCGCTGATCTATGCGGCGAAGGTGCCGGATCGGTCGCTCGCCGGCTGACCCGCGCTGGCTGGCTGTCCTCACCGACAGCACGGGCACTCGCGCACCACCCGGTAGACCTCGCCGGCGATGTCGAGCGGATCGTCGCCGTCGGCGAGGCGATCGGCGAGCTCGGGCACGTCGAGCGGATCGACCGCGAGGTGCGAGGGCATGCACCACCGTTCGCCCAACGGGATCACCGCCCCGTAGAGGTGGCGCCCCGGGATCACGCAGCACCCGGGCGGCTCGTCGACGATGGTGCGGACCTCGCCGCTGACCATGTCGACCACCTCGGCGCTGCGGCCCTCGTCGACCGCGAGTACCTCCCACAGACGGTTGCCGGCGTGACGCCACCGCTCGACGATCTCGCGATCGGACGCGGGGAGCAGACGACCCGACGTGGCGAGGAACCGTTCGAGGAACCCGTCGTCGAAGAGGGCGACGGTGACGGTGAGGGGCTCGGTGAGCAGCAGGTCGATGAGGTGCTCGTGGTCGGTGTCGGCGACGTCGAGCTCGTCGGCAGCGAGCCGGATGCCGAGCCGGCGGCGTGCCCCGTCGTTCGGGAAGCGACCGAGCCACAGCGACAGCAGGGTCCACAGCATCCGATCGTGCAGCTCGGGGTCGTGGATGCGGCCGCGGCAGCACCGCTTCGACTTCCGGCCCGATCCACACGGGCACGAGTGGTTGCGCCCGACCCGGACCGCCGCCGGCTCGGCGAGCACGAGCAGGGCGCGCATGGCCTCGGCGTGGAAGCCGTCGGCTCCCTCGACCAGGCGGCGAGCGGTGGTGCGGTCGCTCGCGAGGATCGCGGCGAAGGCCCGGTCGTGGCGTGCAGGGCCGAACTCGGGGTCGAGGCGCAGCGCGGCGTCGAGGCGGGCGACCCACTCGTCGATGTCGCCCCGACACTCGGCGACGTGGGCGGCCGCGAGCTCGACACCGGCGCTCTCGACGCCGGCGACCCTCGCCCGCTGCACCTGGGCGTCGAGCAGCAGCCACGCCTCGTGAGGGAACGCGCCGAAGAGGGCGTCGAAGTAGGCGCGGGCGACGACCGGGTCGGCGAGGTGGTGGAGCGACTCGGCGTGGACGCCGGGGTCGACGGCGTTGAGCCCGAGCTGGGCGAGACGGCGCGCCTCGGGCAGGGTGAGCTCGCACTCGAAGGCGAGATCTTCGACGTGGGCGCCGAAGCAGGTGGTGCACATGGCTTCCCTCCAGCGGAGAGACGGTGGCGGGGGAAGCCGGGAGTGAGCGTACCCGGGTGGTGTGACACACACCAGGGTCGGCCTCGTCGCCGTGCCACGTCGCATCGGCCCGGGCCCTCGCCGTGCCACGTCGCATCGACCCGGGCCCTCGCCGTGCCACCATGGTCGGGATCGTCGAGGGGGATGGAGCAGCTGCGCATGGAGCAGATCGGGTGGACGTTCCGGGACCCCGACCTGCGTGCCGCCGCGGCCGTCGGCCGGGGCGTGGAGTTCGAGCGCCTCGAGCTGCTCGGCGACGCGGTCGCCGACGCCATCGTGCTCCCCTGGCTCTACACGTGGTCGACCGGCACGGTCGCCGTGCTCGCCGGTGCCCGCCAGCAGCTCGTCTCCGACGCCACCCTCGACCACCTCTCCCTCCTCACCGGGCTCCACCGCACCCTCCCGAAGGACCGGCGCACGGCCGAACACCGCGCCGACCAGGTGGAGGCCGTGATCGGCGCGGCGTTCGTCGACGGCGGTTGGGAGGCCGCCACCGCGGTGTGCGAGACCATCTTCGGCTCCTGGCTCGCCGAACCCGCGGGCGTCGCCGACCGGGCCGCCCGCATCGACGCCGTGGTCACCGAGCTCGACGACGGATGGCACTGGAAGCGCGCCGTCTGGACGAGCGGCACCGACGCGCCCCACCGGCGGGGCGGGCGGGCCGACGACCCGCTCGCCGCGGAGATCGAGGCGCTCGTCGACGGGCTCGCCCACATCGGACGCTCACAGCCGACGGTGTGGGTCGAGGTGAGCGACGAGCTCTGCGCGGAGATGAACCTCGGCGCCGCATCGGCCCACGCCCCCCGCATCGGCGAGCTCCGGGCCATGCTCGCCGGGTTCGACGGCGTGTGGTTCGTGCCGAACGAGCGGATCGACACCACCCTCGACCCCTGGGACCCCGACCTCGAACCCGACGGGGTCATCACCGCCTTCGAGTCGTCGCTCGGTCACGACCTGGTCCGCCCAGCGCTCGAACGGCTCGCCCTGCGTCCGAGCGAGGAGCAGCGCCGGCTCGGGTTCGTCGGCATCGGCATCCTCAAGTCGGCCTCCTCCATCCGCGCCTACCGGGAGACCGACCAGCGGGCGCAGGCCCTCCACGACGCCGTGCACGCCGAGCTCGCCCTCGATCGCCTCCAGCGGGCCGTGTTCGCGGTGGGGCTCGTCGACCTCCTCTTCCCCGGCGCCCGGCCCACCGACCCCGTCGCCCTCATCCGCGCCGCGCTCGGCGCGCTCGCGGTCGACGCCGGGCCGGCTCGCGCCGTCGACCTCGCCGACGACTGGCTCGAGCACGTGCGGATCGAGGACACGAAGCTCGACGATCTCTGCTCGATCGATGTCGTGCTCGGCGGCGATCCCCTCGACGGCCACCGCCACGTCGAGGTCTCCCTCCTCACCCCCGACCAGGAGATGCACTGGCGTCTCGACGACGACGGCATCGGGCTCCACGCCGTGGCGCTCGAAGGCATCTGCGCGGCGCTCGACTCGATCGACCGGCGTCACCAGGCCCGGCCGATCCTCGTCGGTGCGCCCGTCGGGGTGATCCGGGCGGTCGACTCGGGCGGCGACGCGCGCAACCCTCACGTCGCCGACGCCGTCGCACGCTTCCTCGGCCGCATCGACCAGCGCGGCCTGCGCGTGATCTGGCACGGACCGGTCCAGGGGAGCCGCCGCGCCACCGAGTGATCCGGGCTGCACCCGGGTAGCGGTGTGGCATGCCAGACGACGACGCGGAGGACGACCAGCCCCCCGACGAGATCCACGACCCGACCGATCTCGAGTTCCAACGCCGCGACTGGCGCCGCGAGCGGATCGGCTGGACCGTCCTCGTCCTCTTCGTGATCGCCGCGGTGCTCGGACTCGTCGGCGAAGGGCTCTTCAGCGCTCGGACCGTCGGAGCCGACACCGGCTTCGTCCTGACCTACGAGCGCGCCGCCCGGCGCCACGACCAGACCCAGATGACCGCCGAGGTCGACCTCGCGGCGACCGACGGCGACACGGCCGAACTCCGGATCTCGGCGTCCTACCTCGACGCGATCGACCTCCGCGGCGTCGTCCCCGAACCCGAGGGCGTCGCCGCCACCGACGACGGAGCGATCTTCCGGTTCGAGCTCGACCCGGAAGCCACCGGAGGCACCGCCCGGTTCCGCTTCACCTTCCGTCCCGATGCGGTGGGGTTCATCGACGGGGAGATCGAGCTCGTCGGCCACACCACCCACTCGATCCGCCAGTTCGTCTTCCCCTGACCGCACCCACCACCACTGACCGCCCGGAGGCCCCATGGACCCGGTCCTGCGCTCGCTCGCGATCTACACGTTCCTGCTCGTGGTGTTCCGCCTCGCCGGCAAACGGACCCTCGCCGACATCACGCCCTTCGACCTCGTCCTCCTCCTCATCATCGGGGAGGCGACGTCCCAGGGCCTGCTCGGCGACGAGCACTCGGTGACCAACGCCGTCGTCGTCGTCACCACCCTCGTCGTCGTCGACGTGCTGCTCTCTCTCGCGAAACAGCATGTCCCCGCCCTCGCCCGGGTCACCGAGGGGGTGCCCCTCCTGCTCGTCGACGACGGCGAGCTGCTCCACGAGCGCATGGACCGCGCCCGGGTCGACGAGCACGACCTGCTCGAAGCAGCCCGCACCAGCCAGGGGATCGGCTCCTTGGCCGAGATCCGCTACGCCGTCCTCGAGCGCAACGGCGTGATCTCGATCATCCCCCGCCGCTGACCACCGCGGGGTCCTCGGCCACACCCCCGAGTCCGGTCTGCCCTCGTGACCCTCGGAGTCACGGGGACAGACCAGACCGCGGGGGGTTCGACCGCCGGTGGCGCCCGGCCCGGACACCGGGCGCCACCGAGAGCTGTCTCAGCGCAGCGTGGAGCGGCGGTACTGCCGGACCGCGAGCGGCGCGAAGACGGCGGCGATGCCGACGGTCCACAACAGGGTGTAGAGCGCCGGGTTCTGCATCGACCAGGCGTCGGAGACGACGGCGAGGCCTTCGGGCACGTTGCCGAACAGCTCGCGCACGGCCTGGATCAGTGTCGACACCGGGTTCCACTCGACCACCGGCTGGAGCCAGCTCGGGAACTGCTCGAGGGGAACGAAGGCGTTCGAGACGAAGGTCATCGGCATGATGACCATGAACGACGCGTTGTTGATGACCTCGACGCTCGGCACGAGCAGGCCGACGTAGGCCATCACCCACGAGAACGAGTAGGCGAAGACCAGCAACAGCGCGTAGGCGAGCACGGCATCGAGCAGCGAGCCCCGGATGCGCCACCCGACGAGCAGCCCGGTGATCGACATGATGGCGATCGACAACACGTTGTAGACGACGTCGCTCGCCGTGCGGCCGATGAGCACCGCCGCCTGGGACATCGGCAGGGACCGGAACCGGTCGATGATGCCCTTGCTCATGTCCTCGGCGATGCCCGCACCGGTGAACGTCGAACCGAACACCACGGTCTGGGCGAAGATGCCGACGATGAGGAACTCGCGGTAGTTGAGCCCGCCGCCCGGGTCGATCGCCTCGCCGAACACGTAGGCGAAGAGCAGGACGAACATGATCGGTGACATGAGGACCCAGACGAGGACCTCGGGCACCCGCTTGATCTTGATGACGTTGCGCTTCGCGATGACGTGGGCGTCGCTGAGCGCCTCCATGACGGCGGTCATGCCGCACCTCCTTCCGTGCCGGCGACCACGGCGGCGGTGGCCGCCACCTCGCGGTCGACCTTTCCGTTCTCGTCGGCCGGCCCGTCGCCCTCGGTGGCAGTGCGGCCGGTGAGGGTGAGGAACACGTCGTCGAGGGTGGGACGACGCAGGCCGACGTCGAGCACGTCGACCGCCTCGGCGTCGAGATGGCGGAGGGCGAGCATGAGGTCCTTCGCACCGCCCGACACCGGCGCGGAGATGGCCCGGGTGTGGTCGTCGACGTGCAGATCGCCCACCGCGATCTGGTCGAGGATGCGCCGGGCGGTGGCGACCTCGGCGTCGGAGCCGACCACCACCTCGATGCGTTCGCCGCCGACCTGCGCCTTCAGTTGGTCGGCGGTTCCCTGGGCGATGGCCCGGCCGTGATCGATGACGATGATGTCGTCGGCGAGCAGGTCGGCCTCCTCGAGGTACTGCGTGGTGAGCAGCAGCGTGGTGCCGTGGTGGATGAGCTCGCGGATGACGTCCCACATGTTCGTGCGGCCGCGAGGGTCGAGGCCGGTGGTGGGCTCGTCGAGGAACAGCACGGGCGGGGCTGCCACGAGTGCGCCCGCGAGGTCGAGGCGGCGACGCATGCCGCCCGAGTAGGTCTTCACCGACCGGTTGGCGGCCTCGACGAGATCGAAGCGCTCGAGCAACTCGTGCGCCCGGGCCTTGGCCCGCTTGTAGCCGAGCCGGTACAGCCGGCCGATCATCTCGAGGTTCTCGTAGCCGGACAGGTCTTCGTCGACCGCCGCGTACTGGCCGGAGAGGCCGATGCGGCGCCTCGCCTCCTTCGGGTCGGCCACCACGTCGACGCCCGCCACGTTCACGCTGCCCTCGTCGGGGACGAGGAGGGTGGTGAGGATTCGGACGGCGGTGGTCTTGCCGGCACCGTTGGGGCCGAGCAGTCCCAGCACCGTGCCCTCGGGCACCGACAGGTCGAGCCCGTCGAGCGCTCGCACCGAGCCGAACCGCTTCACCAGCCCGGTCGCTCGGATCACATCGGTCATGTGCTCATCTCTCCATCATCGGGGTTCTTCGATCGTCAGTCTGACGACCCTTGCGGCCATGATCTGGCCACAAGGAGACATCTCGTCCGAGGTGTGATCCCGCCCTCGGGCGACCCTACGGCCACCCGGTCGTGTGCACCTCCGGATTTCGACGGTCGGGGAGTCGGGGCGGTTCCGGCGAGTTGGTTCCGAGTAGGTCGACCGCCCGCGCTCGACGAACTCATCGGTCGAGCCGCCATCGGCCCGACACCTGGTCGACGCCCGCCCGTTGCGTGGGGCACGCTCGCGCCATGGTCGCCGTCGCCGACCCCTGGCCGAGCCGGTTCGCCGCCCAACTCCTCTCCGAGCCGTCGGCCACCGACCCGGTCGCGGTCGTGCACCACCTCCTCGCGGTCCAGGCCCAGGACGCGCGGGCGATGCGCCTCGCGATCCGCAGTCGCACCACCGGCCTCACTGCCGCCGACGTCGACCGGTCCCTCGACGACGGCCGCCTCGTGGTCAGCTGGCTGAACCGCCGAACGCTCCACCTCGCCACGAGCGACGACTTCTGGTGGCTCCACCACCTCACCGCCCACCGCGCCGTGAGCTGGAACCGCACCCGCCTGCGCCAGGAGGGGGTCTCGCCCGAGCAGGCCGAGCGTGGCATCGAGGTGATCGTCGACGCGCTCACCCACGGGCCGGCCACCCGGGCCGACCTCCGCGCGTGCCTCGACGAGGCCGGCATCCCCACCGCCGGAGGGGCGCTCGTCCACGTGCTGTTCGCCGCGGCGATCGCGGGCCAGGTGATCCGCGGGCCGGTCGCCGACGGGGAGCTGGCGTTCGTCTCGCCGCGCACCTGGATCGGCCCCGAGCCGCCGCCCCTCGACCGCGACGAGGCGCTCGCCCGCCTCGGCGGCCGCTACCTCGCCGGCCACGCGCCTGCCGCCCCCGAGGACCTCGCCAAGTGGACGGGCCTGCCCCTGACCGACGCCCGGCGAGCCCTGGAGCTCGCCGGCCGGGTCGAGGCACCGGTGGCCGATCGCCTCCCCGCCCCGCGCCTGCTCGGCGGGTTCGACCCGATCCTCCACGGCTGGGCCGACCGCTCCGGGGTCGTCGGTTCCCACCGCAGCATCGTCACGACCAATGGCCTCTTCCGCCCGATCGCGCTCGTCGAGGGCCGCGCCGTCGCCATTTGGTCGCTGCCGAAGGGCCGGGTCACGTTCGAGCCGCTCGAACCGATCGACCCCGAGGTGATGGCCGCGCTCGAGCAGGACGCGGCCGACGTCGAACGGTTCCTCGCCAGCGCCCGCGGCCCGGCGCCGACCTCCACCTGAGCGAGTCAGGACGCCAGAAGGGTGTCGAGCTTCGCGTAGCCCTCCGACGTGCCGCCCTCCATGCCGCTCGCCACGTAGCCGTCGCGGGCCTCGAACGAGTCGAGCAGCGACGTCACGGCCAGACGGGAACGTCCGTCGCCGAGGTCCTCGAAGTCGAGCCGTTCGAGGATGACCCCGTCGGGGACACCCTCGTAGGTGAAGGTCTGGACGATGAGCTCGTCGGGCCGCACCTCGTGGAACGAGCCGAAGAAGGCATGGGGCTCGGCGCCGAACCCACAGAGGTACCGGTACGAGCCGCCGGTGCGGCACACCCACCGGTCGATCGAGGCGTCGGCCCCGTTCGGGCCCACCCACCGCACGAACAGTTCGGGGTCGACGTGGGCGCGGAACACCTTCTCCCGCGGCGCCTCGAAGACGCGGGTGGTGTGGATGACGGGCAAGTCCGGGTCGAGGACGATCTCGGTCTCGTGCCGCTGGCTGATGCTCATCGGGTGCCTCCCTCGGGCTGGGGTTCGTCGGGTCGGGGTTCGTCAGGTCGGGGTTCGTCGGGGACCGCCTCGAGGAGGGCGTCGAGTCGCCGGTAGCGCTCCTCGACCGCCCGCCGGTGCCGCTCGATCCACGCCGTCATCAGGTCGAACACCTCCGCGTCGAGGTGGACGGGGCGGCGCTGGGCGTCGCGGCTGCGGGTGACGAGGCCGGCCTCCTCCAGCACCTTCACGTGCTTCGACACCGCCTGCACCGACACGTCGTAGGGCTCGGCGAGCTCGCCGACCGTCGCGTCGCCGTCGGCCAGCCGGGCGACGATGTCGCGGCGGGTCGGGTCGGCGAGGGCGGCGAAGACCTTCGACAGCGGATCGGGCTGGGCGAGTGCCACGGCTCTCCTCTCGTATTCAACCGCGCGGTTGACCACGCTACGGGAGGCCCGGCCGGTTGTCAACCGATCGGTTGAACATACGTGGCCGCCGCAGCCCCCGGGTCACTCCGCGAGGTCGAGGCCGAGGCCCGGCGGCTGGAGCCCCGGGTTCAGGATCGGGCGGGTGACGGTGACGACGACATCGGTCGCGCCGCCGCCGTCCTCGACCGTGAGGATGAACGTGTACGCCGTCCCGAGGATCACGGTGGGGTCGACGGCGTACTGGAGATCGACGGAGGCGCCCGCCGCGAGCACGCCCCCGTCGACGCCCAGCTGGACACCACCGGCGAGGGTGCTCGCCTGCCACGCCGCGGCCTCGTCCGAGCAGTTCACGATCAGCAGCTCGCCCGCGTACTGCCCCACCGGCAGCTTCACCTCGCCGGCGGGGGTCACGGCGAGCACCCGGCCGGCACCGATCGCGTCGCAGGGGCCGGCGGGCTGGGGCTCCTCGGCGGGCTCGGGCTCACCGGCGTCGGCGGGCACGTCCTCGTCGGCGGGGACGTCCTCGTCGGCGGGCACAGGCGCCGGCTCGTCGACCTCTGCCGCAGGGGGAGCGGTCGTGGTGCTCGGCAGCTCGGTGCCGCTCGCGGCCTCGACGACGATGTCGTCGGCCGCCGCGTCGAGCGCCTGCTGCCCGCTCGGCTCGACACCACCACCGAGGACCGACGCGACGACGAAGGTCGCAACGGCGACCGCGATCACGGCGAGGGCGGGAAGGATCCAACGGCCGCCGTCGGACACCGGTTGCAGCTCGACGGGCTGGCGCGCCTCGTCGACGAAGGGCGGACCGCCGTCGGCCGGCTCGACGGGACGGCGGCCATCGACGGCGGGGAGATCGATGCGGGTGTGGTCGGTGGTGGGCACGGGTCTGCCTCCTCGGTGGGCTCACCCGTCCTGACATCCGCGCCGCCGGCGACTTACACGGCGACCTGCCCCTCCGCCCGCCCGGCCACCCCCGAACTGCGAGCCCCAGCGGCCGCGGGGCGACCGCTCAGACTCGCAGTATCGGAGCGCGCCGCCCGGAGGCCCG
>CAZAVX010000032.1:0-9178 GCA_964488835.1 uncultured Iamiaceae bacterium | reverse complement strand
GGCGACCGCTCAGACTCGCAGGTCGGAGAGGGCGCCTTCGAGTGCCGCCGCGGCCTCGGCGGCGAGATCGGCGAACTCGTCGCCCGGCATCAGGGCCCGAGGGTCGACGGCCGCGACCCGGGTCCCCTCACCTTCCGGCTCGAGCACCACGTTGCACGGGAGCAGGAGGCTGGCCGAGGGATCGAGCTCGAGGGCCCGGTGGGCGAAGCGGGGATTGCACGCGCCGAGGATCTTGAGCGGCGCCCGATCGACGTCGAGCTTGGCCTTCAGGGTGGCGGCGACGTCGATCTCGGTGAGGACGCCGAAGCCGTGATCGGCGAGGGCGTCGCGCACGGCGGCCTCCGCCTCGGGGAGGGACATGGGAACGGTCACGGTGAAGGATTCCATACCCCCTAGGGTATCTGGTCGGCGACACGTCCGCCCCCGGGGTGCGAGACTCTGACCCGACCGGCACGACCATCTCGATGCTCCGCACACCCTTCGCCCGCCTCGTCGGCTCGTCCGCCCTCTCGAACCTCGCCGACGGCGTGTTCCAGGTGGCCCTGCCCCTCGTCACCCTCACCGTCACGCGCGACCCCGCGGCCTTCGCCGTCGTCACGATCGCGCTCCGGCTCCCTTGGCTCCTGTTCGCCCTGCCCGCCGGCGCCCTCGCGGACCGCCTCGACCGACGGCGCACGATGGTGCTCGTCAACGTCGGTCGTGCGGTGCTGCTCGGCGTGCTCGCCGCAAGCCTCCTCGCCGAGGTTCACGGCCTCTGGCTGCTCTGCGCGCTGGCGTTCGCCCTCGGCGCGGGCGAGACCCTCTTCGACACCTCCGCCCAGTCGATCGTGCCGAGCCTCGTGCCGAAGGAACGGCTCACGGTCGCCAACGGCCGCCTCTACGCGGTGGAGCTCACCACCAACCAGTTCGTCGGACCGCCCCTCGGCGGGGTGCTCGTCGCCGCGGGCGCCGCGCTCGCCGTCGGCACGAGCGCCGCCGCGTACGCGCTCGCCGCCGCACTCCTCCTCCTCGTGCGTGGCAGCTTCCGCACCGCCCGCACCGGGCCACCGACCCGCCTCCGCGCGGACATCGCCGAAGGGGTCCGCTACCTGGCGAGCCACCGCGTGCTGCGGGCGCTGGCCCTCTGCACCGGGCTCGGGAACCTGGCGTCCACGGCGATGTTCGCGGTGCTCCCGCTCTATGTCGTCGACCCTGGGCCGATGGGACTCGGCGAGGCCGCATTCGGTCTCCTGTTGGTCGCGTCGGCTTTCGGCTCGCTGCTCGCCACCCTCGTCAGCGAACGCACGGTCGCAACCCTCGGCCGCGCCCGCACCCTCCTCGTCGCGGCCGCTGCGCCCCTCCTCCTGCCGGTCGGGCCCGCGCTCAGCACCCACGTCGCGCCGCTCGCGGCGGGTCTCGCCGTCGCCGGATTCTGGTGGATGGTGTGGAACGTCATCACCGTCTCGCTCCGCCAGCGCATCGCCCCCGACCACCTCCTCGGCCGGGTCAACGCCGGCTACCGCCTCGTCGCCTGGGGGACGATGCCGATCGGGGCCGGCCTCGCCGGGCTGATCGGATCGCTCGTCGGCGTCACCACGGTCTTCTGGGTGGCCGCGGGCCTGATGCTCGTCTGCCTGCCGATCCTCCTCGTCGTGGTGACCGACGAGCGCATCGACGCATCCGAAGCGGACCTGGAGTCGGCGGTCTCCTAACGTCCGGCCCGTGCCCCGAGTCGACCGAGCCGAACGCCGCGCCACCGACCGCGAGATCCTCCGCCTCGCCGTCCCCGCCTTCGGCGCGCTCATCGCCGAGCCGCTCTACCTGCTCGCCGACACCGCCGTGGTCGGGCACCTCGGCACCGCCCAGCTCGGAGGGCTCGCCGTCGCGGCGAGCGCGCTCCTCGGCGGCTATTCGATCTTCATCTTCCTCGCCTACGGCACCACCGCTGCGGTGTCGCGCCTACTCGGTGCCGGCGAGCACCGGCGGGCCGCCGACCAGGCGGTGCAGAGCCTGTGGCTCGCCCTGGCCATCGGTGTCGTGCTCGTCGCGGCCGGCTGGTTCGGGACCGAATCGATCCTCGGAGCGTTCGGCGCCGCCGAGGAGGTCCGCCAGCACGCCTTCGTCTACTTCCGCATCAGCCTCGTCGGCGTGCCGGCGTTCCTGCTCACGATGGCGGGCGTCGGGTACCTGCGGGGCCTCCAGAACACCCGTCTCCCCCTCGTCGTCGCGGTCGCCACCGGCCTGTTCAACCTCGTGCTCGAGGTGGTGCTGATCGTCGGGTTCGGGTTCGGCATCGGCGCGTCCGCGCTCTCCACCGTCCTCGCCCAGTGGATCGGCGCGGCGGTCTACATCGCCTGGGTGCTGCGCGGCGCCCGGCAGCACGGGGCGACGATGCGACCGAGCCGGCTCGCCATCGGCCGACTCGCCCGCGCCGGCAGCGCCCTCCTGATCCGCACCGCCGCGCTGCGCACCTCGCTCATCGTCGCGACCGGCATCGCCGCCCGCGTCGGGGTCGTCGACCTCGCCGCACACCAGATCGCCTTCGAGCTGTGGGGCTTCCTCGCGTTCGCCCTCGACTCGGTGGCCATCGCCGGCCAGGCGATGATCGGCAAGCTCCTCGGCGCGGGCGACGCGGCCGGCACCCGCCGCGTCGGCCGGCGCATGATCCAATGGGGCGTCGCGATGGGCGTCGGTGCGGGGCTGCTCGTCGCCGCCCTCCACCAGGTCCTGCCGAGCGCGTTCTCGGGCGATCCCGACGTGCGCGCCCTCACGGCGTTCCTCCTCCTGTGTGCCGCGGTGCTCCAGCCCGTCAACGGCGTCGTGTTCGTGCTCGACGGCATCCTCATCGGCGCGGGCGACATGACGTTCCTCGCCTGGGCGATGGTGGGTGTGTTCGTCCTGTTCCTGCCGGCGGCCCTCGCCGTCGTCGTGTTCGACCTCGGCATCGGCTGGCTGTGGGCGGCCCTCGGCGTGATGATGGTCTCCCGCATGGCCTTCCTGTCCCTGCGCTACCGCACCGACGCGTGGATGGTGCTCGGCGCCGATCGCTAGCCGGGCACGGTCGCACCTCAGCCGGGGAAGCCGTCGGCGCGCCACCCGGCGAACGCGGCGTAGAACTCCTCGACCGACATCTCGACGCTGCGGCTGAACGCCACCTCCCACCCCTCCGCGACGATCGCCGGCCAGAGGTCGCGGTGCAGCACGTGTGGCTCTACCCCGCTCGCGAGGTACTCGACCGCCAGGTGCGCGAGGGCTCGGGCGGTCTCGGGATCGAGGCCGTCGGGGACGTCGACCTCGAAGGCCTCGAGCGGAAGGTCGGTAGCGGCCGCCAGGGCGACGATCCCGCTGCGGCGCTCGTCCCACTCGACCTCGAGCTCGTCGTACTCGCGGGCCAGCTGCCAGGCGAGCACCTCGGCCTGACCGACCGAGAGCCAGTGGGGCGGCACGGTCCGGGACTCGTCGGGGAGTCCCGCCTCACCCGGCAGGACCGCCCCTCGCGAGGCCACCTCCTGGGCGAGGAGCGCCGTCTCCCGCGCCGCGGCGACGAACACCTCCTCGCTCGAGGTACCCCCGGAGGCCAGGGAGGAGGGGTCGACGACCACCACGTCGTCGACGTCGGGATCGAGACCGAGATCCTCCGGGCGGGTGCCGATCACCACGTCGATCGGGTCGAGCATCGCCATCTCGATCCGCACGAGGAGCACCGCTCGTCGGACGGCCTCGTACTGGTCGTCGGTGACCTCGGGTCCGGTGTGGAAGCTGACGAACGGGTCGTCGGGAACGTCCTCCCCGTCACCAGGTCGACCGTCGTCGCCGCCCGGGACGGTGGTGGTCAGCTCGAAGGCGGGGTCGGCCGCACGCTCGGCGATCGCCTCCCGCATCCGGTCGACGGGGTCGTCGTCCGCACACCCGCTCGCCACGAGCACGACAGCGACCAACCCCACCACGAACCACCGGGCCCGACCTGTCATGTCGACGACGCTACGTCACGCGGGTGTCGGCTCGTGGGTCCCGATCTCGTCGACGACCGCGACGAGGAGCACCGCACCGACGAGCGCGACGAGCGCCCCGCCCACCCCGTAGACGTCCGAGCCGATCAGGAGCGCGACGACGAGCACCGCCGGACCGACCCGCATCGTGCGCGCCTCGACGACCCGACGGAGCACGACCGTGGCGAGCGCCTGGAGGGCGATGAGGCCGACGACGAGCAGCACTGCCCGGCCGGGGTCGAGCGTCGCCACCGCGAGCAGGACCATCGGCGCACCACCGAAGAGCGCGCCCACGTAGGGGACCACGCTCGCCGCGCCGATCAGCGTGCCGAGTACGAGGGGAGTCGGCAGGCCCGCCCACCAGGCGATGAGGCCCCCTGCCAGTCCGATGCCGATGGCGACGACCATCGTGCCGACGAGGTACCCCTGGGTGCTGGTCGCCGCGCCGATCGCCACCTCGCGCGCCCGACGACGGCGCTCGTCGTCGGTGATCTGACGCTCGGCCCCTTCGAGCAGCGAGTCGCCCCACACGAGGAAGAAGACGACGAGCACCCCGCTGACGAAGAAGGCGGGGAACGTGCCGACCGCGTCGTCGACCGGTGGCGGCGCGATGCGACCCGAGACCTGGTCGACGAGGTCCTCGACGAGGCCCGAGAGCCCGATCTCGGCGACCACGCTGCCCGGCCCCCGCTCCTCCTCGATCTCGGCCGCCGCAGCGGGCAGGGTCTCCGCGAGCTGCTCGAGCTGGTCCTGCACCTCGATCACCAGGGTCACCCCGACCGAGGCCACGAACCCGACCCCGACGAGCAGGATGGCGACGATCGCCACGCCTCGGGGCACGAACCGGTCGAGCGCGGCGACGAGCGGTGCGACGACGAGGGCGACCGCGGCAGCCGCCACGACCCAACCGATCGGCTGGCTCGCCGCGACGAACACACCCCTCGCGACGAGCACCACCACGATGACGAGCAACGCCAGGACGATGGAGAGTCCCGAGGCACGCACGCGGCGCGCGGTCCAGCCGTGGTGGACATCGGGGCCGGAGACGGGCATCGGCCCGTAGGCTACCCACGATGTCCGACGAGGAACCCGAGCTCGAAGCCGTCGAGCCCACCCCCTCGGCACGCGACCTCGACGTCGAGCCCGGCCGGGTGCTCGTCCTCGTCGACTGGATGTCCTATGTCCACCTCGGGCTCGGCGTCGTCGCCCTCCTCGCGTTCATCGGCCTGTTCGGCTCGGCGGTCGACTCCATCACCAAGATCGTCATCGGCGCCGTCGTCGCCCTCGCCCTCGACACTCCCGTCCGGATGCTGCGCGAGCGGGGCCTCCCCCGGGGCGCCGCCGCCACCGTCGTCTGCCTCGTCCTGCTCGGCGCGCTCACCGCCGTCGTCGCCCTGCTCGGACCACCTGCCCTCCGGGAGGCGGCGGCGTTCGGCGAGGAGCTGCCCGCCACCATCGAGGAGATGTACTCGTTCCCCGTCGTCGGCGGACGGCTCGAGGACGCCGACGTCGCCGCCCGCACCGACGAGTGGCTCGCCGAGCTGCCCGGCACGATCACCACCGACACGGTGAGCGAGGCCGCCCAACGCACGATCGCCGCCCTCGTCGGTGTCGTGCAGGTCGTGCTCGTCGCCCTCGCCCTCCTCCTCGACGGCGAGGTGCTCGTGCGTCGGGTGCGCTCGATCATCCCCGAGCACCTGCGTCCCCGCGCCGACGAGGCCGGGCGGCTCGTCTATGAGACCCTCGGCCGCTACTTCGCCGGCTCGCTCCTCCTCGCCCTGATGAACGGCACCTACATCCTCGCCGTCGGCCTCGTCCTCGGCGTGCCGCTCGTCGTACTCGCGGCCATCTGGGTGGCCATCACCAACCTCATCCCCCAGATCGGCGGGTTCCTCGGCGGCGCGGTGTTCGTCACCCTCGCCCTCACCCAGGGCGCGGTCACCGGGGTGATCGCCCTCGGGCTGTTCCTCGCCTACATGAGCACCGAGAACTACCTCATCCAACCGGCGGTCGTCGGCAAGGCCGTGAACCTCTCACCGCCGGCCACGATGGTGGCCGCCATCGTCGGCGGCGCGGCGATGGGGGTGCCCGGCGCGCTGATCGCCACCCCCCTCGTCGGCTCGACCAAGGCCCTCTACCTGGCCGCCCGCCGCCGCGAGGACGAGCTCGAGGCCACCCACGCCACCACATCTGCGTGAAAACCGGCCCGATTCGCCCCAGTTTTCACGCAGTTCCCGGGGGAGGGGGCGAGGGGGCCGGGCCGCGGAAGGGTCGGTGCGCTACCAGCCGCGGAGGTCGACGGGCCACACCTCGAGGACCTCGTCGCCACGCACGAGGTGGAGGCGCTCGTGGTAGGCGACGGTGGGGTCGACATGGGCCGGAACCAGCCGCACCCGGTCGCCCACCTTCGGCGGGTCGGCCTCGCCCCACGTGAAGGTCACGTGCTCGTCGGAGACGACGAACACCTCGTAGCCCTCGTGCTCGGGCGCGAAGCTCGGGTTGCCGTGGTCCATGCCGAGCGACTTGAGGCCGCCGTCGCACACCGCCCACCCCCGCGAGACCGAGATGACCGTGGTCTCGAGGCCGAGGGCGGTGCGGAACGCCGGCTCCATCGCGGCGAACGCCGTGTCCATCAGGGCGTACGAACCGGCCTGCAGCTCGGTCACCCATTCGTTGAGGTCCCAGGTGACCGTCGCGCCACCCGACACCACGTCGCCGCCGACGTCGGCGTGGGCGGCGAGCAGCTTCTCCATCGCCGCCTCGACCGCGGCCGCCCGCTCGGCCCGGTCGGGGACGATCGTGACGTGGCCCTCGTAGCCCATCACCCCGCGGACCTCCAGACCCCGGGCGCGGGCGAGGTCGGCGAGCCGCCCGGCCTCGGACGGATGGCACCCGCATCGGGGCAGGCCCACCGCGACGTCGATCAGCACCTCGCGCACCCCGCCCGCGACGGCCGCCGCGATCGTCTCCTCGGAGTCGACCGCCACGGTGATGCGGGCGCCCGTCGACTCGGCGACCGCGCCGAGCCGGCGAGCGTCGAGCACCTCGTTGGCGAGCAGCAGGTCGTGGCCGAGCCCCGCCGCCGCCATGCCCTCGACCTCCCGGATCGTCGCACAGGTGAAGCCGAGGTGGCCGTGCGCCTCCTGGCGCGCCGCGAGCGCCGTGCACTTGTGGGCCTTCACGTGCGGGCGGAGCGCCGAGCCGGGCCGGCGGGCCGCCATCGTCGCGAGGTTCGCCTCGAGCGCGTCGGCGTCGACGACCAGCGCCGGGGTCACCAGCTCCGCGACCGATGCGGACCGGGAGTCGCCCATCGCACTCACCTGCCGATCGGGCCGAGGACCCGGTCGAGGTAGTCGTTGCGGAAGAGGCCCGCGGGGTCGAGCTCGGCTCGCACCTCCTGGAAGCGGTCCCACTCGGGGTAGCGGGGCGCGAGGGTGTCGGCGGTCTGGAAGTGCAGCTTCCCCCAGTGCGGCCGCCCCTGGTAGTCGTCCATGATCGCCTCGACCGCGGCGAAGTACTGCTGGAACTGCATGCCCTGGAACACGTGCACGGCGATGTAGCAGGTGTCGCGGCGATGCGCGGGGCTCAGGGCGATGTCGTCGCCCGCGACGAACCGCACCTCGACCGGGAAGCTGAGCTGCACCCCCGAGCGGGCCACCCAGTCGCGCACCCGGTTCAGCGCCTCGGGTCCGGCCTCGCGGGGCACCGCGTACTCCATCTCGTAGAAGCGCACCGTGCGCGGGCTCGTGAACACCCGGTCGCTGCGATCGACGTAGTCGATGACCCCGGTACTCGGCAGGATGCGCATGAGCCGGGGGATGGCCGACGGGCGCAGCCGCCCGACCCGGCAGAGCGCCCCGAACGCCCAGTTCGAGACGACGACGTCCTCGTACACCTCCCGCCAGCGGGGACGGGGCGACCGGGGATCGGTGGTGCGGTTGTTCCGCTTCGTGAGCGCCCACCCGGTGTGGGGCACCCAGTAGAACTCGAAGTGGTCGTTGCCCTCGACGTGGGTGTCGATGTCGGCGAGGAGCTCGTCGACCCGCTCTGGCCGCTCGAACGCGTGGAGATCGAACGCCGGCACGCATTGGAGGGTGAGCGTGGAGATCACCCCGAGCGCTCCGAGCCCGACGCGGGCGACCGAGAAGACCTCGGGGCGCTGCTCGGCCGAGCATTCGAGCACCGTGCCGTCGCCGGTGACGAGCCGCATGCCGACGATCTGGGTCGAGAGGTTGCCGAGGGTGATGCCGGTGCCGTGGGTGCCGGTGGAGGTGGCCCCCGAGATCGTCTGGTACTGCACGTCGCCGAGGTTCGGCAGGGCGAGCCCGAGCTTCGCGAGCTCGTCGTTGAGGCGGGCGAGGGTGATGCCGGCCTGGACGGTGACCCGCCCCGACGCCCGGTCGACCGCCACGATCTGGTCGTAGCGGTCGAGGACGATCTGGCGGCCGTCGGTGAGCGCCACACCGGTGAACGAGTGGCCCGACCCGACGACCTTCACCCGCTGCCCGAGCTCGGCGGCGCGTCGGACCGACGCGACGAGCTCGTCCTCGGACGCCGGGTGGTCGACCGCCGCGGGGGCACAGACCTGGTTCCCGGCCCAGTTGCTCCAGCGGTGCGTGGTGGTGGGAGGCGGCATGTCCGGATGCTAGGCCCGGGCCCGCGTCTGGACTCGACGGAGCGGGGTAGACGTTCGGCCGATGACACCCCCCTCCCTCGAATACGTGACCGACGCCGACCCCGGCATCCGCCGCCACGGACGGGTGCGCTTCCGGTACGAGGACGAAGCGACGGGCGACCCCGTGCGCGACCGTCCCACCCTCGACCGCATCCGCACCCTCGCCGTCCCGCCCGCGTGGACGAGCGTGTGGATCTCGCCGGTCCCCAACGGCCACATCCAGGCCACCGGCCGCGACGCCAAGGGCCGCAAACAGTACCGATACCACGCGGCCTGGCAGGCGCACCGCTCCACCGCGAAGTTCGACCAGCTCCTCGACTTCGGCCACGCGCTGTCGACCCTGCGGAGCCGCGTCGACGAGGACCTCGGCCGGCGTGACCTCGGGCTCGAGCGCGTCGTCGCTCTCGTCGTCGCCCTGCTCGACCTCACCGCCGTCCGCATCGGCACCGAGTCGTACGCGAAGGAGAACAAGACCTTCGGGCTCACGACCCTGCGGGCCCGCCACGCGACGATCACGAGTGGCTCGGTCCACCTC
>CAZAVX010000031.1:0-27381 GCA_964488835.1 uncultured Iamiaceae bacterium | reverse complement strand
ACGATGTTCATCGCCGTGCCCACCGGCGTGAAGATCCTCAACTGGATGGCCACGATGTGGGGCGGCAAGCTCCGCTTCACCACCCCGATGCTCTTCGCCATCGGCCTGGTCACGATGTTCACCATCGGCGGCCTCTCGGGCGTCACCCACGCCATCGCGCCGGCCGACACCCAGCAGACCGATACCTACTACATCGTCGCCCACTTCCACTACGTGCTCTTCGGTGGTGCGTTCTTCGGGTTCATGGGCGGCTTCTACTTCTGGTGGCCGAAGGCCTTCGGCTACCTGCTGAACGAAAAGATCGGCAAGTTCAACTTCTGGACCCTGCTGCTCGGCTTCAACCTCACGTTCGGGCCGATGCACATCCTCGGCCTCCAAGGCATGAGCCGCCGCGTCTTCACCTACGACGCGAACTACGGCTTCGACCTCTGGAACCTCGTCGCCACCATCGGGGCGTTCATCATCGCCCTGTCGGTGCTGAGCTTCGTCATCAACATCTTCTACAGCCGGGCCAAGGCGAAGAACCTGCCGCCGGTCGGCCCCGACCCGTGGGACGCCCGCAGCCTCGAGTGGATGGTGCAGTCGCCCACGCCCGAGCACAACTTCGACGAGGTGCCCACCGTCACCGAGGTCGACGAGTTCTGGCACCGCAAGTACCAGGAGGGCGAGGACGGCAAGGTGCGCCGGGTCGCCACCGGCGACGAGGTCGCCCAGCCGGGCGACGGCACCGGGGTGCACCTCCCGTCGCCGTCGTTCTGGCCACTGGTCGTGTGCATCTCGTTCCCGCTGATCGCCTACGGCCTCATCTTCACCCTGTGGCTGACCCTCATCGGACTCGTCGTCCTGTTCGTCGGTCTCTGGGGCTGGGCGATCGAGCCGCCGGACGACATCGACAACGTCCACGACGACCACCACGACGACGACTCCGACCCCGCGGCCCACGCCGAGGACGACGCGGGCGACGAGGTCGCTGACGAGGAGGCCGGGGCCGACGACGCCACGGCCGACGAGCCCGAGGAGGCCCCCGTTGGCTGACGCCACGCTCACCGCTCCCGAGGCGGGCTACGACCCCGCCCACCACACCGGTGCCCACCCCACCACCACGGGCATCTCGAACAACAAGATGGGCATGTGGGTGTTCCTCGGCTCCGAGTGCATGCTCTTCGGTGGCCTGATCTCCACCTACCTGCTCTACAAGGACCGGGTCCCCGAGGGCGGCATCGGCCCCCGCGACGTGTTCGACATCCCGTTCACCTCGGCGAGCTCGTTCGTCCTCCTGATGAGCTCACTCACCATGGTGCTCGCCCTCTCGGCCATCCAGCGGGCCGACCACCGGGCGTTCCGCACCTGGATCCTCACCACCGCCCTGCTCGGCTCCACCTTCATCGCCGGCCAGGTCTACGAGTTCACGGCCTTCTACCGCGAGGGTCTCGGCTTCACCACCAACATCTTCGGCTCGGCGTTCTACACGCTCACCGGCTTCCACGGTGTCCACGTCACCGTCGGCATCGTGATGCTGCTGTCGCTGTTCCTGCTGTCGCTGCGGGGACGGCTCGCTGCGTCGCGGGCCGAGGCGGTCGAGATCGTCGGTCTGTACTGGCACTTCGTCGACATCGTGTGGATCCTCATCTTCACGATCATCTACCTCATCCCCTAGGAGCCGCGATGTCTGCCGTTGCGACCGAAGAGGCGCACGAGGTCACCCACGACGACCACGGTCACCCCTCCGACCGCAAGTACGTGAAGATCGCGATCATCCTCGGGGTGCTCACCGCGATGGAGGTCGCCACCTACCCGGCCGAGGACATCCTCGGCTCGGCGCTCATCCCGATCCTGATGGTCCTCATGGTCATCAAGTTCTGGTACGTGGCGGCGTTCTTCATGCACCTGAAGTTCGACACCCGCATGTTCTCCGGGGTGTTCGTCTCGGGTCTCGCCCTCGCCGGCGCGGTCTACATCGGCGTCCTCGCCAGCTTCCAGTTCTTCCTCTGAACCGGGGCCCGCGGCTCCCGTGAGCGCTGCGATCGAGGTCCGCGACCTCGTCATCCGCTACGGCGATCTCGAGGCCGTGGCGGGCGCCACGTTCACGGCGCCGGCCGGCGCGGTCACCGCCGTGCTCGGTCCGAACGGTGCCGGCAAGACCTCCACCATCGAGACCCTCGAGGGGTTCCGCCGGCCTCATCAGGGCTCGGTCCGTGTGCTCGGTCTCGACCCCGTCGCCGATCACCGCGAGCTGGTGCGACGCGTGGGCGTCATGCTCCAGGACGGCGGGGTGTACCGGGCGATCCGGGTCGAGGAGGCCGTCCGGCTCTTCGCCGCCTACTACGAGCAGCCCCGCGATCCCGATGCCCTCATCGACCTGGTCGGTCTCGGCCACCGGCGCCGCGCGGTGTGGCGGACCCTGTCGGGCGGCGAGCAGCAGCGCCTGTCCCTCGCCCTCGCGCTCGTCGGCGACCCCGAGCTGGTGTTCCTCGACGAGCCGACCGCCGGGCTCGACGTCGCCGGTCGGCGGCTCGTCCACGACCTCGTCGTCGAGCTGGCGGCATCCGGGGTCACCGTCGTGCTCGCCACCCACGACCTCGCCGAGGCCGAGACCCTCGCCCACCACGTGGTGATCATCGACCAGGGGCACGTCGTCGCCGAGGGTGACCCCGCCCAGCTCGCCGCTGCCTCCGGTCCGCCCGAGCTGCGCTTCAGCGTCGCCGCGGCTGGCTCCCGCGGTATCGCGGCCCACGGCGGCGAGATCGACACCGCCGCCCTCTCGGCCCACCTCGGGGCCGCCGTGCGGTCGGCCGGCGCGGGTGAGTACGTCGCCGACACCCCTGGCGACCCTGCGACGGTCGCCCGGCTCACCGCATGGCTCGCCGAGCAGGGCATCGAGCTCGGTGACCTGCGCGCGGGGCGACAGCGCCTCGAGGACACGTTCCTCCGGCTCACCGCAGAGACGAGCGTCGCCGCGGCGACCGAGTCGCCGAGCCGGCGGAGGCGTCGACGGTGAGTCGTGCCCTCACCGCCCAGAGCCGGGTCGAGCTCGCGCTCACGCTGCGCAACGGGGAACAGCTCCTCCTCACTCTCGTCATCCCGGTGCTCGTCCTCGTGTTCTTCTCCCTCGCCGACGTGCTGCCACTCCCCGAGGGCACCGACGAGGCGGTCGACTTCCTCGCACCAGGCGTGCTCGCACTCGCCGTGCTCTCCACCTCGTTCACCGGCCTCGCGATCGCCACCGGCTTCGACCGGCAGTACGGGGTGCTGAAGCGCCTCGGCGCCACCCCGCTCGGTCGACCCCGACTCCTCGCGGCGAAGACCGTCTCGGTGATCGCGGTGATGGTCCTCCAGTTCGTCGTGCTCGTCGCGGTCGCGGTGGCCCTCGGCTGGCGACCGGATCTCGTGCCCCACGTCGTCGTCGGTGCGGTGCTGCTCGCCACCGTGGCCTTCGCCGGGCTCGCGCTCTTGATGGCCGGCACGCTCTCGGGCCTCACCACCCTCGCCGCCGCCAACGGCGTCTACATCGCCCTCCTGCTGCTCGGCGACCTCGTCATCTCCCACGAGTCCTTGCCGGCCCCGGTCGCCGACGCCGCCGGCCTCCTGCCGGTGGCCGCCCTCGCCCAACTCGTCCGGGCGGGCGCCTCCGGTGGCCACGGGGAGGCCGGCGCGTGGATCGTGCTCGCCGCATGGGCCGTGGCCGCCCCTCTCGCCGCCGCCCGCTGGTTCCGCTGGGAGTAACCCCCACCCACGGGCCCTCACGGGCCCTCACGGGTTCGCCCCCTTCGCTCCCTGGTTCTGCGAGTCTCAGTGGCCGCGTGGCGACCACTGAGACTCGGAGTTCGGTGGGGGGAACCCCCTTGGGGTGGGGGTGAGGGGGCCGACTAGCGTTGGAGGATGCTCGACATCCGCCTGATCCGCACCGAACCCGAGGCCGCGAAGGCCGCGCTGGCTCGTCGGGGAGACGACACGTCGACGATCGACCACCTGCTCGAGCTCGACGCCGAACGCCGGGCGCTCACCGCCGAGCGCGACGAGCTGCGAGCCGCGGTGAACGCCCTCTCGAAGCAGGTCGGCGAGCTGTTCCGCGACGGCAAGCGCGACGAGGCCGAGGCGCTGAAGGAGGAGAGCCGCAAGTCGGGCGAGCGTGAGAAGGAGCTCGATGCCCGAGTCGACGAGCTCGACGCCGAGCTGCGCGACCAGCTCCTGCGCCTGCCGAACCTCCCCAGCCCCGACGCCCCCGACGGCGCGAGCGAGGCCGACAACGTGGTGCTCCGCACCGAGGGCTACGACCCCGACGCCTACGGCGAGCACCAACGGGTGCCGCACTGGGACATCGCCGAGGAGCTCGGCCTCCTCGACACCGAGCGGGCCACCCGCATCTCCGGGGCGATGTTCACCATGTACCGCGGGCTCGGGGCGCGGCTCCTACGCGCCATGGTCCAGCTCTCCCTCGACCGCAACGGCGACGCCTACGAGGAGATCAGGCCCCCCACCCTCGTGCGCACCGACACGATGATCTCCACGGGACACCTGCCGAAGTTCGCCGACGACGCCTACCACGTCGAGCGTGACGACCTCTGGGCCATCCCCACCGCCGAGGTGCCCCTCACGAGCCTCGGGCGCGACGAGATCATCGACGAGGCCGACCTCCCGATGAAGTTCATGGCCTACACGTCCTGCTTCCGGCGCGAGGCCGGCAGTGCAGGGCGCGACACCCGTGGGCTGCTGCGCTCCCACGAGTTCGACAAGGTCGAGCTGCTCGCCTACGCGGCGGGAGCCGAACAGGCCATCGCCTGCCAGGAAGACGTCCTCGCCCGCAGCGAGTCGATCCTCCGCGACCTCGGCCTCGCCTACCGGGTGGTCGACCTCTGCACCGGCGACCTCGGCAACTCCGCGGCCCGCACCTGGGACCTCGAGGCCTACGCCCCCGGGTGCGACATGTGGCTCGAGGTCTCCTCGGTCTCCTGGTTCTCCGACTACCAGGCCCGCCGGGCGAACATCCGCTACCGCCCCGCCACCGGCGGCGCGCCCCTCACCGTCCACACCGTGAACGGCTCGGCCATGGGATGGCCCCGCACCTGGGCCGCAGTGGTCGAGACCCATCGCCAGCCCGACGGCTCGATCGCGGTCCCCGAGGTGCTCCAGCCGTACATGGGCGGTCTCACCACCATCCCCGCCCGCTGACATTTTCGCGTTGGCCCTCGCCGGTGACCTCGCTAGCCTCGGTCACCGGGACCCAAGCGCCGTTCGGCGCATCACGACCGGGGCCGCGCCGGGGGCGCGGGGAGGCAACGTGAAGAACCAGGTCATGCCAACACCATCGCCGAGCCGCAGCGCCGGACGGTGACATGACCGATCCGACGGTCGCTGCGGGCGACCGGTCGTCGGCCATCCGCCTCGTCGGTGTCGAGAAGCGGTTCCCGCGCGCGCCCGCCCCGGCGGTCGACGACCTGAACCTCGACATCGCCGAGGGCAAGCTCGTCGTGTTCGTCGGCCCCTCGGGCTGCGGCAAGACCACCACCCTCAAGATGATCAACCGGCTCATCGAGCCCACCGCGGGGGAGATCCACGTGCTGGGCCGCGAGATCCGGTCGATCAAGACGTCCGAGCTGCGACGCCAGATCGGCTATGTGATCCAGCAGATCGGCCTGTTCCCCCACAAGACGATCGCCGACAACATCGCCACCGTCCCCAAGCTCCTGCGCTGGGACAAGCGACGCATCGCCGACCGGGTGAACGAGCTCGTCGAGCTCGTCGGGCTCGACCCCTCGATGCTCCGGCGCTACCCCGCCGAGCTCTCCGGCGGCCAGCAGCAGCGGGTCGGTGTGGCCCGCGCGCTCGCCGCCGATCCGCCGATCCTCCTCATGGACGAGCCCTACAGCGCCGTCGACCCCATCGTGCGCGCCCACCTCCAGGACGAGCTGCTCGCCCTCCAGCACCGCGTGCGCAAGACCATCGTCCTCGTCACCCACGACATCGACGAGGCCATCAAGCTCGGCGAGGAGGTCGTCATCTTCGCCACCGGCGGTGTCGTCGCCCAGCACGGCCCGCCCGCCGAGCTGCTCGCCAACCCGGCGTCGCCCTTCGTCGAGTCGTTCCTCGGCGAGGAGCGGGGCCTGAAGCGTCTGTCGCTGCTCCGGGTCAGCGATCTCGACCTCCAGCCCGGCCTCGTCGTCGACGCCGACGCCGACCCGTCCACCGCCGTGCAGGTGATGAAGTCACACGGCTCCGACTGGATCGGGGTCGTGGAGGGCGACCGGCTCCTCGGGTGGACCTGGCTGCGGTCGCTCGAAGGCTGCACGCGGGTCGGCGACGCGCCGCTCGACTACTTCCGCGCCCAGGTCGCACCCGACACGCCGCTGCGCAAGGTGCTCGACGGCATCGTGAACTCCCACACCAGGGTCGCGGTGGTGGTCGACGCCACCGACCGCTATCTCGGCATGATCACGATCGACCACCTCGCGGAGGGCATCCGGTGAACGCCGTGCTCGCCCAGGCCGACCTGCGCGATCAACTGGTGTCGTGGGAGTGGATCAGCCGGCGCTACGACCAGATCTGGGACGCCGCGGTATCGCACCTGTGGCTCACCGTGTTCGCCGTCGTCGTCGGCTTCGTCATCTCGGTGCCCCTCGCCGCCGTGGCGCTCCGCTGGCGCCGCACCTACGCGCCCATCGCGTGGGTCACCGGATTCCTCTACACGATCCCCAGCCTCGCCCTGTTCGCCTTCCTCGTCCCGATCCTCGGGCTCGGCTTCGCCACGGCCCAGGTCGCGCTGGTGAGTTACACGCTGCTCATCCTCATCCGCAACATCGTCGCCGGGGTCGACGGCGTCCCCGCCTCGGTGAAGGAGGCGGCCGACGGCATGGGCTACTCGCCGCTGCGCCGCTTCGTCGAGGTCGACCTCCGACTCGCCACCCCCACGATCATCGCCGGGGTCCGCATCGCAGCCGTCACCATCGTCGGGCTCGTCACCATCACCTCGCTCGTCGGCGAGGGCGGCTTCGGCGTGTTCATCCTCGACGGCCTGCGCCGCAGCTTCCCCACCCCGGTGGTGCTCGGGGTCGTGCTCTCGGTGATCCTCGCCGTGGCGATCGACGTCGCCCTCGTGCTCGTCGAGCGCCTGCTCACCCCGTGGGCCCGGCGGGAGGTGCGGCGATGATCGACACCCTCGGCGACCTGTGGTCGTTCCTCACCACCGAGGCGAACTGGTGGGGGCGCAACGGCATCGCCGTCCGCACCTGGGCCCACGTCCGCATCTCCGCCCTCGCGCTCGGCCTCGCCGCCCTGCTCGCCATTCCCCCGGCCGTAGTGCTCGGGCACCTGCGCCGCGGTGGCCTCGTCGTCGTCGCTCTCGTCAACCTCGGCCGCGCGCTGCCGAGCTTCGGCATCCTCGCCCTCGTCCTGCCGCTGTCGATCCAGTTCGGCTACGGGCTCGGGTTCTGGCCGACGGTCGTCCCGCTCGTGCTCCTCGGCATCCCGCCGATCTTCGCCAACACCTACACCGGGGTCCGTGGCGCCGACCCCGGCGTCGTCGAGGCCGCCCGTGGCATGGGGCTCTCCGGCGCCCAGGTGCTGCGCCGGGTCGAGCTCCCCCTCGCCACCCCGCTCGTCATCACCGGCCTCCGGGTCTCGGCCGTGCAGATCATCGCCACCGCCACCCTCGGGGCCCTCGTCGGCTTCTCCGCACTCGGGTCGTTCATCACCGAGGGTCTCGCGCAGTTCAACGACGCCAAGATGCTCACCGGCGGTCTCCTCGTCGCCCTCCTCGCGATCATCACCGAGGTCGGGTTCTCGGTGCTCGAGCGGGTCCTCACGCCGTGGACCCGACGGGGCGGCCAGCGCCGCCGCGAGCGCGCGCCGCTCGACGAGGTCCCCCAGCTCCAGTCGCCCTAGCTCACCACACCCCACGGCGTCGGGAGGCGTCGGAAAGGAACCCACCATGCGCACGACACCCAGTCCCCCCACACCCGGTTCCCGGGTACAGAATCCCTGGAAGCTCCTGCTCGCCGTGCTCGGGGTGCTCGCCCTCGTCGCGGGAGCGTGCGGCGACGACGACGATTCGAACGGCTCCGCCGCCCCCGACGACATCGAGGTGCCCGACGGCCCGACCATCGTCATCGGCGCCCAGGACTTCGGCGAGAGCGAGGTGCTCGCCCAGGTGTACGGCCAGGCACTCGCCGCGGCCGGATACCCGGTCGAGTACCAGTCGCTCGGCGGATTCCGCGACATCGTCTTCTCGTCGTTCCAGAACGGCTCGATCAACTTCACCGCCGAGTACGCGGCGTCGGCCCTCGAGTTCCTGAACGAGCAGGCGGGCGAGGCGAGCGGCGACGCGGAGGCCACCGCCGAGCTGCTGCGGGGCTACCTCGAGGAACGCGACCTCGTGGCGCTCGACCACTCCCCGGCGGTCGACAGCAACTCGTTCGTCGTCACCCAGGAGACCGCCGACGAGCTCGGCCTCTCCTCGATCGCCGACCTCACGTCCGACCTGACCCTCGGCGGGCCTCCGGACTGCCCGACCAACCCCTTCTGCATCCCGGGCCTGCGCGACGTCTACGACCTCGACCTCGAGGCCAACTTCGTCTCGCTCGACGGCGGCGGGCCGCTCACCGTCGCCGCCCTCGACGGCGGCGAGATCGACGTCGCCATCCTGTTCTCCACCGACGGCAACATCGCCGACCGTGGCTGGGTGGTGCTCGACGACCCCGAGGGCCTCATCAACGCCGACAACGTGATCCCCGTGCTCACCCAGGAGCTCGTCGACGCGTACGGCGACGACTTCGTCGACCTCGTCAACCGCGTCTCGGCTGCGCTCGACACCGAGGGCCTCACCGAGCTGAACCGCCTCTTCGGCATCGAGCTCGAGGACGCCGACGCGGTCGCTCGCGGGTGGCTGGAGGACAACGACTTCGTCTGACCCGCCTCCAGCAGGAGGCGGCGCCGATCGGAGGGTGCTGCGCTCACGCAGGCACCCTCCGATCGGCTTCACTGTCGCCATGGATCTCTCCGGGCAGCGACGCGAATATGAACGCGGTGGCCTCGACGCCGGCGACCTCGATCCGGATGCGCTCGTCCAGATCGAACGCTGGATGGCCGACGCGATCTCGTCGGGCACCGCCGAGCCCACCGCCGCGGCACTCGCCACCGCCAACGCCAGCGGGCGCCCCTCCGTGCGCACGGTGCTGGTGAAGGCGATCTCGGGCGGGGGGTTGGTCGTCTACACGAACCTCGACAGTCGCAAGGGCCGCGAGGCGCGGGAGAACCCCTGGGCGGCACTCACCCTCACCTGGGTCGAGCTGTCGCGCCAGCTGCGGGTCGAGGGGATGATCGAGCCCGTGTCGCCCGAGGAGTCAGACGCCTACTTCGCCTCCCGGCCCCGGGGCAGCCAGCTCGGTGCGTGGGCGTCCGCCCAGAGCCAGGTCATCCCCGATCGCGCGTGGCTCGAGGCGCGCCTCGCCGAGGTGGCCGCCCGGTTCGAGGGAGTCGACGTGCCCCGCCCGCCCTTCTGGGGCGGCCTGCGGGTGGTGCCGCACGAGGTCGAGCTGTGGCAGGGGCGTGCCGACCGCCTCCACGACCGACTGGCCTATGTGCCAGCCGACGGCGAGCCGCCGCTCGAGCCCGGGTCACCGCGGCGCATCGAACGGTGGGACGTCGTGCGTCGCTCGCCCTGAACCCCCCCCACCCTCGAGGACTACCAGCCGCGCACCTCGGGCATGACCTGCTCGGCGACGAGCGCGAGGTGGTCGAGATCGTCGAGGTCGAGCACCTGGAGGTAGATGCGCTCGGCGCCGGCGTCGGCGAAGGTGCGGAGCTTCGCGAGGACCTCGTCGGGCGTGCCGGCCGCACCGTTGGCGCGCAGCTCGGCGGGCTCCCGTCCGATGCGCTCGGCCCGACGGACGACCTCGGCGTCGTCGGCGCCGCAGCACAGCACGAGGGCCGCCGACCAGATCATCGTTGCCGGGTCACGGTCGATCGCCTCGCACGCCTCGGTGACCCGCTGGCGCTGCTCGGCGAAGCGCTCGACCGGGGCGAACGGCAGGTTGTACTCGTCGGCGAAGCGGGCAGCGAGGCGTGGGGTGCGCCGCGGGCCGCCGCCGCCGACGATGATCGGCGGGCGTGGCTGCTGGACGGGCTTGGGCAGCGCCGGCGAGTCGACGAACCGGTAGTGGCGGCCCTCCATCGTGAAGGTCTCACCCTCGGGGGTCTCCCACAGGCCGACGACGGCTTGGAGCTGCTCCTCGAACTGCTCGAAGCGTTCGCCGAGCGGTGGGAAGGGGATGCCGTACGCGGTGTGCTCCTGTTCGTACCACCCGGTGCCGAGCCCGAGCTCGACCCGGCCTCCGCTCATCTGGTCGACCTGGGCGACCGAGATGGCGAGGGGCCCTGGGAGGCGGAACGTCATCGCGGTGACGAGGGTGCCGAGGCGGATGGTGGAGGTCTCGCGGGCGAGGCCGGCGAGGGTGACCCAGGCGTCGGTGGGACCCGGCAACCCCGACACCGACCCCATCTTGAGGTAGTGGTCCGACCGGAAGAACGCGTCGTAGCCGTGCGACTCGGCGGCTCGCGCGACCGCGAGGAGCTGGTCGTAGCTGGCGCCCTGCTGGGGTTCGGTGAAGATGCGGAGGTCCATGGGCCCGAGGGTACCCCCGGCTCGCCGGGCCTAGCCGGTGGGCGTCGGCTCCTTCGGGGTCGGCTTGCGGAGCCCGACGACGAGGATCAGCGCGATGGCGATGACGGCCCCGAGGACCACCGCGAGGCGCGCGCCGCCGATGTCGCGGAGCCAGTTCGAGATGCTCGAGCTCCACGAGGTGACGAAGGAGACCGGCCCGTCGGCCGGGCGCGCCGTGAGGTCGCCGGTGAGCACCCCGCGCTCCCACCAGCCGTAGTACACGAGGTAGGTGCCCGCGAGGACGATGACGACCCCCGCCACCCGGTTGACGACCGGCATGGCCGAGCGCAGACGGGCGACGAGCGCGGTCTTCGCGCCGGCGAGAGCGACCGTGATGCCGCCGAGCAGGAACCCCATCCCCGCGGCGTACACGAGGAACACCGAGATGCCCGAGGCGAGGTTCGCGGAACGGAACGTGCGGGTCATGAGCGGGAGGAACACCGGCAGGGTGCACGACAGCGACGCGACCGCGTACGAGACGCCGAAGACGAACATCGACACGAGGTCGCCGCCGATGTGACCGGTTCGCACCTTCGGGAGGCGGAGGTTCAGCTGGTACCCGCGCAGCGCCATCGCCCCGCCGAGGACGACGAGACCGACGCCGATCAGCATCGTGAGCCAGGGGAGTTGGCGGAAGAAGGTGATGCCGAGGTGGGTCATCACCAGCCCGATCAGGCCGAAGACGAGGACGAAGCCGGCGGTGACGACCCCCGCGACCGCGAGCGCCCGTCCGAGGCTGGTGGTGCTGCCCTCTTCGCTGCCCTCGAGGCCGAGGAAGTACGAGAGGTAGGCGGGGAGCATGGCGAAGCCGCAGGGGTTCACCGCCGCGATCATCCCCGCGGTGAAGGCGTAGGCCAGCTCGGCGTCGATCATCGCGGTCGCCTCATCGCAGGTGGCGGTCGATCCGCTCCCGCAGCTCGTCGGCGGTGAGCGGGCCGGAGTGGACCTCCCTCACCGTGCCCGCGGCGTCGATGAAGACGGTGGTGGGCATGGCGAGCCCGGCGAAATGCTCGTAGGCGGACCCGTCGGCGTCGCGACCCACGTCGTAGGTGATGCCGGTGCGGGCGATGAGGCCCTGGGCGTTCTCCTCGGGCTCGAGCAGGCTGAGGCCCAAGAACGCGACCTCGTCGCCCACCTCCTGGTGGACGGTCTCGAAGTCGGGCATCTCGGCGACGCACGGCGCGCACCATTCGGCGAAGAAGTTCAGGACGAGCGGCCGGCCGACGTAGGAGCCGGTGTTCGCCGGCTCACCGTCGAAGGTGAGGTAGCCCACCGCGGCGGGGGTTCCGACGAGGTCGCGGGGGGTCTCCAGCTCGAGGGTGGCGGTGGGCGACGAGTCGTCGTCGCTCAGCGACAGGTACGCCAGGGCCCCTGCGGCGATCGCCACCACGAGCGAGACGAGCGTGGCGACGACGACGTAGCGGACCGGGAGCCCCAGGACGGTTCGCTCACCGGATGGGGAGGGAGACGGCTCGGCGGACCCGGACCTGGCGGTGGACTCGTCGGTGTCGGGTGCAGCCGGCGTGGGGGAGGGAAGTTGGTCGTGCACCGGCCACCACGCTACCGGGACCCCCGTGCGGGAGTCCCATCGCGTGGTGGCCGATGTGGGTGCGACGACCGCCGCCGGCAGGCCGCAGCTCGCACATCGACGACCAGGACGTCAGGGGGGAGCGACGTCGTCGTCGGGCAGTTGCTGCGGCCCGCCGCTCGGCGGATCAGGCGCTCTGGAGGTGCTCCGGGATCGGGACGACCGGGAGCTGGTCCTCGGGGCGAGGGTTCTTCGGCGGTCGACCCCTGCGCCGCTTGTTCGCGAGGATCCGACCGTTGAGGAACAGCTGACCGCCCCAGACTCCCCACGGCTCACGCCGGGTGAGCGCCCCTTCGAGGCAGGGAGCGATGACCGGGCACTCCGAGCAGATGGTCTTGGCCCGAGCGATGTCCTGGAGCTCTTCGGAGAAGAAGAGGGGGGCGAGCGAGCCGTCGCCACCGCGGCAGCTGGCCTCGGCCCACCAATCGGCGGACTCGTCGGAGATGATGGTCGGTAAGGCGTCGAGCGTGGGTTCGGTGATCATCGTTGGTCCCCGGGGGTTCGTGGTGGTGTGTGTGGTCGGTGTCGTGTCGGGACGGGACGGGTGCTGCGGTGCTGCTCGGTGGTGCTCACGCCGGTGGCCGAAAAGAACAACGGCCGCCGGGTGAACCCGGCGGCCGTTTCGGAGTGCTGCTCCTCGTCGAGAGAATCTCAAGGGGAGGGCTCCTTCGGCCGCCAGGCCTTGTGCGAGGTGGTGTCGGCAAAGATGGCAATGGAACGGGTGTCCACCGACGAGCCGACATGCCACACGCACGGGTACATGCCGAGACCGTTGCCACCGAGCGACGCGCCGGCGCGACGACGCGCAGCGGTGGCGGTCGCCATGCGGCCTGCCTTCTGTGCGTCGATCGTGTTCATCGGACGTTCCTCGGTGGGTAGGTCTGGCGGAAGCCAGTCGCGCGACTCTTCGCGCCGAAGGTTCACACAACCACCTCCGATCGCCGGCGTCAATGCATTTATCGCCGTCCCATCGAACTTTCGTGAGTTCGGTCCGGATACCGCCCCGAACTGACGCACGTTTCGGGGGTGGTTTAGCGTGATCGGGCCATGTGCGCGCTGCCCCTCCCTCCCCTCGGTCCGCCCGATCCCGACGACCTCCTCGTCCCGCTCCCCTCGGCGGGCCGCACCTACACCGGCCGTCGCCGGGTCCGCCTCGGCGACGTCTCGCCGAACGGACGGCTCCGGCTCGACGCGCTCGCCCGCTTCGTCCAGGACGTCTCGAACGACGACACCGTCGACGCCGGTCTCCGCGACGACATGGCGTGGGTGGTGCGCCGAACCGTCGTCGAGGTGCACGCCGAGGCGCGGCTGCGCGAGGAGCTCGAGCTCACCACGTTCTGTGGGGGCATCGGTGGGCGGTGGGCCGAGCGTCGGGTGAGCGTGCGCGGCGAGCACGGTGCCCACCTCGAGACCGCCACCCTGTGGGTGCACCTCGACATGTCCACCGGACGGCCGATCCCCCTCCCGGCGCAGTTCCACGAGCTCTACGACGAGGCGGCCGGTGGTCGGAAGGTGCGTGCCAAGCTCCGCCACGACTCGCCGCCCGACCCGAGCGGCGAGGGCGTCGAGGCTGCGCCGTGGCCACTGCGGTTCAGCGATTTCGACGTCATGGACCACGTCAACAACACGATCTCGTGGGCGGCGGTCGAGGAATCGCGGGCGGCCCACAAGCACCTGCGCGCGCCGGTGCGGGCAGAGGTCGAGTACCGCGATGCGATCGAGCGAGGCGACGAGGTGCTGCGCCTCACCCGCCAGCACCCGGGTGGCGGACTGGCGATCTGGCTCGTCGACGCGACGGCGCCCGAGCGGGTGTTCACCTCCGGCCGGGTGTTCGCGCTCGACGCCTCGGCGCACGGCTGAGCCGGCGCGCAGGACGGCCGCTCAGCTGCTTCGGGGTCGGGTCATCTCGCGGATGAGCGCCCGGGTGCCGAGGGCGAAGAGGTGCCAGGAGCCGCGTGCGTCGTCGCTCGCGTCGGCCGGGGGCGCGTGCTCGGCGGGCACCGCGTCGGGATCGACGAGGGCGCGCATCACGAGCCCGTCGCCCAGGGCGATGATCGACACGACGAGGTCCTCGAGCGTGTACGGGGCGACGAGCTCGAGCCCGTACTGCTCGAACACCTGGTGGAACGCCTGCACGAAGCGCTCGGTGACGTGGCGGTAGGTGGTGGCGCCGGCCTCGGTGAGCTCGGGATCGGAGGTGGCGGCGGAGATGAGCGCGGCGAACACCGCCGCCTCGGACCGCCTGGAGATGACGCGGTAGTCGTTGTCGAGGACCTGTTGCACCTGGCGGTCGAGGCTCGCGCCGGTCCCCGCCAGCGCCTCGTAGGTCTCGGTGTGACTCACGAGGGTCTCGGACAAGAGGCGCTCCATCGCGTAGAGCGCGAGGTCGTGGTGGAAGCGGTCCTGTCCGCCGGCGCCGTGCTGGGCGCGAGAGCCGTTCCAGATCTGGTAGGCGGCGCCGGTGGTGAGCCCGACCCGCTCGGTGACCTCGGAGAGGCGGATGCCCCAGCCGACCTCGAGGCCCCGCTCGAGGAGCATCTCGTAGCCCGTGTCGAGCAGCAGTTGTCTGGTGGTCTCCCGGTCTCGCCTCGTCGCCATCGTCGTCAGCGTAGAAGAGCGGTGCGGAGGTCAGCCGACGCGGTAGAGCAGCTCGGGTCCGTCGTCGCGGACCTGGGCCTCGCCGGTGAGGCGCAGGTGCTCGAGGTGGGCATAGGTCTCGCTGTCGGCCATCTGCCCGAGCGACCGGGGCGGGAACAGGTGCGTGGAGTACTCGGGAACTGTGGCCCAGCCGTGCTCGGCCGACGCGTCGCGCAGCTTCTGGAGGCGCTCCTCGTGGTGCCGCCGGATGGCGGTGGCCCGCCCGGCGAGGTCGGCGAACTCCAGGCCGTGGGCGGGCAGCACGAGCGAGGTGTCGAGCTCCCCGACCTTCTCGAGCGACCGGAAGAAGTCGTTCAACGGGTCGAGGCTCACGCCGAGCCCGGAGATGTGCGGGGTGATGGACGGCAGGACGTGGTCGCCCGAGACGAGGATCTTCGCCTCGGGGTCATAGAGGCAGAGGTGGTCGACGGTGTGGCCCGGGGTGTGGACCGCCACCCACGAACGGCCCCCGAGCTGGATGCGCTCGGCGTCCTCGACCCGGTGGGTGGGCGTGGGGACCGCACCCATGCGGCCTCCGACGAGGCGCATGAGGGCGTACTGCATCCGGCGCCGCAGCGGCGGACGGCCCGGCCCGCGAGCGCCGCCGCGAAGTGGCACCTTCGCCGCGAGACCGGCGTTGGGCGAGCCCCACGGGGTGGGGCCTCCCCACGGCCGGCGGGGGCTGTTGCCCGCGGTGCGGAGGTGTTCGGCGTAGGAGGCGACGTGCGCGCCGACCGGCGGCGGATCATCGAGGGAGATCTCGTCGGGTTCCTCGTCGGGGTCGAAGAACGTGCGGAACGCCCGGTGGGTGATGACGGTGGCCCCGTTCTCCTCGAGCAGGCGGCCGGCCTGACCGAAGTGGTCGGGGTGGGAGTGGGTGACCACCACGGTGTGGACCCGCTTGACCGGGACGTCGGCGCGCCTGAGCCGGGTGGTGAGCTCCTTCCACGCCTGGGGCCCCGGGAGGCCCGGGTCGACGACGGTGACGCCCTTGTCGTCGGGCATCACGTAGCAGTTCACGTGTCCGAGACCGGGCAGCGAGATCGGCAGCTGGATCCGGATCAAGCCGGGTGCGACCTCGACCGGGTCGTCCATCGCCGGCCGCCGCTCCTCGCGGTCCGATGCCGCGCTCGGCGGGCCCGCGTGGCGGCCCGGCTCGTGGTGATGATGCTCGTGACGACCCCCCATGATGGGGTGAAGGTTAGGCCGACGGAGTGCCGGTTCCCTCATCCGCGACACCGGCGGAGCCGCCCTCGGCGGCCTCGGCGGCCTCGGCGGGCGCCGCGGGCGCTGCGAGGCGGAAGAAGTGGTCGCGGTAGTGGACGAGCTCGGCGATGCTCTCGCGGATGTCGTCGAGGGCCCGGTGCGTGGTGGCCTTTTCCGGGGCGCTCGAGACGATCGCGGGGTTCCAGCGGCGAGCGAGCTCCTTGACGGTGGAGACGTCGACGGACCGGTAGTGGAGGAACTCCTCGATCTCGGGCAGGTGTGCGGCGAGGAAGCGGCGGTCGGTGCCGATCGAGTTGCCACAGAGCGGGACCGTGCGGGGCTCGGGGATGTGCGCTTTCAGGAACTCGAGGGTGGCGGCACCTGCGTCGGCGAGGCTCACGGTGGAGGCCTGGATGAGGGGGAGGAGCCCGCTGCGCTGGTGCATGTTGCGGACGAAGTCGTCCATCGCCGCCAGCTCCTCGTCGGTGGCGTGGACGACGAGGTCGGGGCCCTCGGCGATGATCTGGAGGTCGTCGTCGGTGATGAGGGTGGCGATCTCGACGATCACGTGGGACGCGGGGTCGAGGCCGGTCATCTCGAGGTCCATCCAGGCGAGCATCGGAGCGATGCTACGCGCAACTAGCGTGAGGCCCGTGATCCACGTGCCCGTCGTCCGTCTCGATCCCGAGCTGACCCTGCCCGCCTATGCCCACGACGGCGACGCCGGGCTCGACCTGCGGGCCCGCATCGACACGGTGGTCCCGGCAGGTGGCGGGCGGGTGCTCGTCCCCACCGGCATCGCGATCGCCCTGCCGCGCGGCTACGCGGGGTTCGTCCTGCCGCGCAGCGGTATGGCCCTCCGCCACGGGGTCACCGTCGCCAACGCCCCCGGCCTCATCGACTGCGGCTACCGGGGCGAGCTCCAGGTCATCCTGTTGAACACCGACCCGGTCGCCGACTTCCACGTCGTGCGCGGACATCGCATCGCGCAGCTCGTCGTGCAGGCGGTCGAGGAGGTCGGTTGGCTCCCCGTCGCCGAGCTGCCCGACGACTCGACCAGGGGCCTCGGAGGCTTCGGCCACTCCGGCCACTGACGCTCCTCTCGGTACGCGGAGGAGCTGGCCCGCTACGCGGGTGGGCGGTGGCGCTTGACGAAGGCCACCTCGCCGGCGGACTCGTCGGTGCGGAAGGAGTCGACCAGCTCGGCCACGAGGGTCTCGAACCGCTCGCGGGCGTCGTCGTCGGCTTCGGTGGGGAAGCTGGTGGCGGCCCGCAGGGTGAGCTTCTCGGGCTCGACGCTGTACTCGATGGTGATGCGTTCGCCGGGGCGGTCGCCGCCGAGGAGGAAGATGAGGGTCTCGTCGACCGCGAGGCGCAGGTCCTCGATCTCCCGGTAGCTGAAACCCATGCGCAGGGCGAGGGCGGCGACGCCGATGCGGGCGATTCGGGCGTACTCGTGGCGCGCGGGCAGCGAGAGGCGCACCCGGTCGTCGGTGCGCGGGCCGCTGTGGCTGTCGGTCATCGATCGTCGCCCTCGTGCACCGCCCCAGCGTAGAGTTCGCCACATGGGGGAGGTGCCATCGCGACCGTGGCTCGACGAGCGCGCGCCGGTGCGCTCGAGCGAGAGCGCGCTGCCGCGCTACGACCAGCTCCCCGTCGTCGACGGTGCTCCGGCCGGCTCGTCGTGGGGGATGTGGGGACCCGACGACCGCCTCGGATGCCTCAACCTCCTCACGCCCGAACGCATCGCTGCCGCGGCGTCGCTCGTCGCCCGGGGTGCGGTGTTCCCCCTCGACGCCGAGCTCACCCTGCCCGACCCCCCGCTGTTCGGGCGGGGGGCGATGCGCCACGAGGTCACCGGTCCCGACGACGGTCCGGGCCACGACGACGTCCTGCACGGGTGGAACACCCAGGCCTCCACCCAGTGGGACGGCTTCCGCCACATCCGCCATCCGGTCCACGGGTGGTACGGCGGTGCGCCCGAGGGCACCCACGGCATCGACGCGTGGGCCAGGCGTGGCCTCGCCGGGCGGGCGATCCTCGCCGACGTCGCCGCGTGGCGCGAGCGGCAGGGTCGACCCATCCGCCCGGACGCGCCCGACCCGATCACCGCCGACGAGCTGCTCGCGACCCTCGCCGATCAGGGCACCGAGCCCGAGGTGGGCGACATCCTGCTCGTCCGCACGGGCTGGGTCGAGTGGTACCGCAGCCTCGACCACGAGCGCCGCGCCGAGCTCGCCGCCGGGCACACCAACCCCGGCCTCCACCCCGGTGAGCGCACCGCCGAGGTGCTGTGGAACCTCCACGTGGCCGCCGTCGCCGCCGACAACCCCTCGCTCGAGGTGTGGCCGCCGGGCGCGCTCCACGACGCCGACGAGCTGCGCGAGATCCGCGCCGATCCCACGCGCCGACCCGAGATCTTCGTCCACCAGCGGATCCTCCCCCTGCTCGGCCTCCCCATCGGCGAACTGTTCGACCTCGGTGCCCTCGCGGCCGATTGCGCCGAGCGCGGCAGCTGGGAAGGGTTCTTCACCTCCGCGCCGCTCAACCTGCCGAAGGGTGTGGCGAGCCCGCCCAACGCGCTCGTGGTCCGCTGACGGCCGCTCGGCGCCCATCGCCTCGCCGCCACCCCCGACCGGCACCGTACGGTGAGGGGATGCACACCAGCCTCCAGGCTCCCCGACCCCCACGGCGCCCGTCCCCGCGCACCCACCACGGCGACCAGGTCGACGATCCCTACGCGTGGCTGAGGGACCGTGACGACCCCGAGGTCATCGCCCACCTCGAGGCCGAGAACGCGTACACCGCGGCGATGACCGCCCACACCGAGCAGTTGCAGCACGAGCTGTTCGAGGAGATCCGGTCGCGCATCCAGGAGACCGACCTCTCCGTCCCGGTGCACATCGGCCCGTGGTGGTACTTCGGCCGCACGACCGAGGGCAGCCAGTACGCGGTGCACTGCCGCGTGCCCGCGGCGAGTGAACGGTTGACCCTCGCCGACGCGCCCCCGGCGATCGAACCAGGGGTGCCCGCCGCCGACGAGCAGGTGCTCCTCGACGAGAACGAGCTCGCGGGCGACAGCGACTACTTCGCCCTCGGGGCGTTCGACATCAGCCTCGACCACCGGTGGCTCGCCTACAGCACCGACTACGACGGGTCGGAGAAGTACACGCTGCGGATCCGCGATCTCGAGACGGGCGACGACCTGCCCGACCAGGTTCCCGAGGTCACCTACGGCACCGCGTGGTCCGACGACGCGTCGGTCCTCTTCTACGTGAAGCCCGACGACGCCATGCGTCCCCACCAGGTGTGGCGACACGTGGTCGGATCGCCGGCCGACACCGACGAGCTGGTGTTCGAGGAACCCGACGAGCACTTCTTCGTCTCGCTCGGTCGCACCAAGGACGACCGGTTCGTGGTGATCCACCTGGGGTCGAAGGTCACCGACGAGGTGTGGGTGATCCCCGGCGACGACCCGCTCGCCGCGCCCCGCGTGGTCGCCGAGCGCCGTGCCGGCATCGAGTACTCGGTGGAGCACCACGGCGACCGCTTCGTCATCCTCACCAACGACGGTCTCGCCGGTGAGACGGCGGAGAACTTCCAGGTGGTCACCGCCCCCGACTCCGACGGCTCGCCGGACACCTGGGAGGTGCTCGTCCCCCACGACCCCGAGGTGAAGATCTCGGGGCTCGACGTGTTCGTCGACCACCTCGTGCTGCACGAGCGCGCCGACGGGCTCCGCCGCATCCGTGTCCGCACGTTCTCCACCGGCGCCGAGCAGTTGCTCGAGCAACCCGAGCCGGTCGGCACGGTGTCGGGTGGGGCGAACGCGGAGTTCGACACGACGGTGCTCCGCTACGGCTACACGTCGATGGTGACCCCGGCGTCGGTGTTCGACGTCGACCTCGTCACTGGTGAGCGCGCCCTCCGCAAGCAACAGCCCGTCCTCGGGGGGTACGACCCGGCCGACTACGTGACCGCTCGCCTGTGGGCCACCGCGGACGACGGTGTCCGCGTCCCGATCTCCATCGTCCATCGGCGCGACCGGCCCTCGGACCGCCCGGGCCCCGCTCTCCTGTACGGCTACGGGTCCTACGAGGCGAGCATGGACCCCACCTTCTCGTCGATCCGGCTCAGCCTCCTCGACCGGGGGTTCGCCTTCGCGATCGCCCACATCCGCGGCGGTGGGGAGATGGGCAGGCGGTGGTACCTCGACGGCAAGCTCCTCGCGAAGCGCAACACCTTCACCGACTTCGTCGCCTGCGCCCGCCACCTCATCGACGAGGGCATCACGAGCCCGAGCCAGCTCGGCATCCGCGGCGGGTCCGCGGGCGGGCTCCTGATGGGGGCGGTGCTCAACCTCGCCCCCGAGCTGTTCGGCGCGGTGGTGGCCGAGGTGCCGTTCGTCGACGCGCTGAACACCATCCTCGACCCGAGCCTGCCGCTGACGGTCACCGAATGGGAGGAGTGGGGCGACCCCCTCCACGATCCCGAGGTGTACGAGTACATGAAGGGCTACGCGCCGTACGAGAACGTCCGGCCGGTCGCCTACCCGCCGGTGCTCGCCACCGCGGGTCTCAACGATCCCCGGGTGTCCTACTGGGAGCCGGCCAAGTGGGTGGCCCGGCTCCGTGACGAGACCACGGGCGACGCGCCGATCCTGTTGAAGACCGAGATGGGTGCCGGCCACGGTGGCCCCTCGGGGCGCTACGACGCGTGGCGCGACGAGGCGTTCGTCCTCGCGTTCCTCATCGACCACCTCACCTGAGGGCCGCGTCGTCTGACAGGATGCGCCCCATGACGAGCTCGGGATTGCCACTGTCGGGGAAGGCGGCATTCGTCACCGGAGGGGGGAGCGGCATCGGCTTGGCCTCTGCGGTGGCATTGGTGCGCGACGGCGCCTCGGTCACCATCGTCGGTCGCACGGCCGCCAAGCTCGACGAGGCGGTCGAGGCGCTGCACGCCGCGGCCCCCGACGGCGTGACCGTGCGGGCCGACGCCGTCGACGTGACCGACGAGGAGGCCCTCGCCCGGTCGGTCGCCGCGGCCTCCGAGCCCGAGGGCGGTCTCCACATCGCCATCGCCGCCGCGGGCACCGGTGGGCTCGCACCGGTCATCGCCACGCCGCTCGCCGAGTGGCAGCGCGTCCTCGACGCGAACCTCACGGGCACGTTCCTCACGTTCAAGCACGCCGGTGCGGCCATCGCCCGGTCCGGTGGCGGTGCGATGTGCGCGATCTCGTCGATCGCCGGGCTGCGCACGCACCGCCAAGGCGCGGCCTACGGCGTGTCGAAGGCGGGCATCGACATGCTCGTGCGAACCGCCGCCGACGAGCTCGGTCGTGCAGGGGTGCGGGTGAACTCGGTGTGCCCGGGTCTCGTCGACACCGAGCTGTCGGCCGGGCTGTTCTCGGTCGAGTCCGTCCACGAGGACTACCTCCGCCAGATGCCGATCTCCCGCACCGGCACCACCGACGACATCGCCACCGCGGTGCGCTTCCTCTGCGGTCCCGAGTCGGGGTGGATCACCGGGGTGTCACTGCCGGTCGACGGAGGGCACCACCTCCGTGCGGGGCCCGACTGGGACCCGATCGCCCGGATGCTCTACGGCGACGCGCTCGTCGAGGGCAGACCCGACCTCGGGCCGGTGGCCGACGGGGGCGACGGAGCGCCCTGAGGGCAGGGGACTTTCCTTCCCTACCTACCGGTAGGTAGGGTGGTGGGATGGACGACGCCACCCTCCTCGCCGAACTCGAGCCCGTCGCCGGTGACCTCCTCGAGCGTCACCTCAGCGCCACCAAGATGTGGTACCCCCACGCGCTGGTGCCGTGGAGTCGTGGCGAGGACTTCGAACCGGACTACGAGTGGGATCCCCGCGAGTCGAACCTGCCGGCCTCGGTGCGCGCCGCTCTCTACGTGAACCTCCTCACCGAGGACAACCTGCCTTACTACTTCCGCGACATCCACCGCATGTACGGGCACGGGGGCGGTGCGTGGGGTGAGTGGACGAAGCGGTGGACGGCCGAGGAGGGTCGTCACTCCATGGTCATCCGCGACTACCTCATGGTCACCCGGGCCATCGACCCGGTGTGGCTCGAGGACGGCCGCATGGCGCAGGTGTCCACCGGGCAGGTCCCCGAACCGCCCACGGCGGCGCACGGGTTCTGCTACCTGAGCCTCCAGGAGCTCGCCACCCGCATCTCGCACCGCAACACCGGCAAGCTCGTCGAGGACAAGGTCGGCTACGAGATCATGGCCCGGGTGGCCGTCGACGAGAACCACCACTTCCTCTTCTACCGCGACATCGCGAAGGCGGCGTTCGAGATCGCGCCGAGCACGATGATGAAGGCGCTCGCCCACGAGGTGACCACCTTCCAGATGCCGGGCACCGGCATCCCCGGGTTCGCCGAGCACTCCAAGGCCATCGCCAAGGAGGGCATCTACGACCTCGTCAACCACCACGAGCAGATCCTCGTCCCGGTCGTGCTCCGGCACTGGGCCATCGAGTCGATCGAGGACGGGCTCGACGACGAGGCCAAGGCGGCTCGCGACAAGGTGCTCGCCTACATCGAGAAGTCGGGGCGCGTCGCCGCACGGCTCGCCGAGAAGCGGGCGAAGCAGGCGGCCGAGGATCCCGAGCCCGCCGCGGTCTGAGCGACCGCCGGTCGGGCCGCCGGGCTCAGCGCCCGAGGAACGCGAGCGGCTCGACCTCTGGCCAGAGCTGGCGCAGGAGGTCGGGCGGGCCGATGAGCGCCTCGTAGTCGCCGAAGCTCGGGCGGTCGTACCAGTGGTCGTCAGGGCTCCAGTCGAGCGCGAGCTCGTGGGGCCGACCCTGGGGCGACGTGTGGTCGAACCGGGTCCAGGTGGCGGTGGTGTCGGGCCGTACCCACGTGAACCAGTCGGTGATGCGGTGCTCTTCGGGGAGCGACTCGCCGCCGTTGGTGCGCTTGATGCCGCGCAGCCAGAGCCGGTCGTTGAACTCGCGGAACTCGCGGATCTCCACGGGCACCGTGCCGCTCTGGTCGTAGCGGGTGACCTTCACCTCGTGGCCGTGCAGGAAGCCGACGGCGATGACCTGGCCGTTGTCGCGACGCACGACCGAGTAGCGGCGCCCGCCGAGGTGGGCGGCGCGGGCGACGTCGGGCCGGACCTCGTCGGTGAGCTGCTGGCGTGAAGGGTCCCAGCCGGCGGCGGACCCGCTGTAGCCGAGGAGCTCCGAGGTGAGCAGGTCGATCGCACCCGCGCTGTCGTCGTCACGGCGGCGACGGCGCGCGATGCGCGTCCCGAGGGCCATCATCGGAGGTCTCCCGCTGTGTCCACCTGCGCACTCACCTTCTCGCGGGCCGGCCACGGGCCGCCCGTCTGTCGTGACTGATTCGACGCTACCGCGTGGTCACATAGGGTGCCAGCAGTCACACGGTGCGTGGGGAACAGTGTGACATAGTTCGAACGGCCCACGCGCACATTCCTGCCATCGAACCCGCGCGGAGCCGTCCCGGTAGCCTCGGACGCGTGCCACGAGGACGTCGCGTCACCCAACTCACCCGCACCCTGGAGCTCGAGTCCGGGGCCACGGGTGCCGCTGGGGCGACCTCGCGACGTGAGCCCGCCGACCTCGCGGTCGAGGAACCCCTCGAGATCCGCCTCGACGACACCCTCGTCGCGACCACGATGCGCACGCCCGGCCACGACTTCGAACTAGCGGTCGGGTGGTGCCACGCGGAGGGGCTCCTCGCCGACCACCCCGTCGAGAGCGTCCGCTACTGCGCGACGGGCGGCGCGGTCGAGACGGCGTTCAACGTCGTCACGGTCTCGACGGGTGGTCGGGCGCCGACCCCCTCGCCGCGGCTCGGCTCCACCTCGACCTCCTGTGGGCTCTGTGGCTCCACCGAGATCGACTCGCTCCTCGATCGCATCGGTCCGCTGCCCGCTCCGCCGGTGTTCGACCCGGCGGTGCTCGGCGCGGCACCCGCCGCGCTGCGCGCCGCGCAGCCGCTGTTCGAGCGAACCGGCGCGGTCCATGCGGCGGGTGCCTTCGACGAGGCCGGCCGCGTCGTCGTCGCACGCGAGGACATCGGCCGCCACAACGCGGTCGACAAGGTCGTCGGACGGCTGCGCCTCGACGACGCGCTGCCGGCCCACCAGCTCGGCCTCGTCGTCAGTGGCCGTGCCTCGTTCGAGATCGTCCAGAAGGCCTGGGCGGCGGGGTTCGGCACCGTCGTCGCGGTGAGCGCCCCGTCGTCGCTCGCGGTCGAGGTCGCCCGGCGCGCGAACATGACCCTGGTCGGTTTCGCTCGTGGCTCGTCGCTCCGCGTCTACGCCGGCGAGGGGCTCCTGTGACCGGGGCGACCAGGCGGAGGGTGCACCCGGAGCTGTGGGTGGGGCTCGCGCCGAACGGCATCGGCCAGCAGAAGCCGAACCACTACCGGGAGATGGCCGAGGTGGCGCTCGCGAACCTCGCCCATCCCAAGGCCGCGCTCGACATCCTCCGCAAGGGGGTGTGCGACGGCTGCGCGCTCGGGGTCGCCGGCCTCCGCGACTGGACCATCGACGGCGTCCACCTCTGCACCACCCGCCTGCGCCTGCTCGAGGTCAACACCGCCGGTGCGCTCGACCCTGCCCTGCTCGCCGACACCGAGCTGTTGCGAAGCCGGTCGGGGACCGAGCTCCGGTCTCTCGGGCGGCTCGCCCACCCGATGCGTCGGCGGGCCGGCGAACGGGGCTTCCGACGTGTGAGCTGGGACGAGGCGCTCGGGGTGCTCGCCGACGGGCTCGCCCGCGCTGGCGGCGACCGGGCCGCGCTCTACCTCACGAGTCGGGGTCTCACGAACGAGACGTACTACGTCGCGGGCAAGGCGGCACGGGCCCTCGGCATCGCATCGATCGACTCGGCCGCCCGCGTGTGCCACGCACCGTCGACGCTCGGGCTGAAGGCATCCATCGGGGTGGCGGCGTCCACCTGTTCCCTCACCGACGTCATCGAGAGCGACCTCGTGGTGCTCTGGGGTGCGAACCCGGCGAACAACCAGCCGGTCTTCATGAAGTACCTCGACATCGCCAAGCGGCGGGGCTGTCGGGTCGTCGTCGTCAACCCCTTCCTCGAGCCGGGGCTCGACCGGTACTGGGTGCCGTCGAACGTCGAGTCGGCGCTCTTCGGCACCCGGATGTGCGACCTCCACGTGCCGGTGCGCCCGGGCGGCGACGTGGCGTTCGCCAACGCCGTCCTCCTGCGCCTCGTTGAACGAGGGGCGATCGACGAGGAGTTCGTCGCTCGCCACACCGAGGGATGGGACGAGCTGCGTGCCGCCCTCGAGGCCCAGCCGTTCGACGACCTGCTCGACCGTGCAGGGCTCACCGCCGCACAGGTCGACGCCTTCGTCGACGAGTACGCCGCGGCGCGCTCTGCGGTGCTCGTGTGGTCGATGGGCATCACCCAGCACGCCGACTCGGTCGACGGTGTGCGCGCCATCGTCAACGTCGCGCTCGCCCGCGGCAACGTCGGACGTGACGGAGCCGGGCTCATGCCGATCCGCGGCCACTCGGGCGTCCAGGGGGGCGCGGAGATGGGGGCCTACGCCACCTCGCTGCCGGGCGGGCTCGAGGTCGACGAGGCGAATGCATCCCGGCTCGCCGACCAGTGGGGATTCCCGGTGCCGTCGTCGCCCGGGCTCACCGCGCCCGAGATGGTGGAGGCGGCAGCGGAGGGTCGCCTCGACGTTCTCTGGATGTCGGGTGGCAACCTGCTCGACGTGCTGCCCGACCCGGCACGGGTGCACGCCGCGCTCGAGCGGGTCCCGTTGCGGGTCCACCAGGACATCGTCGTCTCGTCGCAGATGCTCGTGCCCGGCGACGACGTCGTGCTCCTTCCGGTGGCCACGCGCTACGAACAGGAGGGAGGTGGCACCGAGACCACCACCGAGCGGCGCATCGCGTTCTCCCCCGAGATCCTGCGTCCTCCCGGCGAGGCCCGGAGCGAGTGGCGGCTCTTCGCCGACGTCGTCAACCGGGTTCGCCCCGAGCTGCGGCCGCGATTCTCCTGGCCCACCAACCGCGACCTGCGGGCCGAGATCGCCGAGGTCGTGCCCGCGTACGCGGGCATCGAGCGCCTCGCCGACACGGGTGATGCCGTCCAATGGGGCGGCCGCCACCTCTGCGCCGACGGCGTGTTCCCCACCCCGTCCGGGCGGGGCCGGTTCACCCCGCTCGTCCCGTCCGTGCCCCGGCTCGGCGAGGGCGAGTTCCTCGTCGCCACCCGGCGGGGCAAGCAGTTCAACTCGATGCTGTTCGCCGAGGTCGACCCGCTCACCGGTGCGGGCCGCGACGCCGTGTTCATCGACCGCGCCGACGCCGCCGAGCTCGGCCTCGCCGAGGGCGACCGGGTGCAGCTGGTCAACGACGTGGGGACGTTGGTGGGCGCAGTCCGCCTCGTCGCCATGCCCCGGCGTACCCTCCAGGTGCACTGGCCGGAGGGCAACGTGCTGATCCCGTCGGGTCCGTCCCACCGCGAACCCGGCTCGCAGGTTCCCGACTACAACGCGGTGGTCCGCATCGAGCCGATGGCCTGAGCCCGACCGCCCCGATTCGGGCCCTTCGGTCGGGACGGTCGGCCCTACCGACGCACCCGGAGTGACCGTACGATCACAGTGAGGCGTGGGAGTGTGTCCCACGTTGCGGTCCCGCCCCTCGTGGCTGATGCCTCGGGGAGCGGGTACCGGGGAAGCGACGATCCACGGGCAAGGTCGCTGGTCGCAGCGTCCGTGGGGAGCGAATTGCGAAACCGGCCCCGGGCCACACCGAGACGGTGGTGCGCCTGGAGTGCACGCCGGGTTCGCCACTCGTCCCGGTCGGACGAGGAGACCAGAGATGACAGGACGAACACGCACCATCACCCGCGTGGCGGTGGTGGCGATCCTGGCACTGGTCCTCGGCATCGTCGGCCTCGGTGCGACCGCACCCACCGCCGATGCGACGGGACCGGGCCAGAGCGACCATTGCCCGCCGGGAACCACACAGGTCCGCTTCGAGCGCGCCGGCACGAAGGCCGGCTTCACCGTGACCGTGGTGAGCGGCAAGGTCTGGGAGTGGACGTACACCGGTGATCGGACCATCCAGGACATCTGGGTGTTCGGCGGGAACGCGCTGAAGCGTGTCCCGGAGCCGTACGGCTCGAGCGGCACGATCGACGCGACGGCGCTCGAGCTCCTGAACCCGGGCGGGAAGATCGCCGACATCAGCCACGTCGACTTCTGCCTGGGTTGCACGACGACGACGACCACGGAGCCGCCGACCACGACGAC
>CAZAVX010000030.1:0-27953 GCA_964488835.1 uncultured Iamiaceae bacterium | reverse complement strand
TCGGAGGTGGGTTCCACGCGGTGCATTCTAAAACACATAACCCTTGACGAAACAGGGGGGTCGTTCTAACGTCAACTCAGATCACCTTTAGAAAGGGGAGGGGACGGTGACGACCGCGAGGGAGACGACCGCGATGGTGCTGTCGGGAGGGGGGAGCCTCGGAGCCGTGCAGGTCGGCATGCTCCAGGCCCTCGCCGCCCGGGGGATCGAACCGGACCTGCTCGTCGGCACCTCCGCCGGTGCCCTCAACGCCGGGTACGTCGCGGGGTGGGGCACGTCGCCCCGGGCGCTCGAGGGGCTGGCCGAGATCTGGTGCGGGCTGCGTCGCCGCGACGTCTTCCCCCTCCAACCCGCCCGCCTGGCCGCCGCGGCGGTCGGGCGGGCACGGTCGCTCTGCGCGAGCGACGGGCTGCGCCGCCTCCTCGTCGAGCACCTCGCGTTCGACCGGATCGATGAGGCCGCCATCCCCCTGCACGTGGTCGCCACCGACGTGCGAAGCGGCGAGGAGGTGGTGCTCTCCCGGGGCCCAGCGGTCGACGCGATCCTCGCGAGCGCCGCGGTCCCCGCCGTGTTCCCGTCGGTGCGCATCGACGGGCGCGACCTCGTCGACGGCGGCATCGCCGACAACGCCGCGATCTCCCACGCGATCGAGCTCGGTGCCGAGGTGGTCTACGTGCTCCCCACCGGCTACGCCTGCGCGCTCGAGGACCCGCCGGCCAGCGCCCTGTCGAGCGCCCTGCACGCGCTGACGCTCCTCATCGAGCAGCGCCTCGTCCTCGACGTCGGGCACTACGCCGCCCGGGCCGACATCCGGGTGCTGCCCCCGCTCTGCCCGCTCTCGGTCACCTCGACCGACTTCCGTCACGGCGCGCTCCTCATCGAGCGCTCCCGGCTCGCCACCGACCGGTGGCTCGACGCCGGCGGGCCCGAGCGACCCCACCCCGAGCGCTACCTGTCGCTCCACCACCACAGCTCCCTCGGCCTCGACCGCCACGGGGGGTGTGCGGCATGACCCTCGCCTCGGAGATCGCCGAGCCCCACCTGGAGCTGATCGAGGGTGCGCCGTCGATCGACCTCGCCCGTGCCGAGGGCGCGGTGCGCGACCTGCTCGCCGCACTCGGTCGGGATGCGACCGACCCCCACCTGGCGGACACGCCGCGACGGGTCGCTGCGGCCTACGCCGAGCTGCTCACCCCGCGCTCGTTCCGCCTCACCACCTTCCCGAACGACGAGGGCTACGACGAGCTCGTCCTCGCCCGGAACATCCCGTTCCACTCGCTCTGCGAGCACCACCTGCTGCCCTTCCAAGGCGTCGCCCACGTCGGCTACCTGCCGGGCGACCGGATCCTCGGCCTCTCCAAGCTCGCCCGCGTCGTCGAGCTGTTCGCCCGCGATCTCCAGGTGCAGGAGCGGCTGACCCAACAGGTCGCCGAGTGGCTCGAGGAGCGCCTCGAGCCGAAGGGGGTCGGCGTCGTGATCGAGGCCGAGCACCTCTGCATGTCGCTGCGCGGGGTCCGGGCCGACGGCTCCCGCACCGTCACCTCGGCCCTCCGCGGGCTGCTGCGGTCCGATCCACGCTCGCGGGCCGAGCTCTTCGCCCTCACCGGCACCGCTCCCTGACCACCACAGGAGGAGTCCCCATGCGCACGTTCTCGTTCCGTCCCGCCCTCACCATGCGAGGTCGCACGTTCAAAGGGCTCCGAGGCTGGTCCGGCAAGCCGCTGCACCCGCCGCTCACCGACGTGCCCGTCGGCGCCTACATGCTCGCCGCCGCGTTCGACGTCGTGTCGATCATCGGTGGCGACGACCAGCCCTGGGCCCGCGACTTCTACCGGGCCGCGTCGTTCGTGCTGATCGGCGGCGCGATCGTCTCGGTGTTCGCCGCCCTCACCGGCTTCTGGGACTGGCTGACCTCGACCGAGAAGGGGACCCAGGCCCGCCGCACCACCAACGCCCACGCCGTGACGATGGTGACGGTGACGGTCCTCGTCCTCGCCGGAATCGCCGTGCGGGTGCTCGCCTTCTGGGACGAGCCCGCGACGCCGCTGGCCGCGCTCGTGCTGAGCCTCGCCGCCGCGGCCCTCACCGTCCTCGGCGGCACGCTCGGGGGCAGCCTCGCCTACGACTACGGGTTCAACGTCGAGACCTCCGGCGACCACCCGGTCTGGCACCGCTCCGAGACCGACGTCTTCCCCGGCGACGGCTGAGGCGTCCCGGACGAGGGCCGCGACCGACGCGGGCCGGTTCCGCGCGAGCATGCGCCGATGACCGCTGAACGACTCGAGGTCGAGCGTCCGATCGCCGCGGACCCCGCCACCGTCTTCGCCACGATCTGCGACCCGCAGGGACACGTCGCGATCGACAGCTCGGGGATGCTGATGGCAGCCGACGGTGCACCGGTGCGGGCGGCCGGCGACACCTTCGTCGTCCACATGGACCGCGAGGCGCTCAACGACCACCCGCTCGGGCTCTACGACGTCACCGTCCGCATCGTCACCTACGAACAGGACCGTGAGCTGGCCTGGGCGGTCGACGGCCAGCTGCGGCTCGGCCACGTCTACGGGTACCGGCTCGAACCGATCGAGGGCGGCACCCTCGTCACCTCGTACTACGACTGGTCGGGGGCCGACCAGGAGTGGAAGGACGCGGCGATCTTCCCCGTGATCCCCGAGTCGGCCCTCCGCGCGACCCTCGGCATCCTCGCCCGCACCGTCGCCCCGGGCGCGCCGCGGCCGGGCGCGTAGCGCCGGGTCGGACCGCGGCAGCGCGCCTCGGGCCGCCGCTCAGCCGTTCGCGACGATCCGCGAGGGCGTGAGCGTGACGATCACCCGGTCACCCGGGATCTCGAGCAGCGGCTCGACGGGGGATCCGTAGCGCTCGGCCAGGTCACGGATGAGCGACTTCTCGGGGTCCGGCGTGAGCGTCGCGGTGGCGCGCACCTCGAGGGTGTGGAACGGGTTGTCCGGGTCGATGACGAAGAGCGTCGTCTTCGGGTTGGCGCTGAGGTTCCGGTACTTCTGGCGCGCGGTCGTGATCGACACCTCGAAGGTGCCGTCCGCGCCACCGCGGAACCACACGGCGGTGGACTGCGGCTGACCGTTCGCTCCGACGGTGGTGAGCGTCGCGACGACCGGGCGCTCGAGGAGGTCGGAGTGGGTGGAGGGGACGTCGATGGTCACGTCGGTCCTTTCGGAGGTGGTGGGGTCGGGGTCCACCCGCCGGACTCCCGGCGGGTGCCACAGGTGTCAACCACCGGGACCGTCCGCGCCTTCCGTCGCGATCGTGTGAGAACCTGTGACCGTTCACGTGAGATCACACCCGCGGGAGGGGGATGAGCGCGAGATGAGCGTCGTCGCACTCGCATGCCTGGTCGTCGGGGGCCTGATCGTCACCGCGAGCGCGCTCCTCCTCCTGGGCGCGCTGGTCCCGCGGCTCCCGTACCTCGGGGCGATCGGGTCGATCGTCTGGCCGACGCTGATCGGCCCGGCGACCCTCGTCGTGCTCGCAGGGCTCCTGCTCGTGGCCGTCTCGGTGCTCGCAGGTGGCGGCGCGCCCGCCGCGATCGCCCTCGTCGTCGGGCTCGTCGCCCTCGCCGGCACGCTCACCGTCCTCGCCAGCCAGATCGTCGCGGCGCGCCGGGTCGGTGTGCCGATCCGTCCCGGGGTGCTCGTGGCCTGGGGGCTCGGACCCCGCGAACCCGAGGACGACTCCGCGGTCTACGCGACCGCACCCGACGGGTCGCCGTTGAGGATCCTCGTCTACCGACCCCGCGCCGAGGGTCGTGAGGCAGCAGGCCCGGCCCCGGTGGTCGTCTACGTCCACGGCGGGGGATGGTTCCAGGGCGCGCCCGACGAGAACCCGGCGATGCTCCACTGGCTCGCCGGCCAGGGCTACCTCGTCCTGGCGCCCCAGTACACGCTCGCCACCGACGAGCGCCCGACCTGGGACCTCGCCATGCCCCAGATCGGCTGTGCCCTCGTCTGGGTCGCCGAACACGCCGGCGAGTACGGCGGTGATCCCGACCGGGTCGCGGTGTGGGGCGCGTCGGCGGGCGCCAACCTCACGCTCACGGTGACCTACGCGGCCGCCGCCGGTCGCCTCACGCTGCCGTGCGCAGGCTCGCTCCCTCGCATCCGGGCCGTCGCGGGCGAGGTGCCCGCCGTCGATCCCCGGTGGATCCGGGAGAACCCCGATCCGATCTGGGGGGCGAGGACCGCGGAGATGGTGACCCGGTACATCGGCGGCGAGATCGAGGACCACCCCGAGCGCCTCGCGGCGATCCAGGTCGCGACCTACCTGTCCCCCGACGCGCCGCCGACCCTGCTGACCGTCAGCTCGGGCGACCACCTCGTTCCCGTCGGGGGCATCCGCGAGTTCGTCGAGGCGGCCCGGGCGGGCGGTGTCGAGATCGAGACCTCCTACCGACGCTGGGGCGACCACGTCATCGCGACCATCTGGGACGGCCTGTCGAGCCAGACCCTGGTGCGCCAGCTCGTCCGCCACTTCCGGGCCCACGGGGTCTGAGCCCCGGCGGCGACCGCCGGTCGGCGGTCAACCGGCGAGGGTCCGGGCCTCCGCGACGAGCGGATCGGGGAGCGTCCGGCGCTCGGGCGCGACCGCGTCGTAGAGCTCGACGAACCGGCGGGCGTGATCCTGCCCGCACGAGAGGTAGACCTGCAGCGATCGCTCGACGTCGGCGCGCTCGGCGGCCGGCTGGTCGAGGTGGACGAAGCCCGGCGCCATCCACTCGACGCCCCGGTGGCGGTCGAGCAGCTGGTCGAGCTTCGCCGGGCTGAGCTGGTCGACGCCCACCCGCGCCGGCGACGCGAGGCGGCTGGCGACGAGCGACTCGAAGTCGGGCTGGAGCTGGTGGCGCCCGTGGGTGGCGCCGAACACCGTCGGACCCTCGTCGACGACGGTGACCGACCACTGGGCCGACCGGTCGTCGGGCCACTCGCGCAGCGCGACGAGGGTGGCGGGCGTGCTGAGGGTGAGGTCGAGGTCGGCGAGCTGCACGAGCCGAGCGCCCTCGGGCACCGGCACGACCTGCACCGCCGCCCGCTCCCCCAGCAGGCCGAGCAGGTCGCGGTGGGCGGTGGGGACGTCGGTGAGGTCGTCGGGTGCCATCCTCACGTCGCCCGGCAGGTCGGCGAGCGTCGCCGCGGCCAGCTCCCGGCCGACCTGGACGATCGGCACGAGGAAGTCGGCGGTGCTGACGAGCACGGCGGCCGGGCACGTGAGGCGCTCGAGGTGGGCGAGCGGCGAGTGCCACCACCACGACGGCGAGGCGATGTCGTCGCCGTAGGCGGTGCGCGAGCCCTGCAGGATCTCGTCCATCGCCCCGAGCAACAGGGGGAGCAGGGGCTGATCGGCGGGCGGGTCGGCGAGCACCCGGGGGACGAGGTCGGTGAAGTAGGCGGTCTGGTACGGCAGGTTGAGCACCGGCGAGTTGACGACGACGGCGAGGGCCGGGAACGCCTCGGCCGCCACCATCAGGGCCGCGTAGCCGCCGGCGCTGCCCCCCGTGTAGATCACGGCGGTGGGGTCGACGATCGGGAGCGCCCGCACGAGGTGGGCGAGGACGATGTCGGTGTTCGGGCCCCGCCCGAGGGGGTTGGTGTGGGCGTGCACCTCGCCGGGCGCGGGGTCGCACGGGGTGACGACGATGCGCCCCTCGCGCACCTGTGCGACCGCGGCGGGGTCCTGGAGCTCGTAGCCGCAGTTGAACCAGACGGGGAGCGGGCCACCTGAGGACGCCTCGCGGAGCCGCTCGGGGAGGTAGATCCGCGCGCTCGCCCGGTACCGCTCGCCGCGGAGGTCCTCGGCCTCGAAGCGGAGGGTCGCCACACCGACGGTGGTCCCGTCGACGGTGCGCTCCTCGCCGGAGAGCTCGACGAGTCGTCCCGCGGGGTCGTCGAAGTCGCCGAGCGCGTCGGTGACCCAGGTCGCGCTCATCGGCGCGCACCTCCCGCACGGGGCATCGTTGGCAGGTGAGCGGCTCGCACGGCGCCTCCTCGACGGTCGACGCCGGGCAATTTACCTGTTATGAGTGAGATTTTCAGTTGGACCGCGAACGGAGCCCGCCACGTGCACCTCGATCCCCACCGTCTCGCCGAGCTGAGGGCCCGCGTCGAGCAGGAGGTCGTGCGCCGGGGCCTCGCCTCGTGCCAGTACGCCCTCGCGCTCGACGGGGCGGTGGTCGTCACCGAGACCTTCGGCGACGCGCCGCCCGGTGCCCGCTACGTCGTCTTCTCCGCCACCAAGATCGTGCCGGTGGCCGTGGTGTGGCAGCTGCTCGGCGAGGGTCTGCTCGACCTCGACGCGCCGGTCGTCCGGTGGTGGCCCGAGTTCGGTCGCCACGGGAAGGAGGCGATCACCGTCGCCGACGTCCTCGCCCACCGGGCCGGCCTGCCGAGCCGGGCGCTCCCCGTCGACGCCGTCGCCGACCGAGCCCGGCGGGTCGCCGGGATGGAGGCGTGGGAGCCCGAGTGGGAGCCGGGCTCCCGGTTCGAGTACCACGCGTTCTCCGCGCACTGGATCCTCGTCGAGCTCATCGCCCGGGTCACCGGGCTCGACCACCGGGACGCGATCCGGGACCGGCTCCTCGACCCGCTCGGCCTCGATCGCCTCGAGCTCGGGGTGCCGCCCGAGCGGCAGGGCGACGTGCTCCCGCTCGTCCCCACCGGCGAGCCCGCCACCGTCGACGACCTCGCCGACGAGCTCGGACCCGAGGTCGCCGAGCTGCTCGCACCGATGCTCGACGGGCTGGCCGGCGACCCGATGGACGACCCGACGATCGCCTCGCTGTTCACCCCGACCGGCCTCGCGTCGGGGATCCCCGGCGCCGGCGCGGTGTCCGACGCCGCCGACCTCGCCCTCCTCTACCAGGCCCTGCTCCACGACACGGGCGGGCTGTGGGAACCCGACCTGCTCGCCGATCTCCGGCAGCGGGTCGTCTCGACCGAACCCCATCTCTTCGGCGTCCCGGCGATGCGTGGCCTCGGCATCGAGATCTCCGGCGAGGGCCCCGACCACGAGCGCCGCCACCGCATCGGCTCGGGCGCCACGTCCCCCGCCACCTTCGGGCACAGCGGCGCGGGCGGACAGATCGCCTGGGCCGACCCGGCGACCGGGCTCTCGTTCGCCTTCGTCACCAACGCCTGGGACCGCAACCCCGTCGAGGTGATGCGCCGGGACCGCGCGATCGACGAGCACGTCGCCCGGTGCGTGGTGCGGTGAGCGCCGTGTCGATCCGTCCCGACTCCGCGACGGCTCGTCGGGCGGTGCCTACGCTGCTGGTGTGCAGGCGATGAACCGTCGAGGGGCGCGGGGTCCGTACAAGAAGTCGGCGAGGGTGAAGGCGGAGATCCTGGAGAAGGCCACCGAGGCCTTCGCCCAGCGGGGCTTCACGGGCACCTCGGTGCGTGAGATCGCCAAGGCGGTCGGCATGACCCAGCAGGGGCTCTCGCACCACTTCCCGACCAAGGAGGCGCTGCTGCTCGCGGTCCTGCAACGCCGCGACGAGCTGGCGCTCGACCAGTACCGCGACCGGGGGATGTCCGCGACCGACATCCTCCGGGCGATCATCCAGGACAACCTGACCAATCCCGGCATCGTGCAGCTCACCGCGACCCTCGCCAGCGAGGCGATCGACCCCGACCATCCCGCCCACGAGTTCTTCACCGAGCACTTCGCGGCGGCCCGCCAGGTCTTCGCGACGCTGCTGCGCTGGGGCCAGCGCCGGGGTGAGATCCGCGACGACCTCGATGCCGAGGAGCTCGCGCCGATCGTCGTGGCGGTCTACGAGGGGCTCCAGCTCCAGTGGATGATCGACCCCGAGCTCGACCTCGAGCTCGCCTTCGAGCCGCTCATCCGGGTCCTCGCGCCCCGCCCGGAGGGTGCGGCGACGGGCTGATCCCCAATTTCTTTCACATGGGAGATTTTCGTGGTACCGTCACGCCACACGGCTGATGACCGCGGAGGGGATCCCCATGCTGCGTTGGACCCGAGCACTCGCTCTCACCTTGCTCCTTGCGCTCGTCGCTGCTGGCTGCAGCGGCAGCGAGGAGCCCGGCGCCACCACGAGCACCACCGGTGCGGACAGCGCCCCGACCACCGACAACGGTGACGGGGGCGACGAGGTCCGCGGCGGCACGGCCCGGCTGATGGCCGTCGCCCCGCCGCCGAGCCTCGACCCGGCGGCGAGCATGTGGGGGCCGATCTCGGCCTACTACGAGACGGTCTACGACACGATCCTCAGGCTCGACGCCGACGGTCAGGTCCAGGCGTGGCTCGCCACCGACTGGGAGTACGACGACAGCCGCACCGAACTGACCCTGTCGCTGCGCGACGACGTCACCTTCACCGACGGCAGCGCGCTGACCGCCGAGGTCGTCGTCGCCAACCTCGAGCGCTTCCAGGCGGGGAGCGCGTCGGGCGCGCCGAAGCTCGCGTCGATCGCCGCGATGGAGGCCGCCGACGACCACACCGTCGTCCTCACGCTCAGCCAGCCCGATCCCGGCCTCCTCGTCGCGCTCGCCCAGGACGCCGGCCTCGTCGCCTCGGGCGAGGCGCTCGACGACCCCGACCTCGCCACCCAGCCGGTCGGCTCGGGTCCCTACGTCCTCGACGCCGGCGCCACCGTGATCGGGTCGGTGTACGTGTTCGAGAAGAACCCCGACTACTGGAACCCCGACGCCCAGTGGTTCGACACCATCCAGATCCAGGCCGCCGTCGACCCCGTCGGCATGGTGAACGCCATCCGCACCAACGAGATCGACCTCGCCCAGATCGGCTCCGAGGCGCTCCAGGCCGCGGAGGAGTCGGACTGGACGATCGAGGTCGTCGACCACGGCGGCTTCTCGGGCCTCATGCTGTTCGACCGTGACGGTGCGGTCGCCGAACCGCTCGGCGATGTCCGGGTCCGCCAGGCGATCAACCACGCGCTCGACCGCCCGGCCCTCATCGAGGCGATGACCGACGGTCTCGGGAACCCGACGGTCCAGGCCTTCACCCCCGGCGGGCAGGCCTACGACGAGTCGCTCGACGACCGCTACCCCTACGACCCCGAGACGGCCCGCGAGCTGATCGCCGAGGCGGGGTACGCCGACGGCATCACGGTCGTGATCCCCGACCTCGGGAACCGCGACAGCCTGCTGTTCATCGAGCAGATGCTCGGCGACGTCGGCATCACCGTCGAGTTCGAGGAGAGCCTGCTCGAGAACTCGATCGTCGACATCCTGACCGGCAAGTACGCCCTGCTCTACTTCGCCCTCGGGGAGGCCACCGACTGGGGGACGGTCCAGCAGCTCATCGCCCCCGACGCGTCGTTCAACCCGTTCCGGTCGACCCACCCCGACCTCGACCCGCTCATCGAGCAGCTCCGCACCGGCGACGAGGCCGCCCAAGCCGAGGCCGCCCGCGCCATCAACGAGCTGATCGTCGAGGAGGCGTGGTTCGCGCCGATCGCCACCTCGACCTCGGTGATCGCCCACGGTCCCGACGTCGACCTGGCGGTGCCCACGACCACCACCTACCCCTCGATCTACGACCTGCGCCCCGCGGCGTAGGCGGCGTAGGAGAGGTCATGCCCTCACCCCGGTGAGGGAACGGCCGCAGCCATGCGACGGTTCATCCTCGGACGATTGGCATCGGGCGTCGGCCTGATCTTCGCGGTGTCGGTCGCCACCCACGCCATGCTCTACGGCGGGGGTGGCGACGTCGCCCGGCGGCTGGTCGGGATGACCGCCTCTCCCGAGGTGGTCGAACGGCGCCGCATCGAGCTCGGGCTCGACCGTCCCTGGCTCGAGCAGTACTGGGACTGGCTGAGCGGGTTCGTCCAGGGGGACCTCGGCCGGTCGTGGCAGTCGGGCCAACGGGTCACCGAGGCGATCCTCAGCCGGATGAACGTCACGCTGTCGCTCGTCGTCGCGACGATCCTCGTCACCGCGGTGTGCGCCGCGGTCCTCGGGGTGGTGGCCGCGCGTCGTGGTGGAACGGTCGACTCGGCGATCCAGGTCCTCTCGGTGTTCGCGCTCGCCGTGCCGGGCTTCCTCGTCGCCCTGTGGCTCCTCGTGCTCTTCGCCGTCGAGCTCGGGTGGTTCCGGGCCACCGGCTACACCCCGTTCTCGGTGTCGTGGACCGAGTGGTTGAGGTCGATCGTCCTGCCGGTCGCCGCGCTCTCGATCAGCGCGATCGCAGGCGTCGCCCAGCAGGTGCGCAGCTCGGTCCTCGACGAGCTCGGCCGCGACTACGTCCGCACGCTGAGGAGCCGGGGGATCCCGATGAGCCGCGTGCTGTACCGACACGTCCTCCGCAACGCCGCCGGCCCGGCGCTCGCCATCCTCGGGCTCCAGTTCATCGGCCTGATGGGCGGGGCGGTGTTCGTCGAGCAGATCTTCGGGCTCCCCGGCGTCGGGCGGCTCGCCATCACCGCGGCCCTGGCCACCGACGTCCCCGTCGTGATGGGCGTCGTGATGATGACCGCGGTGCTCGTCGTCGTCGTCAACCTCGCGATCGACCTCGTGCAGGGCGCGCTCAACCCGAGGGCGAGGGTCCGATGAGCGAGCTCACGACGCTCGATCCCGCCCTCGCCGAGCCCGACGCCGACGCCGAGGTCCGCCGACCGGGTCTCGCACGCCTGCTCCGGCGGCCGCTCCCGCTCCTGTCGGTCCTCGTGCTCCTCGTCGTCGCCCTCCTCGCCCTCGTCGGACCGGCGATCACCCCCTATGACCCCACCGAGGCCTCGATCACCCGACGCCTCCAGCCACCGTCGAGCGACCACCTCCTCGGCACCGACCAGGCGGGTCGGGACCAGCTGTCCCGGGTGGTGGCCGCGACCCGGCTGAGCGTCGGGTCGGGTCTGTTCACCGTCGCCACCGCGCTCGTCGCCGGCGTCGGGTCCGGGTTGGTCGCCGGCTACCGGGGCGGTCGGTTCGACACCGTCGCGACCGCCGTCGTCAGCGTGCTGATGGCGCTGCCCGCGGTGGTCGTCCTCGCCGCCGCCCGGGCCGTGTTCGGTCCGTCCCTGCTCGCCATGATGGCCCTGCTCGGCCTCTTCCTCTCGCCGGTCTACTACCGCATCACCTGGGCCTCGGTCCGGGGCGTCCGCAACGAGCTCTACGTCGACGCGGCCCGGGTCGCCGGGCTCAGCGACCTGCGCATCGTCGGCCGCCACGTGCTCTCGGCCGTCCGGGCGCCGATCATCGTCCAGTCGTCGATCATCGCCGGCATGTCGGTGGCCCTGCTCGCAGGCCTCGAGTTCATCGGCCTCGGCAACCCGGACAACGCCACGTGGGGATCGCTCCTCAACGTCGGCTTCCAGCAGGTGTACGCCGCGCCGTGGCTCGTCGTCGGTCCCGCCGTCGTCCTCAGCCTGACGAGCATGGCGTTCGTGCTGCTCGGCAACGCGCTCCGCGACCACCTGGGTGGCACGGCGGCGCCCTCCCGCACGCGTCGGACGAGGCCCGCGGCCGGGCACGACGCGGACCCGCCGGCCGCCGATCCGGCGGCGGCACCGCCCGTCGTGCACCCCGATCCGTCCGACCCCTCCGAGCCTCGGGCGGGGGAGGTGGCCCCGCTGCTGTCGGTCCGCGACCTCCGGGTGGCCTTCCAGCTCCCCGACGGCACGAGCCGCGAAGTGGTCCACGGCGTGTCGCTCGACGTCGGGCCGGGCGAGGTCCACGGCGTGATCGGCGAGTCGGGCTCGGGCAAGTCGGTCACCGCGCTCGGCGTGCTCGGCCTCCTGCCGAGGACGGGACGGGTGACCGGCGGGGAGATCGTCTTCGACGGGACCTCGCTCGCCGCGGCGTCCGAGCGCGCGATGGCAGGGGTGCGCGGCCGCCGGATCGGGTACGTCCCCCAGGAGCCGATGACCAACCTCGACCCGTCGTTCACCGTCGGGAGCCAGCTCACCTACCCCCTCGTGACCCGGAGCGGGATGACCCGCCGCGAAGCACGGGAGCGGTCGCTCGACCTGCTCGCCCGGGTCGGCATCCCCGATCCTCGGCGCACCTTCGACAGCTACCCCTTCGAGGTGTCGGGTGGCATGGCCCAGCGCATCCTCATCGCCGGCGCGGTCTCGATGGACCCCGAGCTGCTGATCGCCGACGAACCGACCACCGCGCTCGACGTCACGGTCCAGGCGGAGGTGCTCGACCTCCTTCGCGACCTCCAGCAGGAGCGTCACATGGCCGTCCTGCTCGTCACCCACAACGTCGGGGTGGTCGCCGACCTCTGCGATCGGGTGACGGTGATGGAGGCCGGTCGGTTCGTCGAGACCGGCCCGGTCCGGTCGGTGCTGGGGACGCCCGGCCACGCGTACACCCAGGCCCTGCTCGGCGCGCTGCTCGACGACGTGCCCCCACGGGCCGTGCGCGACGTCACGGAGGTGGGGGAGTGACCGGCCCGCTCCTCGAGGTTCGCGACCTCGTCGTCGAGTACCCGCGGAAGGGGTTCCGCGCCGCGCCGTTCCGGGCCGTCGACGGCGTCTCCCTCGAGGTCTCCCGGGGCGAGACCCTCGGCATCGTGGGGGAGTCGGGGTGCGGCAAGACCACCCTCGGCCGGGCGATCCTCGGGCTGACCCCCGTCGCTGCAGGCGACGTCCGCTACCACGGGCAGGACATCACCCACCTCGCCCGGCGCGAGCGGCGGCGCCTCGCCACCGAGATCCAGGTCGTGTTCCAGGATCCCTACTCGTCGCTGAGCCCGACGATGACGATCGAGGCGATCCTCACCGAGCCTCTCCGCGCGGCCGGAGTCCCCGCCGCCGAGGCGGCCGCTCGCGTCGCCGAACTCCTCGACGGGGTCGGCCTCCCCACCTCGGCGCGCAGCCGCCTGCCCCGGGAGTTCTCGGGCGGTCAGCGCCAGCGCGTCGCGATCGCCCGGGCGCTCGCGCTCGACCCGAAGGTCGTCATCTGCGACGAGCCGGTGTCCGCGCTCGACCTCTCGACCCAGGCGCGGGTGCTCGACCTGCTCATCGACATCCAACGGCGGACCGGCGTCGCCTACCTCTTCATCAGCCACGACCTCTCGGTGGTGCGCTACGTGAGCCACCGGGTCGCGGTGATGCGCCGGGGCGAGATCGTCGAGCAGGGCGACGCCGAGCAGGTCACCGACGACCCCCGCCACCCCTACACGAGGCGGCTCCTGCTCGCGGCGCCGTCCGCCGATCCCGACCTGCAGCGCCAGCGACGCGAGCAGCGCGCGGCCCTGCGACCCGAGCCACAGGAGGCATCGTGAGCGGCCATCGGTTCCCACCGGGGTTCCTCGTCGGCGCGGCCACCGCCGCCCACCAGATCGAGGGGAACAACGTCAACGCCGACCTCTGGGACGCCGAGTGGACCCGGAGCTCGATCTTCGCCGAGCCTTCGGGCGACGCCTGCGACAGCTACCACCGCTACGGCGAGGACATCGCGCTGCTCGCCGACGCCGGACTGAACGCCTACCGGTTCGGCGTCGAGTGGGCACGGATCGAACCCGAGGACGGCTACTTCTCCCGCGCCGCGCTCGACCACTACCGCCGGATGCTCGACGCCTGCCACGCGCACGGTCTCACCCCGATCGTCACGCTCCAGCACTTCACCGTGCCGAAGTGGTTCGCCCGGCGCGGCGGGTGGGAGGGCGAGGGCGCCGCCGATCGCTTCGCTCGCTACGTCGAGCGCGTGGCCCGGCACCTCGGCGACCTCATCCCCTGGGCGTGCACGATCAACGAGGCGAACCTCGGCGCCGCGCTCGGCGACATCACGAACGCCTACGTCGGCACGAGCGACGGCAGCGTCGACGACACCCGCGACGAACGCCCGGCACCGCTCGGCGGGTTCCCCCACCGCGACGTCGAGCTGATGGCCCGCGCGCACCGTCTCGCGGTCGAGGCGATCAAGGCGGGGCCGGGCGACGCCGAGGTGGGGTGGACCCTCGCGCTCGCCGACCTGCAGGCGGTCGAGGGCGGCGAGGCGCGCCGCGATCGCGTGCGACAGCGCAACCAGCTCGACTGGCTCGACGTGTCGGCGGCCGACGACTTCGTCGGGGTGCAGACCTACACCCGCGTCGTGCTCGGACGCGACGGCGAGGTGGGACCACCCGAGGGCGCGGCGGTCATGCAGACCGGCTGGGAGGTCTACCCGCCCGCGCTCGAGGCCACGGTGCGACTCGCCGCGGCCCACAGCGGCCGGCCGGTGCTCGTCACCGAGCACGGGATGGCGACCGACGACGACCAGCAGCGGATCGACCACACCGCCGCGTCGCTCGAGGGGCTGCACCGCTGCCTCGCCGAGGGCATCGACGTGCGCGGCTACCTGCACTGGACGCTGCTCGACAACTTCGAATGGATGGCCGGCTACTCGAAGACCTTCGGTCTCGTCGAGGTCGACCGCGAGACCTTCGAGCGACGCCCCAAGCCCTCGCTGGCCTGGCTCGGTTCGCTCGCCCCCCGACGCTCCGACCCCGCCGAGGAGGCTCCGTGACCACCGACCAGTACTGGGCTGCCGTCGAGGCCTTCATGACCGACCCGGTGATGACCGCGCCCGCCGCCGACCCCGAGCTGTACGAGCGGCTCCGGACGGCGACCGAGGGTGGGGGCGACTACCAGCCCGTCGAGGCGAACGTCGCCGACGACGAGGCGCCGGGGCCCCGCGGCCCGGTGCCGGTCCGGGTCTACCAGCCCCTCGAGCCGGGAACCGGCCGACCGCTCTTCGTCTGGTGCCACGGCGGCGGCTGGCTCGGCGGCGACCTCGACATGCCCGAGGCGGACGCCACCGCCCGGGAGGTGTGCCGGCGCGCCGGCGCCGTCGTCGTGTCGGTCGACTATCGGCTCGCCACCAACGGCGTGCACCACCCCGTGCCGCACGACGACGTCGTCGCCGCCCACCGTTGGGCCGTCGCCGGCGCGGCCCGCTGGGGCGCCGACGGGGCTCGGACCACCCTCGGGGGTGCGAGCGCCGGCGCCAACCTCGCCGCGGGGGCCTGCCTGCGCCTTCGCGACGAGGGGGACCCGCCTGCCCGGCTCGCGCTCGTCTATCCCCTCGTGCACCCCGTCCTCCCGCCGTTCTCCGACGAGCTGGCGGGCAAGGTGGCGGGGCTCCCGCCCGCGGTGGTTCCCGAGCCGCGGATGGTCCGCACGATCGTCGAGAACTACCTCGGAGCGCCCGCCGATCGGGCCGAGCCCTACGCGATGCCCGGTGTCGCCGACCTCACCGGCCTCCCCCCGACCCTCGTCGTCACCGGCGAGTACGACGGCCTCAGGGCCTCCGGCGAGGCGTTCGCCGCCGCGGCCGCCGCGGCCGGGGTGCAGGTCGAGGAGCGGTTCGCCGCCGACGTGCTCCACGGCCACATCAACTCGCCGTGGCTGCCCCAGGCACAGGAGACCTACGCCGACCTGGCTGGGTGGGTCGCGGGCGCAGGGGTGGTGTCGGCGTGACCCTGCCGAGCACCTGGACCGCCCGCTGGGTCGAACCCGTCGACCCCGAGGGCGTCCCGAGCGTCCAGCGTCCCGTCCACCACCTCGCCGGTTCGTTCACCGTCGCGTCACCGTCCTCCGCGACCCTCCGGATCACCGCCCACGGTCTCTACGAGGCCTTCCTCAACGGCGAGCGCATCGGCGACCACGAGCTCACCCCCGGGTTCACGGCGTACCGCCATCGGCTCCAGGTCCAGACCTACGAGGTCGGCCACCTCCTCCGCGCCGGCGAGAACGTGCTCGGCGTCGCGCTGAGCGACGGCTGGTGGCGCGGCCAGCACACCGTCGCCCGCCGCACGAACTCCTACGGTGCGACCGTCGCCCTGCTCGCCGAGGTCGAGGTCGACGGGGAGGTCGTCGGGGCCACCGACGGCACCTGGCGCTCCACGCCGAGCCACGTCCTCGCCGCCGACCTCATCGCCGGCGAGGTCCACGACATGCGTCGCCGCCGCGACGACTGGTGCCACCCCGGCGTCGATCGGTCGGAGTGGTCGCCGGTGCGGGTCGTCGACCACGCCGTCGACGTCCTCCGCCCGACGCTCGGACCGCCCGTGCGTCGCATGGGCGAGCTCCCCGCCACCTCGGTGGTCAGGATCGACGGCGACCGCCACCTCGTCGACTTCGGACAGGTCAGCAACGGGTGGATCCGGCTCACCGACCTCGGCCCCGCCGGGACCGAGCTGACGATCGTCCACGGCGAGGCCCTCACCCCCGACGGTCACGACGTCGACATCGCCTCGGTGGCCGAGGGAGCCTTCGACCACGGCCCGGACTGGGAGCCGGTGTTCCAGACCGACGTCGTCGTCTCCGCCGGCGACGGGGCCACCTTCGAGCCTCGACACAGCACGAAGGGGTTCAGGTACGTGCGCATCGACGGCCACCCCGGCCCGCTCGCCCCGGAGTCGATCGCGAGCATCGTCGTCCACTCCGACGTCGAGCCGCTCGGCGGCTTCGAGTGCGACAGCGACGACCTCTCCTGGCTCCACCGCGCCGCGGACTGGAGCCTCCGCACGAACCTCTGCGACATCCCGACCGACTGCCCCACCCGCGAGCGGGCGGGCTGGACCGGCGACTGGCAGATCTACGTCGACACCGCCGCGTACCTCTACGACGTCACGGACCTCTCCGCCAAGTGGCTCCTCGACGTGGCCGCCGAACAGCTCGAGTCGGGCGCGATCCTCAACTTCGTCCCCGACCCCGCCGACCACACCGACCCTCGGGTCGGGTGGTGGACGGCCCTCCAGGGCTCCGCGGGATGGGGCGACGCGATCGTCCACGTTCCGTGGGAGCTCTACCGGGCGACGGGCCGGACCGATGTGGCGGAACAGGTCTTCGACGCCATGTGCCGATGGGTCGACTTCGCCGCCGACCGGGCGGCGACCGGTCGGCACCCGAGCCGCGTCGCGGCCCGTCCAACCCCTGCGCCCCACGAGCGCTTCATCTGGGACTCGGGGTTCCACTTCGGCGAGTGGAACGAGCCGGGCCACGACATCGAGGCCGAGGTGGAGGCGAGCGGGCTCGCCTCGGCCGCCGAGCTGCTCGCCGCGCGCGACCACGGGCCCACCGCCACGGCGTACCTCTACCGCTCCGCCGACGAGCTCTCCCGCCTCGCCGCCGTCCTCGGTCGGACCCCGGTGGCGGACCGCTACGCCGAGCTCGCCGCCCAGGTGCGCGGCGCGTGGCAGACCGAGTTCGTCGGCGACGACGGACAGATCGCGCCGGCCGACCAGCCGAACCTCGTACGGGCACTCGCCTTCGGCCTGGTGCCCGACGAGCTGCGCCAGGCGGCCGCCGACCAGCTCGCCGAGCTGGTGCGCGGGGCCGGGACCCACCTCGCCACCGGGTTCCTCGCCACCCCGTTCCTGCTGCCGGTGCTCGCCGACCACGGCCACCTCGACGTCGCGTACGACCTGCTCCTCCAGCGCACACCGCCCTCCTGGCTGGCGATGCGCGACCAGGGGGCGACGACGATCTGGGAGGCGTGGGAGCCCTTCGACGAGGAGGGGTTCGTCAAGGCGTCGCTCAACCACTTCAGCATGGGAGCGGTCGTCGGCTTCCTCCACCGCTACCTCGCCGGGGTCCAGATCGTCGAACCGGGCTACCGCCGGTTCCGCGTCGCCCCGCGCCCGGGCGGCGGGGTCACCGAGGCCCGGACCCACCACCGCTCGCCCCACGGGACGATCGAGGTCGCCTGGGTGGGCGATGCCGTCGCCGGCTCGATCGAGGTGACCGTGCCCACCGGCACCTCCGCCGACCTGGTCCTGCCGGACGGATCGACCGCGCACCTCGAATCGGGCACCCATCGCCGGGCGTGGGGGCGGTGAGGTGATCCGCCCCGGCCAGGTCTGGCTCGACACCGACGGGGAGCGCATCCAGGCCCACGGGGGGTCGATCCTCGAGCACGATGGCGCCTTCTACTGGTACGGCGAGAACAAGGAGCGCACGACACCCGGTTCGGGCATCTGGCACTGGGGGGTCCGCTGCTACCGGTCCCGCGACCTCGTGGCCTGGGACGACCTCGGGACGATCATCCCGCCGGTCCCCGACGATCCCGACTCGCCGCTCCATCCCGCCCGCATGGTCGACCGCCCCCACATCGTGCGCTCGCCCGCGACCGGGCGGTGGGTCTGCTGGCTGAAGATCATGCACGAGGACGGCACGCAGACGGCCACGGTGCTGACGGCGACGGAGCTGCTCGGGCCCTATGAGATCGTCCGGACGGGACTGCGACCGCTCGGGATGAGCGCCGGGGACTTCGACCTCGTCGTCGACCGGGCCACCGGCCGGACCTACTACTTCTTCGAGCGGGTGCACAGCGAGCTGATCTGTGCCGAGCTCACCCCTGACTGCACCGACGTGAGCGGCGTCCACACCGCCCACCTCCACCGTGGCAGTCCGCCGTACGTGCGCGAGGCGCCCGCCCACTTCCGGCGCGGCGACACCCACTACCTCCTCACCTCGGGCACGACGGGCTACCACCCGAACCCCTCGGAGGTCGCGTCGGCGCCCGGGTACCACGGACCGTGGACGGTCCTCGGCGACCCCCACCCCGACGACCCGTCGGGGACCTCGTTCAACTCCCAGATCAGCTCGGTGTTCCGACACCCCCACAAGCGCGACCTCTACATCGCGCTCGGCGACCGGTGGCTGCCGGGGCTCCCCGACGCGGCAGGTCCGGCCTTCGGGTCGGGCGAGCTGTCCCGTGCGGTGCTCGCCCACGTCGCCCGCCTCGCCGACCCCGAGGGCAGGCACGGGCCGGCGCCCACCGACGACGCGCCCGAGGTGCCACCGGCGGTGCTCGGACTGGTCGCCGAGGCGAACACCTCGATCGCGGACCACGTGTGGCTGCCGATCCGGTTCGACGGCGACCGCCCGGTGATCGAGTGGCGCGACGAGTGGCACCCCGACGAGTTCGAGTAGCCGCGGTCTCACGGTGATGTGCGATCCTGTTCGGAAGCTCACGATGTTCACGTGTGATCCGAGGAGGGTCGGTGACCAGGGTTCGGGGATCGGTGGCGGCCGAGGCACGGCTGGGATGGCTGACCGAGCACCTGCGCGCCCACGGATCGGTCACCATCGCGGAGGCGGCCGCGGAGCTCGGCGTGTCGGAGATGACGATCCGCCGCGACCTCGACGAGCTCGAGGGACGGGGAACCATCCGCCGGGTGCGCGGCGGGGCGACGCTCATCGGACCACAGACCGTCGCGCGCCGGCGCGAGGCCGCGGCCAGGGCGAAAGGCCGCATCGCCGCGAAGCTCGCCCCCCTCGTCCCCGAGCGTGGTGCGGTCGCGTTCGACGCGTCGACGACGATCATGCGGCTCGCCACGGGCCTCGACGGTGCGGCCGACCTCACCGTCGTCACGAACGGCCCGGACACCTTCGCCGCCCTCCAGCAGGTGCCGGGGGTCACCGCCCTCCTGAGCGGCGGGTGGCTCGATCCCCGCACCGGCAGCCTCGTCGGCCCGCTCGCGTGCCGCAGCGTCACCCAGCTCGGTGTCGAGGCGCTCTTCCTCTCGGCCGCCGCGGTCGACCCGACGAGCGGCGCGATGGAGGCCACCCTCGAGGAGGCGGAGGTCAAGCGGGCGATCGCGTCGGTGGCCCGGCGCGTCGTGCTGGCCGTCGACGCGTCGAAGCTCGACACGCGGTCGATGGCCGTCGGGGTGGGGTGGGACGACGTCGACCTGCTCGTCACCGAGCTCGACCCGAGCGACGCGCGCCTCGACCCCTTCCGCGACCGCGTCGAGCTGGCCTGACCCCACCGCACGTTGCCCGCCCGTCGGGGGCGGCCTACGATGTTCGATATTGTGAGAAGCAACGGCTCATAACACCCAGCGCCGCCGGCGGGCGGTGGGTGAGCGAGCCAGGGAGGGGAGGGGCCATGGCCACCTTCGAGGAGATCGCACCCCAGCTCGACCACCTGGCCATCGAGCTGCCGTCGTGGGCCTTCGGCAACTCGGGCACCCGGTTCAAGGTCTTCGCCCAGCGGGGGGTGCCCCGGGACCCGTTCGAGAAGATCGCGGACGCCGGCCAGGTGCACGCCCACACGGGGCTGGCTCCCTCGGTCGCCCTCCACATCCCCTGGGACCGGGTCGACGACTACGACGCCCTCGCCGCCCACGCCGCCGAGCACGGCGTCCGCCTCGGGACGATCAACACCAACACGTTCCAGGACGACGACTACATGCTCGGGAGCTTCTGCCACCACGACGAGCGGGTCCGGGAGAAGGCGGTCGCGCACGCCCTCGAGTGCATCGAGATCATGCGCGTGACCGGCAGCCGCGACCTGAAGATCTGGCTCCCCGACGGGCTGAACTACCCCGGCCAGGGCGACATGCGGGGACGCCAGGAACGCCTCGCCGACTCGCTCGCCCGGGTCTATGAGGCGCTCGACGCCGACCAGCGGCTCATCCTCGAGTACAAGCTCTTCGAACCGGCCTTCTACGCGACCGACGTGCCCGACTGGGGCACCGCGTACGCCCACTGCGTCGCCCTCGGTGGCCGCGCCCACGTCTGCCTCGACACCGGCCACCACGCGCCGCACACGAACATCGAGTTCATCGTCATGCAGCTCCTCCGGCTCGGTCGCCTCGGCGCGTTCGACTTCAACAGCCGCTTCTACGCCGACGACGACCTCATGGTCGGCGCCGCCGACCCGTTCCAGCTCTTCCGGATCATGGTGGAGGTGGTCCGCGGTGGCGGGCTCGGCCCCGACAGCGAGGTCAGCTTCATGCTCGACCAGTGCCACAACATCGAGGCGAAGATCCCCGGCCAGATCCGCTCGGTGCTCAACGTCGTGGAGATGACGACCCGGGCCCTCCTCGTCGATCGCGACGCGCTCGCCGACGCCGAGGCAGCCGGCGACGTGCTCGGCGCGAACGAGCTCTACATGGACGCCTTCTACACCGACGTCCGCCCCGACCTCGCGGCGTGGCGGGAGGCGCAGGGTCTGCCGGCCGACCCCATGGCCGCCTACCTCGACAGCGGGTACGGCGAGCGCATCGCGTCCGAGCGGATCGGCGGCGAGCAGGCGGGGTGGGGCGCATGAACCCCGTCGTCGAGCAGCTGATCGCCAGGTCGAACCGACTCGGCGCCGACCCGCGCAACACGAACTACGCGGGCGGCAACACCTCGGCCAAGGGCACCGACCGCGACCCCGTCACCGGGTCCGACGTCGAGCTGCTCTGGGTGAAGGGCTCGGGCGGCGACCTCGGCACCCTCACCCCCGAGGGGCTCGCCGTGCTCCGCCTCGACCGCCTCCGCGCCCTGGTCGACGTCTACCCGGGCGTCGAGCGCGAGGACGAGATGGTGGCCGCGTTCGACTTCTGCGCCCACGGCAAGGGCGGGGCGGCGCCCTCGATCGACACCGCGATGCACGGGCTCGTCGACGCCCCACACGTCGACCACCTCCACCCCGACGCCGGCATCGCGATCGCCACCGCGGTCGACGGCGAGGCGCTCACCGAGCGGATCTACGGCGACAAGGTCGTGTGGATCCCGTGGCGGCGGCCCGGCTTCCAGCTCGGCCTCGACATCGCGGCGGTGAAGGACGCGAACCCCGGCGCCGTCGGGGTGATCCTCGGCGGCCACGGCATCACCGCGTGGGGCGACACCAGCGAGGAGGCGGAGGCGAGCTCGCTCTGGATGATCCGCACCGCCCGGGAGCACATCGACGCCCACGGACGTCCTGACCCCTTCGGCGCGGTGGTCGACGACCGTCGACCCCTCCCCGATGCCGAGCGGCGCGCCCGGGCCGCGGCGCTCGCGCCGCGGTTGCGGGCGGTCGCGTCACGGGACCAGCGCATGGTCGGTCACTTCCGCGACGACGAGGTGGTCCTCGAGTTCCTGGCCGGGGCGAAGCTCGAGGCGCTCGCCGAGCTCGGCACCTCGTGCCCCGACCACTTCCTCCGCACGAAGATCAAGCCGCTCATCGTGCCCGCCGATGCCGACGAGGACGAGATCGTGCGGCGGCACGAGCAGTACCGGGCCGACTACACCGCGTACTACGAGCGCTACGCGACCGCCGACTCCCCACCGATGCGCGGCGCCGACCCGGCGATCATCCTCGTGCCGGGCGTCGGGATGTTCTCCTACGGGCGCGACGCCCAGACCGCCCGGGTCGCCGGCGAGTTCTACGTCAACGCGATCAACGTCATGCGGGGCGCCGAGGCGATCTCCCGCTACCAGCCCATCTCCGAGTCCGAGAAGTTCCGCATCGAGTACTGGGAGCTCGAGGAGGCGAAGCTGCGCCGCCTGCCCGCGCCGAAGCGCCACGCGGGCCGGATCGCGCTCGTCACCGGCGCGGCGAGCGGCATCGGCAAGGCGATCGCCGAGCGACTCGCCGCCGACGGTGCCTCCGTCGTGATCGCCGACCTCGATGCCGAGGCCGCCCGGGCGACGGCCGCCGAGCTCGGGTCGCGCGACGTCGCTGTCGGCGTCGGGGCCGACGTCAGCGACCCCGCGGCCGTGGGGCGCATGGTCGACGAGGCGTTGCTCAGCTTCGGCGGCGTCGACCTGGTCGTCAACAACGCCGGCCTCTCGATCTCCCGGTCGCTCCTCGACACGACCGAGGACGACTGGGACCGCCAGCACGACGTGATGGCGAAGGGCAGCTTCCTCGTCGCGCAGGCCGCCGCGCGGGCGATGATCGCCCAGGGGCTCGGCGGCGACATCGTCTACATCGTCTCGAAGAACGGGGTGTTCGCCGGGCCGAACAACGTCGCCTACGGCGCGGCGAAGGCCGACCAGGCGCACCAGGTGCGCCTCCTCGCCGCCGAGCTCGGCGCGCACGGCATCCGGGTCAACGGGGTGAACCCCGACGGCGTGGTGCGGGGGAGCGGGATCTTCGCGAGCGGCTGGGGTGCCGAGCGAGCGGCGGTGTACGGGGTGCCAGAGAGCGAGCTCGGCGCGTTCTACGCGAGCCGGACCCTGCTCGGCCTCGAGGTGCTCCCCGAGCACGTCGCCAACGCCGTGTCGGTGCTCTGCTCCGCCGAGCTCTCCCACACCACCGGTCTCGTCGTGCCGGTCGACAGCGGCGTCGCGGCCGCGTTCCTCCGCTAGCGCGCATGGCCGCCAGGGTCTTCGCCGCGGTCGACATCGGTGCCTCGGGCGGGCGGGTCATGGCCGGCACCCTCGACGCCGGTCGGGTCCGCCTCGACGAGGTCCACCGCTTCCCGAACGGCGTCGTCGAGCGCGACGGACACCTGCGCTGGGAGCTCACCCGGCTGCACCGGGAGGTGGAGGTCGGGCTCGCCCTCGTCCCCGAGGCCGAGTCGGTCGGCATCGACACCTGGGCGGTCGACTACGGGCTCCTCGACGAGGACGGCACCCTGCTCGCCGAGCCGATCGCCTACCGCGACGGCCGCACCGATGCGGTCATCGACCGGGTGCACTCGGCCGTCCCGCCCGACGAGCTGTTCAGGCTGAACGGCCTCCAGCACCTGCCGTTCACCACCGTCTACCAGCTCGTCGCCGAGCAGGACGGCGAGCTGTGGGACCGGGCCCGCCACGCCCTCCTGATCCCCGATCTGCTCGCGTACCTGCTCACCGGTCGGGTCGGCACCGAGCTGACGAACGCGTCGACAACCGGCCTCCTCGACGCCCGCACGCACCGGTGGTCCGACGTGCTGTTCGACCGCCTCGCCATCCCCTCGGGCCTGCTCCCCGAGCTCGAGGCGGCGGGCACGGTCCGCGGGACGACGCGCAGCGGCGTGCCGGTCGTCAACGTCGGCACCCACGACACCGCCTCGGCGGTCGCGGCGGTGCCCGCCACGACCCCGCGGTTCGCCTACGTCTCGAGCGGCACGTGGTCGCTCGTCGGGCTCGAGCTCGCCGGGCCGGTGCTCACCGACGAGGCACGCGCCGCCAACTTCACCAACGAGCTCGGCGTCGACGGGCGGACCCGGTTCCTCCGCAACGTCGGTGGCCTCTGGCTGCTCCAGGAGTGCCTCCGCGAGTGGGACGCCCCGGCGCTCGAGCCGCTGCTGCGGGCGGCGGGCACCGTCGTCGACGGTCCGGTCGTCGACGTCGACGATCCCGCATGGATCCCGCCCGGCCGGATGCCGGCCCGGCTCGCCGACGCCGCGGGGCTCGACCCCGACTCGCGGGGGGCGCTCGTGCGCTGCATCCTCGACTCGCTCGCCGCGGGCTACGCCCGGACGATCGCCGACGCCGAACGCCTCGCCGGCCTCGACGTCGAGGTCGTCCACGTCGTGGGTGGCGGGTCGCGCAACGAGCTGCTCTGCCAGCTCACCGCCGACGCGACCGGGCGGCCGGTGCTCGCCGGGCCCGTCGAGGCCTCGGCGCTCGGCAACGTCCTCGTCCAGGCCCGGGCCCGGGGCGCGGTGTCGGGCACACTCGAAGATCTGCGGGCGCTCGTCGCGTCGGTCACCCCACTGCGGAGGTACGAACCACGATGATCCAGGCCATCCGTACCCTCCGCTCGGTGGTGCGCTTCGAGCGGTTCGAGACCGACCCCGTCGAACGGCGCCTGCGGCGCGCCGCGTCGGTCGCCGACCTGCGACGCATCGCGCGCCGGCGTCTGCCCGGCGGCGTGTTCGACTACATCGACGGCGCAGCGGAGGACGAGCGCACCCTCGACGCCAACACGGCAGCGTTCGCCGCGACGACGTTCCGGCCGCGGGTCCTGCGCGGCATCGAGGTGCCCACGCCCGACTCGACGGTGTTCGGCTCGCCCGTCGCCTTCCCGCTCGTGCTCGCGCCGACCGGCTTCACGCGCATCGCCGACCCCGACGGCGAGCTCGCCGTGGCCCGGGCCGCCGCACGCGCGGGGCTGCCCTACACACTCTCGACGCTCAGCACCCGGTCGATCGAGGAGGTGCGCGCCGTGAGCGACGGCCGCCTCTGGTTCCAGGTGTACGCCTGGCGCGACCGGGGGCTCGTCCGGGAGATGATCGAGCGCGCCGCCGCGGCGGGGTACGAGGCGCTCGTCCTCACCGTCGACACGGCGGTGCTCGGGCGGCGCGAACGCGACGTGCGCCGCGGGTTCTCCCTGCCGCCGAGCATCGGTCCACGGACGATCGTCGACGGCGCGCTCCACCCGGGTTGGACGTGGGCGTTCGTGCGCTCCGAACCGATCCGCTTCGCCAACGTCGTCGGCCGCGAGGTGGGCGACGGCGCCTCGCCGGTCACCCTGTCCGACTACATCAACTCTCAGTTCGACCCGGCCCTCTCGTGGGACGACGTCGACTGGCTCCGTTCGCACTGGGACGGACCGATCGTCGTGAAGGGGATCCAGACCGTCGCCGACGCGATCATGGCGAGCGAGCGTGGCGTCGACGCCATCTGCCTCTCGAACCACGGCGGCCGACAGCTCGACGGCGCCCCCGCGATCCTCCCCCTCGTCGCGCCGGTGCGCGACGCGGTGGGCGACGAGGCGGTGATCATCTGCGACGGCGGGGTCCGCCGGGGGAGCGACATCGTGAAGGCGGTCGCCGCCGGCGCTGATCTCGCCATGGCCGGCCGGGCCTACCTCTATGCCCTCGGCGCCGCAGGGGAGCGGGGTGTCGATCGGCTGCTCCAGTGGTTCCACGCCGACATCGTCCGCACGATGAGCCTCCTCGGCGTCGCGAGCGTCGCCGAGCTCGATCGCAACCTCGTCCGCCTTCCGGAGGCCACATGACCACCACACCGCTCGACTGGCGCGCAGCGATGATCTCGCCCACCGTCGACGACGGCAGCGCCCCCACGTTCACTCGACGGTTCGCCCTCGACCCGGGTCACGGCCAGGTGCGGTCCGCCGTGCTGCACGCCTCGGCGCTCGGCGTGTTCGAGGCGTCGCTCAACGGGTCCCCGGTCGGACCCGATGTGTTGAGCCCCGGCTGGACGAGCTTCGAGTGGCGGCTGCGGTACCGCACCTACGACGTGACCCACCTCCTCGCCGGGTCCCGCACCGGCTCCCGCACCGACGAGAACGAGCTGGCGGCCACCGTCGGGCGGGGATGGTGGGCCGGTCGCCTCGGATGGGACGACCAGGAGCCCTACGGCGACCGCATCGGCCTCCTCGCCCAGCTCGAGATCACCTTCGAGGACGGTCACCGCCAGACCGTGGTCACCGACGAGGGCTGGACCGCGAGGCCCTCCGACGTGGTGGCCGACGACCTCTACGACGGCCAGGTCATCGACGCACGCCGGCGCCACCAGCCCCAGCCGGAGCTCGCGGTCGAGGTACTCCCGTTCGACCACGGGATCCTCGTCCCCTACATCGGGCCTCCCGTCGTCCGCCACGAGACCGTCGCGCCGGTGTCGATCTGGACCTCGCCGTCGGGTCGCACGCTCGTCGACTTCGGTCAGAACCTCGTCGGGTGGATCCGCCTCCGGGTGCAGGGCCCCGCCGGCACCGAGGTCGTCGTGCGCCACGCCGAGGTGCTCGAGGACGGCGAGCTCGGCGTGCGAACGCTGCGCGCCGCCGAGGCCACCGACCGGTTCGTGCTGAGCGGCGAGCCCGACGAGTTCGAACCGACCTTCACGTTCCACGGGTTCCGCTACGCCGAGGTGACCGGCCATCCCGGGGAGCTGACCCCGGACGATCTCGAGGCTGTCGTCGTGCACTCGGAGCTGGCGCGGACGGGCTTCTTCGAGTGCTCCGACCCCCTCGTCACCCAGCTGCACCGCAACGTCGTGTGGGGGTGGCGGGGCAATGCCCTCGACCTGCCGACCGACTGCCCCCAGCGCGACGAGCGGATGGGGTGGACCGGCGACATCTCGGTCTTCGCCCCGACCGCGGCCTACCTCTACGACGTGAAGGGCTTCCTCGCCGACTGGCTCGCCGACCTCGCGGTCGAGCAGCGGAACCAGGACGGGATGGTGCCGTTCGTCGTGCCCGACCTGTTGAAGCGCGCCATGCGGACCACGCCACCGCCGATCCCCATCGAGTCGACCGCCATCTGGGGCGACGCGGCGGTGTGGGTGCCGTGGGCGCTCTGGCAGGCCTACGGCGACCCCGACCTCCTCGCCGACCACCTCCCGTCGATGGTCGCCCACCTGCGTCGGGTCGCGGGGCTCGTGTCCGACACCGGGCTCTGGGACCGCGGCTTCCAGTTCGGCGACTGGCTCGACCCCTCCGCTCCGCCCGAGGCCCCGCACAAGGCGAAGGCCGCGCGCGAGGTCGTCGCGACGGCGTGCCTGCACCGCAGCGCCCGGCTCACCGCCGAGGCCGCGACCGTCCTCGGCGAGGACGACGTCGCGAGCGAGATGACCGCGCTTGCCGACCGCACCCGCCGAGCGTTCCTCGACCACTACGTCGATGCCGACGGGCGGGTCCACAGCGACGCCCCCACCGTGTACGCCCTCGCGATCGTGTTCGGCCTCGTCGACGGCGAGGGTGCCCGCGCCGCCGGCGACCGGCTCGCCGAGCTGGTCGCGGCCGACGGCTTCCGCATCAGCACCGGGTTCGCCGGCACCCCGTTCATCTGCGACGCGTTGACGGCGACCGGCCACCTCGACCACGCCTACCGGCTGCTCCTCGAGCGGGAGTGCCCGTCGTGGCTCTACCCGGTCACGATGGGGGCGACCACCGTCTGGGAGCGCTGGGACGCGATGCTGCCCGACGGCTCGATCAACCCCGGCGAGATGACGAGCTTCAACCACTACGCGCTCGGGGCCGTCGCCGACTGGCTCCATCGCACGGTCGGCGGCCTCGCGCCCGCCACCCCGGGCTACGCGACGGTGCGCATCGCACCCCGCCCGGGCGGCGGCCTCACGTGGGCTCGGACCCACCTCACCGTCGCGAACGGCCGGATCGGCGTCGAGTGGCGGATCGACGGTGGCGACCTGGTCGTCGAGGTGGAGCTCCCCGCGGGCGCGACCGGTGTGCTCGACCTGCCGGGCGCTGCGGTCGTCGACCTCGAGCCCGGACGCCACGAGCACCGGGTGCCGTTCGCCACGCCCGCCTGACGCGGGGCCCGCCGGCCGGTTCGGCTCCTCAGCGCTCGGTTCGGCGTTCCACCCCTGCGGCCGCGTAGGCGTCGGCCTCGTCGAGGGT